>VXSY01000112.1 GCA_009837725.1 Gammaproteobacteria bacterium | reverse complement strand
GGCCCATCATCGACATCATGTTCATGGACTTCATGGGCGAGTGCATGGACGAGATCGCCAACCAGATGGCGAAGATGCGCTACATGTTCGGTGGCTCGGCGACGCTCCCCATCACCGTCGTGACCATGTCGGGCGGCGGCATGAACATGGCGGCGCAGCACTCGCAAAGCCTGGAGGCGTGGATCTGCCACCTGCCGGGCCTCAAGGTGGTGGCGCCGGCAACGCCGCACGACGCCAAGGGACTCATCATCGCCGCCTCGCGCGACGACAACCCGGTGTTCGTGGTGCTGAACAAGCTCTCGCTGCGCAATACCGGCGAGGTGCCGGAGGACAGCTACGAGGTGCCGATCGGCAAGGCCCGCACCGCGCGCGAAGGCAGCGACCTCACCATCGTCACCTACAGCCGCATGGTGCATGAGGCCACCACCGCCGCAGAAGCGCTCGCGGAGGAAGGCATCGACACAGAAGTTATTGACCTGCGCTCGCTGCAACCCATGGACACCGAGGCGATGGTCGCGTCGGTGCAGAAAACTCACCGCGCCATCGTCGTTCACGAGGCGGTGCGCTTCGGCGGGCTCGGCGGCGAGATCGCCTCGCAGATTCAGGAACTCGCGTTCGACTACCTGGACGCGCCTGTGGCCCGGATCGGCGCACCGTTCTCGCCGGTGCCGTTCGCCGCGAACCTGGAGCAGGCGTGGCTGCCGAACGCGCCGAAGATCGTCGCGGCGGCGAAGGAACTGCTCGGTAGCGAATAGCCGGGTAGCGAGTCGGGGTTCTCGTCGGCGCACGGTGGTCTTGGCGTGAGCCTGCCGCAGCAAGCCGCGACGCGAGTCGTCGGCATCGTCGCCAACCCTGCATCTGGCAAGGACGTGCGGCGCCTGACCGCGCGGGCGTCCGTGTTCGACAACCAAGAGAAGGCGGCCATTGTGCGTCGCTGTCTGGCCGGCATAGCGGCGCAGCGACGGCGTGGCCAGACCTCGCAGGAAGACTCACGCACTGCGGTGCTCGTGCGCTATCTGCCGGACTCGCACAACATCGTCGCGAGCGCAGCCGAGGAGACGGGCATTGCGGCGACTCCCCTCGACATCGAAGCCTCGGGAACCGCGGCCGACACCCGCGCCGCGGCGGAGGCACTCAAGGGCGCTGCCACCGTCATCACGCTCGGCGGCGACGGCACTAACCGGGCGTTCGCGCAGGGCTGGCTGGACGCGCCGCTGATTCCGCTCTCCACAGGCACCAACAACGCGTTCCCGCACATGCAGGAGGCCACAGCCGCCGGGGTTGCGGCCGGGTTGGTCGCTAGTGGAGGCGTACCCCTGGCTGCCGTCTCGGAACGTGCCAAGGTCATTCACGTGGCAATCGAGGCAGAGCCGGACGACCTCGCACTGATCGACGCGGTGGCGACAACCGACCGCTTCCTGGGTGCCCGCGCCATCGTCGATCCACGCACCTGGATCATGGCCGTGCTGACGCGAGCCGATCCTGCTGCGGTGGGTATGACCGGGGTCGCCGGTTTCGCGCTGCCGCTTGCGGCATCGTGCGATGGCGGCGTACTGATCGAGTTCGCAGCCGACGAACGACCGGCGACACGGGTCCTGCACGCGCCCGTGGCACCAGGGCATTTCGCCGATGTGGCGGTGGCCGCGACACGCAACGTCGCACTCAACGCGCCGGTGCATCTGCAGGGCCCGGCGACGCTGGCTTTCGACGGGGAGCGAGAGCGCACCTTGAAGCCGGGGCAGCGCGCCACCTTCACAATGCGGCGCGACGGGCCCCACGTCATCAGCGTGCGTCGCGCCCTCGCCCATGCAGCTAGGGCGGGCCGGCTCTCCGTCGAACGCGGAGCCCTCAGCGCGGGGGAGCGCGAGGGGCCTCCCCTCGCAAGAGGAGCCCGTCCCGCACACCCGACACCGAGCAACAGCACCGGAGATTGACATGCCGACCGAGATTTACCTCGTCAAGGTGGGGATGACCATGCACGAAGGCACGGTCGAGGAGTGGTATGTCGCCGACGGCGAACGGGTGGAAGCCGGCGCAATGCTCTACCGGCTCGAAACCGAGAAGGTGAACCTCGATGTGGACGCGGAGGCGTCCGGTATCGTCCGGCACCTTGCTGCCGAAGGCGACACGCTCGAGCCCGGCGACGTGGTGGGGTTCATCTATGCCGACGGCGAGACCATCCCGGACGTGTTGCCAAGACCAAAGCCCAAGCGCGACATCGCGGTTGTAGGCGAGGAGCCAGCGTCCCCGCGCCCGGTGCAAGCGAAGCCGGCCGCGTCTGGAGCGCGTGTGGCCGCATCGCCAGCCGCCCGCCGTCTGGCACGAGAGCGGGGTGTGTCGCTCGAAGGCGTGGCGGGGAGTGGGCCCGGCGGCCGCATCGTCGAAGGCGACGTGCCCGCAGCACCGCCCGCGCCGGAACCGCCAAAGCGCATCGCGGCGTCGCCGGCAGCGCGCAAGCTGGCGGCCGAGCTCAATGTCGATCTGGCCACGGTCGATGGGAGCGGTCCTCGAGGCCGAATCACCCGCGAGGACGTGCAGGCAGCGGCCGAAGCGCCGGCGCCGGCGCAACCATCCGCCGGCACGGCCACGCGCATGTCCGCCATGCGCCGCACCATCGCGGAGCGGATGCACTCGAGTCTGCGCGACACGGCGCAGCTCACGATCGACATGGAAGTCGACGTCACCGATCTCGTGAAGCTACGCGGCAACCTCATCGACGAGTGGGCCGAAGACGGCGTTCGCGTGACCTATACCGACCTTGTGATCGTTGCCGCTGCCCGTGCGCTCATCCGGCACCCGAAGATGAACGCTTGCCTCAGCGACGATGCCATCACCTCCTACGACTACGCGCACGTCGGCGTGGCGGTAGCACTGGACGAAGGGCTCATCGTGCCGGTCATCCGCGATGCCCACGAGAAGCCCTTGCGCGAAGTTGCCCGAGAGTCCGCCGACCTCGCGAGCCGCGCTCGTGCCGGCTCCCTTGGGCTCGGCGACCTTACGGGCGGCACCTTCACCGTCACCTCGCTCGGCATGTTTGGCGTCGACACCTTCACCCCCATCCTGAACCCGCCGCAGGCCGGCATCCTCGGAGTGGGTCGCATCTACGACGGCGTGAAGTGGCACGACGGCACCCCCGTCCGCACCCCAATGCTCCGCCTCTCCCTCACCTGGGACCACCGCGTCCTCGACGGCGCCCCGGCGGCGGAATTTCTGGCCGCGGTGCGGGAATACCTCGAACAGCCCTACCGCCTACTGGTTTAGCAACCTCCGTTGGGTCGCCTTGCGGCGGCTCTCCGGCCGCCGAAGCACGGATTGCCCAGGCTATCGGGCAGAGCCTCAGAAACCCGGCAGCGGCATCTCCTCGCTGTCGTTCGGCCATGCTCCTTGGAAGGCCTGCGCCGGCGTTTCTGTTCGCACCTGTTCCAGCCAGAACACGCCGTCGAAAGGAGCGCTGTTGCCGCGGGTGCCGAGGAAGTCGATGTCGCCGTCGCCATCAAGGTCGCGCGGGATCAGCTTGTCAAACATGCCGCGCTTGCGGCGGGAGATGTCGTGGCGGGTCCAGCCTTCGTTCGAGTCATCCGCCTTCCCCGACGCTGAGTACCCCGGGTTTTCGAACCAACCCAAGCGGCCGAGCGAGTCCGCTGGCGTGACGTCGCCGTCCTCGCTGCGGGGGCCCAAGCTGTAGCTTCCCGCCATCACGTCGAGTTCGCCATCGCCGTTGATGTCGGCGAGTGCGAATCCGGTCATGCTGTCGGGGGCGAAGGTGCCGATCCGGTGCAGTCGCCAAGCGCCCCATTTCCCGTCCTGCATCGGTGGCTGCTCGAACCAGGCGAGTCCGGGCGGGCTGCCGGCCATGGCGAACGCCGTCACGATGTCCAGCCGGCCATCGTGGTTGAGGTCCGCAAAGTCGAGGTTGAAGGCACTCGCCTCGGCACCGTCCGTCAACCCAATCGGGTGTTCCACGAACTCGAAGCCATTCCCGTCAGCTACGTTCTCGAACAGGATCATGCGGCGTTCGCCACGACTGCCAGCGACGATGTCGAAGTCGCCATCGGCGTCCAAGTCCACTGGCCGTGCGTTCTGCGGAATGCTGAACGTGCCGAGCTGCACCTCGCGCCACCCCGCGGCCGACAGTGGATCGCTCACCACCTCGAACAGCGACACAGGCGTCTTCCGGGCGTAGTCGCCTTCACCCGGGTTCTGCGCCCCTTTGTTCGCAGCCGAGATCTCAATCCTGCCATCGCCGTCGAAGTCGGCGAGAAACACGCGCAGCCAAGAGCCCCGGCCCAACGTGCCCGGCAAGATCAGGTGCGGCCAAGCACCCTTGCGGGCTCGCGCACCGGGGTTCTGGAAGTAGACGAGATGCGCGAGCTCCGACGCCACCACCACGTCGGGCAGCCCATCGCCGTTCACGTCGCCAATGGCCGCATCCTCCGGCGCCGCGGCAACCACTCCCTCGGCCAACGTCATGTTGTGCCACTCATGTGGATTGGCACTGCCGAAAGCGATGCGGACGTGCCCGTCCGGCTGGCCGTCGTAGCTGGTGTCCGACTCATGCACGGAGACGACGTCCTCATGGCCGTCCCCATCGAGATCCGCCATCACCAGTCCGTCGCTGCCGCTGATCGATGCGCCCTGCTCGGCATCGTCGATGCGGTGCTCCCGCCAACTGATGGTCAGCTCGCCAACCCGCGCGCGCGACAGGGCATCCCCGACCGGTGTCGCAGCCGCCGCACAGGGCAGGGCCGACCACCACAGTACGGGCAACCAGCACGCCGCGATTCTTCTTCCGCTCACAACCCCTGACCCCCCAACCAATCCTCGAACCACGACGCGCCTTCGAAGGGGGCCATCCTGCCTTCCCACCGAAGGCCCGCCTAACCCGAAAGCCGCCAAGCAAGCTACATCGCAAGGCTACACCCACACCAACGCATCGCCTGCGCCATAATCGCCCCACCTCGCCACCGATGCCGCTCAATGACCGACCTGCTCTCACGCGCACGCGCCATGCTGGCGCAATCGGCGGCAGCCGTTGAGGCCGTGTCGGGCCTGCTCGACGAACGGCTGGCGCAAGCCGTGCAGGTGATTGCCGGACTCGACTCCATCCTCATCGTCACCGGCCTCGGCAAGAGCGGCCTGGTGGCGCAGAAGGCAGCGGCGACGCTGTCGAGCACCGGCACGCAGACTGCCTTCGTGCATCCGGTGGAGGCATTGCACGGCGACCTCGGCATCGTTCAGCCCGGTTCCGCCATGCTGGCGCTCTCCAAAAGCGGCGGCAACGAGGAGACCATCGAGTTCGCCCGCCAGTTCCGGCTGGTGACCCAGGGCAAGGTCATCTCCGTGACTGAGCCCGGCTCACGCCTCGCGTCCGTGGCAGACATTCCGCTTGCCATCCCCGTGCTGCCCGAAATCGATCGGTTCAACCTCGCGCCCACCACCAGCACGCTGACGACGATGGCGGTGTGCGACATGCTGGCGATTCTGGTGCAGCAGGAGAAGGGCCTCACCGACCACGATTTTGCCCGTTTCCACCCGAGCGGCACGCTCGGTCGGCGGCTGCTGCTGGAAGTGAAGGACCTCATGATCCAAGGCGATGCCTTGCCCATCGTCGCGGGCAGCATTCGCTTTGCCGACCTCGTCTACGAAATCTCTTCCAAGGGCATCGGCATGGCCATCATCGTCAACGACGACGGCGGCCACGTCGGCGTGGTGACCGACGCCGACATCCGCCGCCTGCTCCTGCGTGGCGAAGACGTGCGCGCACTCTCCGCCGCCCAGTGCTTCCGCCGCAGCCGCCGAGGCGCCGAGAGCAACGCTCCCACCGACGTTCACGGTGCCACCGCCACCGACGCCAAGGCCATCGATTGTCTGCGCCAAATGCGCGAGAGCCGCATTACGGAACTGGTCGTGCTGGAAGCTATGCGCCCGGTTGGAGTAGTGCGATTGCAGGACCTCATCGAGGCACGAATTTGAGCCCCTTGCAGGAGGGCGAGACGCCTCTGTCCAGAACCATCCCACAGCCCCAAGAACCGCTATGATTGCCCCAACAGACATGGCGCGGAACATGACCTACGCCCGCGAAGAAGCACTAGACGCCCTCTGGTGTGGCGCCCTCCCCCGGCAAGGCAAGTGGAGTGACGAAGACTATCTGTGGCTGACCGACGAGACCAACCGTCTGGTCGAATTCACCGATGGCTTTGTGGAAGCACTGCCGATGCCCACCTCGACGCACCAAGCGGTCCTGTCGTTCCTGAACGACTGCTTCAAAGAGCATGTGGTTCGTCTGGGCGGCCTCGTCTTGTTCTCCGCCCTTCGAGTGCGAGTGCGCCAAGGCAAATTCCGCGAACCAGACCTGCTCGTGCTGCTAGATCGAGACGATCCGCGCTTCCAAGACCGCTTCTGGCTGGGCGCTGATCTGGTGGTGGAGGTGGTGAGCCCCAAGGGCCGTCGCCGCGACTTGGTGCAGAAGCCACTCGACTACGCCGAAGCGGGCATTCCAGAATACTGGATCGTCGATCCACGTGAAGAGACGATCACAGTCCTCACCCTCGATGGCGATGCTTACACCGAACACGGCGTGTTCAGGCGGGGCGGCACGGCCACCTCGCCATTGCTGCAAGGCCTCGAAGTTGACGTGGGCGCCGTTTTCGACGCGTGAGGCCCTCGCCTCTGGCTAGTCGCCTGGCGGATGAAGGTGGCAGGCGACTTGGCCGGTCGCTTCTTCGCCGTGCAGTATCGGCACCTCTTGGCTGCACACTTCCATCACCTTTGGACATCTTGGGTGGAAGCGGCAGCCTGGTGGCGGGTTGCGGACGCTGGGAACTTCGCCAGCGATCAGGTTTTCTGGGCGGCGAGATTCCAGCTCCGGGTCTGGGAGGGGGACGGCGTTCAGTAGGGCTTGGGTGTACGGGTGGCGGGGGTTCTTGAAAAGCGTATCGCGGTCGGCGACTTCGACGATTCTGCCGAGGTACATGACGCCGATGCGGTCGCTGATATGGCGCACCACGGATAGGTCGTGGGCGATGAAGAGATAGGTGAGCCCTAGGCGTTCCTGCAACTCCACCAAGAGGTTGATCACCTGCGCCTGGATCGAGACGTCGAGCGCGGAGACCGGTTCGTCGCAAATGACGAGGCTGGGCTCGAGCGCCAAGGCTCTGGCGATGCCGATGCGCTGGCGCTGGCCGCCAGAGAACTCGTGCGGATAGCGATCCGCCATATCCGGCAACAGCCCCACCAAATCCATCAACTCCGAGATGCGTGCGCGCCAGGCGCTGCGGTCCTTGGCCAGGCCATGCACCACCAGCGGTTCGCCGATGATGTCCTGCACCTTCATTCTCGGATTGAGGGCGCCGAACGGGTCCTGATAGACCATCTGCATCCGCCGGCGAATGGTCCGCATCCCCGCCGCGGTGTGTTCGGTGACATCTTCGCCCTCGAAGACGATTCGCCCGGCGGTTGGTTCGATCATCCGCAAGACGGCTAACGCCGTGGTGGACTTGCCGCAGCCACTCTCGCCCACAAGGCCAAACGTCTCGCCGCGGCGGAGCTCGAACGACACGCCGTCCACCGCCTTTACCGAACCTGCCTCGCGCTGCAAGAGCCCCTCACGCACGGGGAAATGCACCTTGAGGTCTTGCACCTGAAGCAGCGCGTCGGTCATGGCCCACTCCGGTGTCGAGTTTCCAGCCCGCCGAGGACGCTGGGTCGCGGACGCGCAGAGAATAGGACCGCTTCCACGCCACCGACCGGCCCGTCTCGCGGGGAGGAGGCTGGTGACACCTTCTGGCCCTTGGTTGCTTCGCCTTCGGCGCGAGGAGCGTGACAGGCACTCACTCCGAATGGCGTGTGGGACCGCGCCATCCGGCCGGTTCGTTGGTGTTGATTCGGCTTCGAGATGATTTCTTGGTACATCAACGTGTTAGGAGACTTTCTCCATGGATCGGGAAGCCACTTGCGCTCTCCCGCTCGGAGGGCGGAAGTGGCAGGCACTGAACCGGCCCGCTTCCGTCTCCTCTAGCGGCGGCGGCTGGCCGCAGCGCTCGAATGCGTGTGGGCAGCGCGGCGCAAAGGCGCAGCCCTCGGGCAACGCTGCGAGATCGGGTGGCTGGCCCGGAATGGTGGCGAGTCGGCGAGAACCCTCGACATCGCCATCGAGCGTGGGGATAGACGCCATCAAGCCTGCGGTGTAGGGATGCCTCGGATCGGCATAGAGCGCCCGTGCGGTGGCAGTCTCCACCACGCGTCCGGCATACATCACCGCGACCCGATCCGCATACCGCGCTACCACCCCAAGATCATGCGTGATGAGGATGAGCGCCGAGTTGGCCTCTCGCGTGAGTTCCTTCAAAAGCGCCAGAATCTGCGCCTGCACCGTCACATCCAAGGCCGTCGTCGGCTCGTCGGCGATGATGAGGCGCGGGCGGCAGGCGAGGGCCATGGCAATCATCGCCCGCTGTCGCATCCCGCCGGAGAAATGATGCGGATAGTCCTTGAGCCGTCCGCTGGCGTCGGGAATCCGCACCCGCCGCAAAAGCTCCGCGGCGCGTTCATAGGCCTGCTTCCAAACCGACCCGCGATGCAGGCGAATCGGTTCCCCCACCTGCTTGCCGATGGTGAGCACGGGGTTCAGCGACGACATGGGTTCCTGGAAGATCATGGCGATGCGGTCGCCGCGGATGGCGCGCATGGTCGCCTCGTCGTGGCGCAGCAAATCCTCGCCATCGAACAGGATGCGCCCGCCGTCGATGCTTCCCGCGTCGTCAATTAGACGCAGGATGGAAAGTGCGGTCACGCTCTTGCCGGAACCGCTTTCGCCGACGATGGCGAGGGTCTCGCCTGCTTCCACATGCAGGGAAACTCCGTCCACTGCGCGCACCAGACCTCTGTCGGTGCGAAAGGACACGGAGAGGTCCCGCACATCGAGAAGCGGAGCCCCGCCGGCAGAAGCGTCGCCCGCGGCGGTCACTCGAACCCCATTTCGCGCTTCATTTCGTGGTCGATCCAGATGCGTGCGTAGATGGGCCCCGGCCGCACGGCGCCGGCGCGAAGTTCGCCGCCGTAGTTCTTCACCCACGGCCACCAGGCGATGTAGTTGTAGTTCGTCGGTAACCAGATGGACGGTGCCTCTTCGAGCAGCTTCAAGGTCAAGGCCCTCGTCTGTTCAATGCGCGAGGCTTCATCGCGGGTTTGCATGAGCCGGTCGATGGCGGCGTCGAAATCGGCATCCGCGTAGAGTGCCGGATTCCACTTGTGGCCGCGGATGAACTTGCGGATCGACGTGGTCGGGTTGGTGTGCCCGTTGTTCATGAAGTAGCCCGGGCCGTGGGTCAGCGTCGTCATGCGCGACAGGAACGAGGCGTATTCCATCGGCTCGATCTCCATGCGCACGCCGACCTTGGCGAGGTAGTCATCGAGCAGCGGAATCAGGTCCATGTTGGCTGGCGAGCACGTACACACCTGGACCTTGAAGGAGAATCCCTCGGGCACGCCGGCCTCGTCGAGCAGTTCCCGGGCGCGTTCCGGGCGATACTCGAAAAGCTCTTGCACCGACTCGGGCATCTCCTCCAAGGGCTGGAAGTAGCCGCCGAACTCGGGATGCTGCGGATAGGCCATGAGTTCCGCATGACCGCCGTAGAACAGATCCACGATTTCCCGCTGGTTCACGGCCATGTTCAGCGCTCGACGCACGCGAATGTCGTCGAACGGAGGGCGGTCCATGCGCAAGGCGACGAAGTTGCCGGTGGTGGCCAGCCAGCGCGCCCACTTGAGTTCGGGCGTCGTCTCCTTGAGGTGGTCCACGGCGATCCAACGGATGGATTCGAGAATGTCGATCTTGGCGGTGCGGATGGCGGTGAGGAAGGTGGCCTCGTCCTTGATGATGCGATACTTCACCTCGTCCACGAACGGGATGGGATAGCGCTCTTCGCCGATGGGCTCCGCGTCCCAGTATTCCGGGTTCTTCGAGTAGTGCTGGACGTGCCCCTGGACGTAGTTGGTGAGCGTGAAGGGCCCGGTGCCCACCACGTTGCGCCAGTCCTTGGCATTGACGTCCGCGAGTTCTCGCGGCGAGATGGACGACTGATAGCCGTAGCCGAACCGGTAGGGCCATTCAGCGTTGTACTGGTTGAAGTGGAACACCACCGTGTAGTCGTCCCGCGCTTCCACGGAGTCGATATAGCCCCAGTAATCCGCCTGTGCCTTCTTCGGGCTGTTGTCCACCAGGTTGAAGGTGAACACCACATCGTGTGCCGTGAGGTCGCGCGGCTCCATCATCCCCGGCTTGCCGGTGAATCGGGCACCGCGCCGCAGATTCACCACCAGCGTGCGGTCGTCTTCCCAGCCCCAGCTCTCGGCCAGTTCCCCGCGCATTACCTCGGTGGGGAGATAGGCCTCGGCGTGGAAGGTGTAATGGCCGCCCTTGCGGATGCTTTTTTCGAGATTGCCGGAGAAGAGCTGCTCGCGGATCATTCCGTAGTCGTGGTTCGCCTTCCACGTCCAGTCGATGGGGTCCCAAGACAGCGCCGACAGGGTGACAACCACCGTCCCGACGTTGAGCGTGCCGCCGTATTGTGGCGTCTCGGCAACGCCTGTCGTTGCCAGTGTCGCCAAACAGGAAAACAGAGCTGCGCGAATCTTCATTGACTGCCCCTCATGCGTGGATCAAGCAGATCCCGCAGAGCATCGCCATAGACGTTGATGGCATAGACGACGATGGTCAAGCACAGCCCTGGTGCCAGCGCCAGCCAAGGGCCGAGGTACATGTAGGTACGCCCGGTGCCGCTCAGCATTGCACCCCAGGTTGGCTCCGGCGGCGGCACGCCGAGGCCCAGAAACGACAGCCCTGCCTCCGTCAGAATCACGGCGCCAATGCGTGTGGTGAAGAGCACGATCAGCACCGGCATCACGTTCGGCACGATGTGACGCGCAAGGATGTGCAGCGTGCGGGCGCCGATGGACTGCGCGGCGTGGGTGTACATGCTTTCCTTCACCGTCACCACCGCACCGCGCACGATGCGCGAGCCAGCGATGCCGTAGAGGAGGCCCAGCACGATCACGATTTGCGGGATGCCGGGCCCCACGACCGAGATGATGACGATCAGCAGCACGAGGTCGGGGAAGGTCATCCACGCATCCACGCCACGCTGCAGGATCATGTCGGTCTTGCCGCCGAGATAGCCCGACAGCACGCCAATCACCAGCGATACCAACGTGCCGATCCCGGCAGCCAGAAAGCTCACGATCATGGAGAGCTTGGCGCCGATGAGAATTCGGGAGAGCACGTCGCGGCCAAGATGGTCGGTGCCCAAGGGATGCGCCAGCGACGGCGCCTCGAGTCGCACCTCGAGATTGGTCTCGTTCATACCATAGGGCGCGAGGAAGTCCGCGAAAATGCCGCAGAACAGGAACACGAGGAAGATCGCCCCGCCGGCGGCGCCGAGCGGCTTCTCCCGCACCAGCCGCCGCACGAAGGCGAGCAGCCGCCCTGCGGCACCGTGCGGCACCAGGGGCTCCTGTGCAGGATTCAACACGGCTTCGGTCATTGGTGACGCACCTTGGGATCGAGCCAGCCGTAGCTCACGTCCACGAGCAGGTTGATGAGCAGCACGCCGACGCCGACGACGAGGAACACACCCGATATCACTGGATAGTCGCGCTGGAACACGGCTTCGAGCAGGAGCAACCCCACGCCCGGCACCACGAAAATCTGCTCGAAGATCACCGCGCCGCCGATCAAGAGGGGCGCTTGCAGCCCGATCAGCGTCACCACCGGAATCAGCCCGTTGCGCAAGGCGTGGCGGGCTATGAGCAGCCATTCGCCGACGCCCTTTGCCCGCGCGGTGCGGATGTAGTCCTGGCGCAGCACCTCAAGCATCATCGTCCGCGTCATGCGCATGGTGACGGCCGACATGGAGAGCCCGAGCAGAATGGCCGGCACGATCATGTGCGCCAGATTGGCCAGCGGATCGGTGAAGAACGGTGTGTACTCAAGCTCCGGTGCCCAGCGCCACCACACGGACGGGAACACCATCACCAGCGTGCCGAGCCAGAACCCCGGCACGGCCAGCATCAGGAGCGAAAACGAGCGCGCGATGTAGTCCCCGGCCGTGTCCTGTCGAATCGCGGAATAGACGCCAATGGGCAAGGCCACCGTGAGCGCGACGATCAATGACAGGAAGCCGAGCTCGAAGGTGATGGGCAAAGTGGCCTTGAGCTGCTCGGTAACCGGCACGTTCTGCCACAGCGACGTGCCAAGATCGCCCGTGAGCACGCCGCCAATCCAGCGGAAATACTGCACGTACACCGGCTGATCCAGCCCCAGCGCCGCCTCGATGCGGGCGCGATCCTGCCCCGTGGTGATGTCGTTCTGCGCCAGCATGAGGTCGATGACGTCGCCGGGAATGAGCCGCATCGAGATGAAGACGATGAGGCTCGCAAAGAACAGCGTCGGCACCAGCGCCAGCAGGCGGCGGGCAAGATAGGCGTACACGCGCGTCCTAACGGACGCGTCGGCAGTTGCCTTCGGCAACTGCTGCGCGTTGTCGGTTGTCGGGGAGGTTCGCAGAGAAGGCGAGGCTTGAAGGAACCTCTCCGGGAGAGGTTTTTTGGGGGGAGGGCATCTTGCCCTCCCACGCGCCGCAAGGCGCGCATTTGCACAACGCGGCCTTCGGGAACGAAATCAGACGGTTTGAACACGCATGACGGCGTGTTGGGAGGGCGAGATGCCCTCCCCCCCAGGGCTCGACCTCGATCCCGGTCAACAAGCGACCCGTGACCAACACCGAGCGAAAGCGAGGCACGCGCACGTCAATCGTCATGCATCAAGCGACGCAGCCACGGCGCCACCAGCATCACGGCTATGCCGATGCCGACGCCGGCCCAGCCCAGGGTGTTGAACACGTCCGCATACACGGGCAATGACGCCGCCGGGTCCACCGCTGCCCCTGGCGACCCCTCCACCGAAGCGCTGCCGGCGATGATCCCGGCGATGTAGGAAGCGCCGGCACTCGACAGGAACCAAACCCCCATCATCACGCCGAGCACCTCCTTCACGGTGAGTCGCGTCACCATCGAAAGGCCAACCGGCGAAAGGCAAAGTTCGCCGGTGGTGTGCAGCAGGTATGCGAGGGCAAGCCAGATGAGCGCCACCTGCCCCATGCCGTCGGCGAAGCTCGCGCCGATCACCAGCACGAGGAAGCCAAGCCCCGCCTGCAATACGCCGAGGCCGAACTTCATCGGCGTGCTCGGCTCCAGCCCCCGCCGCGAAAGCAACCGCCAAAGCACGGCAAACCCGGGCGCGAGCAGGATGATGAAGGCGGGGTTCATGAATCCCATCTGCGAGGCTTGCAGCGACACCCCGGCCACGTCGCGATCCACGTTGCGATCGGTGAACAGGGTCATCGACGTGCCGGCCTGCTCGAAGAGAGTCCAGAACACCACCGACACGCCGGTGAGCAGGATCACCACCAACAGCCGGTGCTGCTCCGCGCGAGTGCATTTCGACAGCGCATAGATGGTCACGCCGCCGACGGCGGCGACGGCGACCACGGCCAGCAAGCCACCGACCACGGCCTGCATCTGCACCAGATACCAAACCACCGCGACGCCGACGATGCCGCCACCGTAGATGATCGCTTCCCGTGGCACCCCCATGACACTCTCCCGGAGCAACTCCGGATTGGCCGGTTCGCCAGCGCCGAGAAAATGCCGCTGCCCGCGCAGAAACGTGAATAGCCCCGCCAACATGCCGATGCCGGCAAGGCCAAAACCATAGCGCCAGCCATAGGCCTCGCCCAGCCAACCGCACAGCAACATCGCCGTAAGCGCACCGAGATTGATGCCCATGTAGAAGATGGTGAAACCCTGATCCCGGCGCGGGTCGTGCTCGTCATAGAGCTGTCCGACGATGGTGGAGATGCTCGGCTTCAGGAACCCAACTCCGACGACGATGAACGCCAGCGCCAGAAACATGATCTGCACCGCGCCGTCGTCGCGCACCACTACGCCATCCACCACCGTCGCCGGATCACCCTCGAAGGCCATCAGCAAGTGGCCGCAGCAGAGCAGCACCGCCCCGAACGTGACGGCCCGGCGAAAGCCCAGGTACCGATCGGCGATGAAGCCACCAAGCACCGGCATCAGATACACCATCGAGCCGTAGGCGCCAAAGGTGCCGGCCGACATCCGATCGTCGAACAGAAAGTGCTTGGTGAGATAGAGCACCAGCAGCGCCCGCATGCCATAGAAGCTGAACCGCTCCCACATCTCGGTGAAGAACAGCACATACAGCCCCCGCGGGTGCCCCAGCACCCCCGGTTCCGCCCGTGCGCTCTCCGCCGACTCCGTCAATACCCCGCCCCCTCGACGCAAGCTCGCCAGCCTACAACGGAATCACCCCCAGTGGGTGCCAGAAATCTGGCTTGGAGGCTGGGGTGGTGCGGTCAGTCGAATGCGGCTTCCACCGGTAGGCGGAGCGAGGGGATGGCTGCGGAGTGGACCACTTCGCCGCGGTTGTGGGTGGTTTCGCGCTGGTAGGTGATTCCGGCCGGTTCGCTGAAGGCGTGGATGCGTTCCCGGCCGACGTCGACGATCCAGGCTTCGGGGATGCCGGCGCGGGCGTAGCGGGGGATCTTCCCCCGCCGGTCCTCGCGCAGGCTACTGTCGGACACTTCGATGACGAGCAGGACGTCTGGGGGGAGGGGATGACGCAGCTTGTACGCCCGGGTTTTCCGAGCGACCACCAAGTCTGGTTGTGGTTCGTTGTGCTTGTCGAGGTCGATGGGGTGTTGCGCCCGCACATGGAGGTTGGGAAGTAGGGCGATGAGTGCATAGGTGAGCTGATCGACGATCCATGCGTGGGACACGCCGATGGGCGACATCTGGCGCACTTCGCCGTCCACGAGTTCGAGGCGGGCGTCGTCCGGGAATGCACCCTCGCGGCCAAGGCGCTGGTACTCGGAGACGGTGAGTCGGCGGCCAATCTTGTACATCGTTGGCTCGGACGTGGCTGGCTCTAGCTGTTGGTTTGGGTGAGCAGTTTACCGAGCCACGTTTGAGGCGCACAAGCTGTTGCGGAGCTCTGGTCAGGTTGCCCTCGTGGAAACGACTGCGTTGCGTGCCGGCCTACAAAACCGCTTCCTCCCACTCGCCCAGCATGGCCAGCAGCCGGCGCATCATGTCCTCCACCTCGCTCGTGGTGATGGACAGCGGCGGGGAGATCCAGATCGGCAGGCCGCGCGCCATTCCGGGTTGGCGGGCGGCGCCGCCGAGGGAGCTGTACATGGCGAGGCCGTGCTTGAGTGCAATGGACTGGAAGAGTTTCTGGGCGTCGACGCTGCGGTCGAAGAAGGTCATGGTTTCCTTGTCGGCGACGAGTTCGAGCACCATCATGAGGCCCCAGCCGCGCACGTCTGCGACGGTGGGATGGGAAAGGAGTTCGCCCTTGTAGGAGAACACGCGCTCGCTCTGGCGGTTGCAGTTCTCGATGAGGTTTTCTTCGGTGATCACGCGAATGAGTTCGCATCCGGCGGCGCAACCGAGGGGGTGGCCGCCAAAGGTGTAGCCGTGGACGAACGGGGTGCCCTCCTCGAACGGCGCGTTGATGCGGCGCGACACCGAAACCGCCCCGAACGGCACGTAGCAGCTTGAGATGCCCTTCGCCATCGCCATGATGTCGGCGTCGATGCTGAAGTGCTCCATGCCGAACCACTTGCCGGTGCGGCCGAAGCCGGTGACCACTTCATCGGCGATGAGCAACACGTCGTAGTGGTCGCAGATTTCGCGGATCCGGCGCCAGTAGCTGTCGGGCGGCACGCAGGCGTAGTCCGCACCGCAGCCGTGGGGCGTGGCGAGGAAAGCCGCGACCGACTTGGCGCCGGCGTAGTGGATGGCAAACTCGAGCGCTTGGGCGCATTCGATGCCCCATTCCTCGCGGCTCATGCCCTCCGGTCGGTCGAAGTCCGAGTATTGCCGGATGTGGGGCCATTTCGGCAGCATGGGCTCGAACACGGCCTGGGTACTCGGATTGTGCGACACGCCGAGCGTCGCGAGGGTCATGCCGTGGTAGGAGTCACGGTGGCTGATGACTTTGTACTTGCCGGGATTGCCGAGCGCCATCTGCGCCTGTCGGGCAAGCTTGATGGCGGTCTCGACGGCCTCCGAGCCGCCAGAGACGAGGTAGGCGTGGTTGAGGTCGGCCGGGGTGACCTCGGCCAGGAGGCTGCAGAACTCCGCCCGCATCGGATCGGCGATGGAGGGGTGGGTGTAGGTGTAGCGTTCGAGCTGCCTCGCGATGGCCCGCTTCATGCGAGGGTGGTTATGGGGCAGGTTGACGGCCATCGGTCCGCCGGAGACGTCGAAGTAGCGGTTGCCTTCGCTGTCGAAGATATAGACCCCCTCGGCGCGCTCAATGGCGACATCCATGGGGTGATAGGCGAAGACGTGCTCCCAGTCGCCCTCGGGCCGAAGTGTGTCGGGGAGGTTGTGGAGGGGCTCGGCCATTGGGTAGTCCTGCGGTACGCGAGCGGCCATCGTAGCACCGCCAGACGCCTCGCTAGCGTGCGGGGCCTGGCCCCAGCCCTATGGCCTCGCGCGCCAGACTCGACCTGTCGGCAGATTCCGTAACGGCAAAAGGAGAGGATGTAGCAGAGCTGCAGGAAGCTCCCTGGCGGGACCGCTTGCGCCTCTGGCTGGCTCAAGCGCGCTGGTGATTGCCGTCTTGAGCTTCCTCGTCTGGGCTGGAAACTCGTATGGAACAGAACTCGTAACTGATTGATGTTGGCCAAATTTTCGTAGGGGAGGAGCTTGTCTCCTCCCGTGCTGGACCTTCCGACGAAATCGACACGGGACGGGACAAGCCCGTCCCCTACGGCCTCGACCCGCGAAACAGCGAGGACGGGAGAAGCCTGCTCCCTGTGCGTCGGGGACTGGTGCCCGTCGGCCCGGGATTCCGAATGCCTCAGCCGCTACGCCGGTAGAGGCGAGGCGATCTGCAGTTCCTCCATGACGCCGTTGAACCACTCGATCACTTCCGGGTGGTAGGGAATGCCGTTGGCGCGGCGGTCCTGTTCTGCCTCGTGCTCCGGGATACCGGGATAGACGACGCGGGTCTCGCCAGGAGCCGGCTTGCAGTCGAGAATGGAGCGCAGGTAGTCGTCCATGTCGGTCTTGAAGGTGTCCACGTCCGTGAAGGTCGCCACGTCGTAGGCCATGAAGTAGTGCGCCGTGCCTTGACGGCGGTGCGGGCCGCCGCCGGTGCCGGTGAGGACGCTGCAGAGGATCTCCACCAGCATCGAAAGGCCGAAGCCCTTGTGGGAGCCGATTTCCCTCGTGCCGCCGAGCGGCAGCATGAGGAACTTATCGGGCACGGACGACTCCTCCATGATGGGTGCGCCGTCGGCGCCGGCGATCCAGCCCGGCAGCACCTCGCCGCCGACGCGGCGCAGGAGCTGAATTTTGTTGCCGGCCACAGAGCTCATGGAGGCGTCGAAGATGAACGGTGGCTCGCTCTTGGATGGCGCTGCAATGCCGATGGGATTTAGCCCCAACAGCGGCTCGGCACCTTGGGTGGGTGCCACTTGGAGCCCGCCGGCGGTCATGGAGATCCCCACCATGTCGTGCTCCAAGGCAAGGTGCGCGAAGTAGGCGGAGGGGCCGTAGTGGCGGCCATTGAAGGCCGTGACCACGCCGATGCCGCTGGCCTTTGCGCGCTCGCAGGCGAGTTCCATCATGGCCTTGCCTTGGGCGAGGCCGAGCCCTTGGTCGCAGTCGATGGAGACGGCGGCGGCGGCGTCGCGGGCGCGCTTCATGGTGGGTGTGGGGTTGATCTGGCCGCCTTTCAGGCCGGCGACGTAGGGGCGCATCATGTTCGAGACGCCGTGGGAGTCGATGCCCCGGATATCGGCGTAGATCAGCACGTCGGCGGCGGCTTCCGCATCGGCCCCGGGCATTCCGAGGGTGGTGAAGATGGATTCGACGGCGGCACGCATGTCCTCTTGGGGCACGCGAACGGCGATGTCTTCCGGGACTTGGAAACGCTCTAGCATGGAAGGCTCTCGCAAACGCAAACGGCAAGCATAGCCAATGGGTGTGCATGTGCGAGCGTTCTCTAACCCCAAACACCCACCAAACAGGGAGGGCGATGACGCCTTGTCGGTGGGGAGCTTTCTCGCAAGGCCGTGAGTTGGGCGTACCCTTGCAGTCGAGAAAGCGCAGCTGGAGCCCCGCATGACGACTTTTTTGATGATGCCGCCGCTCGATGACGACATTCGCACCTGGGCCGAGCGCCTGCGCGAGGACTTGCCGGAGATGGATGTGCGGCTGGCAGAGGACGACGCCGAGGTGCGGGCGGCGCTCCCCGATGCCGATGCGTCCTACGGCTGGGTGTCGCCGGAGAACCTCCCGCTCGCCCGGCGCCTGCGCTGGTTGCAGAACCCCTTTGCCGGGCCGTTCCCCGGCTATTACTACGACGCGCTCATCGAACATCCGGTGGTCATAACCAATCCGCGCGGCATCTACTCCGACCACATCGCCCACCACATCCTGATGTTCATGCTGGCGCTCTCGCGCGGGTTGCCCTATTGGATGGAGGCGCAGCGACGAGGTCGGTGGGAACGCAATGCGCGCAAGCGCGGCTACACCAATATCGCGGGATCAACGGTGCTCATCAACGGCGTCGGTGGAATCGGCGCCGAGACAGCACGGCTGTGTGCGGCGCTGGGGGCGAAGGTCGTCGGCGTCGATCCGCGGCCGGAGCACGACTGCCCCGCGACCATCGTCCCTCCAGACCGGCTCGACGAGTGTCTGCCAGAAGCGGACTTCGTGGTCACGACCGTGCCGCACACCCCGGAAACCGAGTTCATGTGGAATCGGCGCCGCTTCGGGCTGATGAAACGCTCTGCCTACTTCATCAACATCGGCCGGGGCATGACTGCCAACCTCGAGGAACTCTTCGAAGCACTGGCGGGGCGCATCATCGCCGGGGCTGGGCTCGACGTGTTCGAGATCGAGCCGCTGCCGGACGACCATCCGCTTTGGCATCTGGAAAACGTGATCATCACGCCCCACGTGGCGGTGGCCGATGCCGAGGACCTCCCGGAGCGGCGCTACCAGCTCCTGCTTGACAATGCCCGCCGCTTCCTCACTGGCGAAGAACTCAAGAATGTCGTGGACAAGGCACGGTGGTACTGACGGAAGCGGACGGTGTGCCGAAGGCGTATGATCGGGTGCAGGCGAGGCAGATTCGGAGAGCAAGATGGCGATCGGTGTTGAAACACAGGTGCGCTACCTGAACGAAGAGTGGCGCGAGCGCGACGAAACGCCTCGCATTGGCACCCGGGAGACCCGGCGAGCCAACACCAGCAAGCACGACGTGGTGGTGTTCGACGCCCGCAATCGCCTGGATGACCTTAGCCTGGACGTGAACGGCTTCAGGCTTGTTGCCCACGTCACCGGGCTTGACGACTTCACGAGCGATGCCGACATCCGCGCGAAGTACTACCCGGAGATCGAGGCCCTTGCCCAGGAGATCACCGGCGCTGAGGAGGTGTTCATCACGCAGCACGTCGTGCGCACCGAGGACACGTCGGACTTCAACAAGGCTTACGCTCGTTTCGTCCATTGCGACTACAGCCTAGAGGATCCGCTCGCGACGGCGCACAAGCTCCTCGAAGGGCGCGGGCTGGACCCGGCCGATTACGAGGGCGCGGACTTCGCCTGGTACAACAGTTGGCAGCCCATTCACAATCCGGCCAGCCGCAATCCGCTGGCGGTTATCGACGCCGCCACGCTTGCCAAGGAGGATGTGGTCGATTATTTCTACACGGGCTACGGCAAGGACGGCAAATCCTCCATGCCGGTGCGCAACCCCGATCACGAGTTCTACTACTTCTCCGACATGGCCACGGACGAGTTGCTCTTCATCAAGCAGCTCGACAGCCGCCCCGGCTACGCCTCGCTATGCCCGCACACGTCGTTCGACGATCCCCACTCGGACCCGGACGCGCCTCCGCGCAGGAGCATCGAGGTGCGAATGATGGCGGTGTTTCGGTAGGGCCTGATCCGTCCCTGGCCGCGGGCGTTCGGTTACGAGGACGCATCGCCCGCGCGCTCGCGGCGCAGCCACCAAGCGGCCAGCAGCAGCACGGCGGCCATGGCGAGGTCGGCAAGCAAGGATGGCGTAGCGAGTGCGGCCTCGTGGTTGCCCCAGGCCAAGAGGCGCAGCCCCGCAGTGGCGCCCGGCAACAGCGCCGCAGCGAAAAGCCAACTCGGCTGCGCCTTCCATGCGCCCACCAAGGCGAGCAGTGCGCCGATGAGGAAGTAGGTGCCCGTGATGCCGATCTGCGCACCGCGGGCCGACTCGTCGAGGAGGGCCATGCCGATCCGCTCAGCGGCCCGCCCGGGGTTCAGAACCCATGCCAGGGCGTTGGCGAGCAAGTAGGCCGCTGGCAGGCAGGCGAGGATGCGAACGACGCGGTTTATCGGTTTCTCCTTCCCTATGCCGTTACCCGGTCGAAGAACGTGCCGATGGCGGCCAGCGCTTGGGCAGACTCCGGCAGGTTCGGATTGTGCTGGAAGACGTGGAAGGCGCCGTCGAACACCTCTAGCTTCACATCGACGCCGGCTTCCCTAGCGCGCTCGGCAAGGCGAGTGGAATCGTCGAGCAGCACTTCGAAGTCGCCCACCTGAATCAGCAGAGGCGGCAGCCCGGCCAGATCACCGAAGAGCGGGGAAACGCCGGGAGTGGTCGAAGGTGTGTCGCCGCAATACAACCCGGCCATGGGCACGAGCACGCCACCGTCGATCATGGGGTCTGCGTCGGCCCGTGTGCGGACGCTTGCGCCCGATGCGGTGAGATCGGTCCAAGGGGACAGCAGCACGGCGCCGGCCGGTTGCGGTTTGCCCTGCTCCTTGAGCGCGAGGAGGCAAGCGAGGGTGAGGCCACCGCCGGCGGAGTCTCCGGCGATGACGATCTGGCCGGGTGCGATGCCCCGATCACGCAGGCGGTCGTAGCTCGCCACCGCGTCTTCCACCGCTGCCGGGTAGGGATGTTCCGGCGCGAGGCGATAGTCGATGCCGAGCACCGGCGCCCGACAGGCGCCCGAAATGCGCCCCATGAGCTCGGTGTGGGTGTTGAGCGAGCCCATCACGTAGCCGCCGCCGTGGAAGTAGAGCACGCCGCGGTCATCCCGCACGTCGGCGGCGCTGACGTGCCTTGCGGGGACGCCGCCAGCGTCCATGTTGCGCTCCGAGATGTCGTCCGGAACCGGCGTGAGCGTGGCCATGTCCTCCATGTTGCGACGCATGGCGTGGATGTCCCCACCCCCGTCGGTGGGGCTCGGCGCGTCGCGCATGGCCTGGACGGCGGCTCGCATCTCTTCGCTGGGCATTTGCTGTTCCTCTACTGTGGTTGCTTTGGCCGTACAGGCGCGCGGTTAGTAGTCGTGGCTAAGTGTCGGCCCGAGGTGTCGCCAAGGCTCGCTCAAGACGAACGGTGAATCACCAAACGCGGTGGTGGCGGCCGAGAAACTCGAACACGGAACGCGCGGTGCCCTCGCGGGTGAGGTCGTCGCGCGCAAATCGCGCAGCGGCTGGGGAAATCGGGCGCGGGTTCGTCGCCTTCAAATGTGCCTCCGCGACCCGTTCGAGCATTGCGAACCACACCACCGACTCGGCGACGCTGGCGCCGACGGTGAGCGGACCGTGGTTGCGCAGCAGCAGCGCCCTGTTGCGACCGAGGCTTTGCGCCAGGCGGGCGCCGGCGTCGAGGCCCTGAACCTGCACTTCCTCGTCGTCGAACAGCGCCGCGTTTTCGAAGAAGATGCAGGCTTCCTGCGTGATTGGCTCGATCGGGCGCACCTCGGCGCAGAACGGCGTTCCCCACTGGGTGTGGGTGTGTGCTGCACTCACGACATCGGCCCGGGCCGCGAGAATCGGCTGGTGGATGTAGAAACCAGGCCGGTTGATGTCGCCGTTTCCTTCGACGAGTTCGCCTTCGGGACCTACCAGCACGAGATCCTCAGTCGTTGCCTCCGGAAACGGCACGCCGTAGCGAAGCAGCCAGAAGCAATCGTGACGTTCCGGATCGCGACCGCTGATGTGTCCGTCGCCGAGGTCGCCCCAGCCGAGGGCGCCGAAGATGCGATAGCCGCGGGCAAGGTCTTCCTTCAGCGCCGTTCGTGCGTCGGTCACCGCCTTAGACCTCCGTGTTGCAAAACGCCGCGTTCCACTTCAGGCGGCACCGGCAGCGAGTTCCAGGGAGCGCCGGGGAACCTCCGCCCGATGCATCGGCACGGTGCCGGTTTCCGCTAACTGGTGCAGTTCAGCCAGCACCCGGTCCGTCTCGATGTGGAGGAAGCCGATGCTGCCTAAGCGCAGCGATTTGTTGTAGGGCAGGGTAGGGGAGCCGGGATTGACGTAGAGCACGCCCTCGACGCCGGCGGCCTCCTCGATGTGGGTGTGGCCATAGAGCACGACATCCGGCGTCGCGCCGGGGAAGCGCTGCTCCGTGCGCCGCGCCAGGATTTCGGGGCTTGCGCGCTCAGGCGAAGGGAAGTCGTGGATCATCGCGACGCTGACGCCTTGGAAATCGAGCACCCAAGTGTCTTCGACGCGCGCGTCGTTGACGTGCATGTCGCCGTTGCCGCGTGCTGCCCACACCGGTGCAATGGCCGCGAGTTCGTCGAGCAGCACCGGCGACCAGAGATCGCCGGCATGGAGGATGGCGTCCACCCCTTGGAAAGCGTCGAACACCTGCGGCCACAACTCGCCGCCGCGAGAGATGTGGGAGTCCGAAATCAGCCCAATGCGCATCGGTGCCCGCGTGTCTGTCACCAAACCAACAACCCTACAGGAATCCCGCGTGCCACGCGCAGTGGTTTCGGCCTGACGTTCCTTCGGCGGGTGGCCGAGGGGCCGACCCGCTAGCTCGTACCTGTTCCATGCAAGTTCCCACCCCGGCGGGGAGGCCGGGCCGCGCGGACGCCAAGGAACAGGGCCCCTTCCCCGCTGCCGAAGGGCTCGTCTCGCGGGGAGACGGCTGGTTGCGATTTCAAGCCCTTGGTTTCTTCGCCTTCGGCGGGAGGAGCGTGATGGGCCCGCGCTTCGTGTGGCGTGTGGGACCGCGCCATCCGGCCGGCACTTTGGTGTTGACTCCGCTTCGAGGCACATCGGTGGTTTATCAACGTGTTGCGGGATTTCTCCATGCAAGAAGTCGGAGGTCAGTCTGGCCTGGAGAAGCTGAGCCAGCGGGCCGCTTCCTGTGGCGTGGTTCCCTTGCGTCCGGCGTAGTGTTCGAGTTGATCCTCGCCGATGCGGCCGACGCCGAAGTAGCGCGCCTTGGGATGCGAGAAATACCATCCCGCCACCGAGGATGCGGGCCACATTGCGTAGTTTTCCGTGAGATGGGCGCCAGTTGCGTTGGTAGCGTCCAAGAGTTCAAACAGCGTTGCCTTCTCGGAGTGGTCGGGGCACGCCGGATAGCCGGGCGCGGGGCGGATGCCGACGTATTTCTCCGCGATCAGCTCGCTGTTGTCGAGGCATTCTTCCTTCGCGTAGCCCCACCAGTCGCGCCGCACCCGGGCGTGGAGCGCTTCGGCGAACGCCTCCACGAGGCGATCCGCAAGCGCCTTCAGCATGATGGAGTGATAGTCGTCGTTGCCCACCTTTGCCAATGCTTCGTCTAGGTCCGCCCCGACGCTCACGGCGAAGGCGCCCAGGTGATCTTCGCCCGGCGCCGGCGCGATGAAGTCGGCGAGCGAGTGGTTCACCAACGCCGTTCCCGATTGCTGGCGCAGGAAATGCAGGCGTGCGAGGGGCGTGCTGCGCTCGGCATCGCCCCAGAGCGTCACGTCCTCGCCGTCGCGATTCGCGCGCCAGATGCCGGCAACGCCGTGTGCCGTTAGCAGGCCTTCATCCACGACCCTTGCCAGCATGGCCTGGGCATCGGTGTAGAGGTCGCGGGCAGCGGCGCCCACCACTTCGTCGTCGAGGATGGCCGGAAAGCGCCCGGCCAACTGCCAAGTCATGAAGAACGGCGTCCAGTCGATGTACGGCACCAACTCCGCCAGCGGGAACTCGGGCAGGGCGCGGGTGCCCAGAAATGCCGGCCGCGGCGGCGCGTAGGCATCCCAATCCCAGCGCAGGCCGTTTGTCGTCGCCTCGCGCCACGGTTTCAGCGGCCGGTTCTGGCGTCCGCCGGCGCGGCGTTCGCGCACTTGCCGGTAGTCGTCGTGCACGGTGGCCAGGAAATCCGCCCGCACCGTGCCGGACATCAGCGACGTGCAGACCCCCACGGCACGGGAGGCATCGGTGACATACACCACGGGGCCCTCGTAGGCGGGATCGATCCGCACCGCCGTGTGCGCCTTGGAGGTCGTGGCGCCGCCGATGAGCAGGGGAATGTCGAAGCCACGCCGCTGCATCTCGGAAGCTACATGCACCATCTCGTCGAGCGATGGGGTGATGAGGCCAGACAGGCCAATCATGTCCGCACCGATGCTCTCGGCCGTGTCGAGGATGCGCTCGGCCGGCACCATCACGCCGAGGTCGTGCACCTCGAAGTTGTTGCATTGCAGCACCACGCCGACGATGTTCTTGCCGATGTCGTGCACGTCGCCCTTCACCGTGGCCATGACGATGCGGCCGTTGCTGGCGGGTTCCCCGGCGCTGCGATCCTCTTCGATGAAGGGCACCAGATGCGCGACCGCCTGCTTCATCACGCGGGCGCTCTTCACCACCTGGGGCAGGAACATCTTGCCGGCGCCGAAAAGGTCCCCCACGACGTTCATGCCGTCCATGAGCGGGCCTTCGATCACGTCGATGGGACGCTTCGCGTCCTGGCGCGCCGCCTCGGTGTCTTGGACGATGTACTGCGCGATGCCGCCCACGAGTGCGTGTCTGAGCCGCTCCGCCACGGATGCCTCGCGCCAGGAATCGTCGAGGGCCGCGCTGCCACTGCCCTTGCCGGCGTGGCGCTCGGCCACTTCGAGCAAGCGTTCGGTGGCGTCCGCGCGGCGGTTCAGGACGGCATCTTCGCAGGCGTCGCGGAGCTCTTTCGGGATGTCTTCGTAGATCGCGAGCTGGCCGGCATTGACGATGCCCATCGTCAAGCCAGCGCGAATGGCGTGGTAGAGGAACACCGCGTGGATCGCCTCACGCACGCGGTCGTTGCCGCGGAACGAGAAAGAGACGTTGCTGACGCCGCCGGAGGAGCGCGTGGCCGGGTAGGTGGCCTTGAGCCAGCGCACGGTTTCGATGAAGTCGACGCCGTAGCTGGCGTGCTCCTCGATGCCGGTGGCGATGGCGAAGATGTTGGGATCGAAGATGATGTCTTCAGGGGGGAAGTCCGCTTGCTCGGTGAGGATGCGGTAGCAGCGGGAGATGATCTCCTTGCGCCGTTCGAGCGAGTCGGCCTGGCCCTCTTCGTCGAACGCCATCACCACGGCGGCAGCGCCGTAGCGGCGGCAGAGGCGGGCCTGACGGACGAACTCCGCTTCGCCCTCCTTGAGGCTGAGCGAATTGACGATGGCCTTGCCCTGCACGCAGCGCAGCCCCGCCTCGATCACCTCCCACTTGCTCGAGTCGATCATCACCGGCACGCGGGCAATGTCGGGCTCGGTCATGGCGAGGTCGAGGAAGTGCTGCATCGCGGCCACGCCGTCGGTCATGCCCTCGTCCATGTTGACGTCGATGATCTGGGCGCCGTTGGCCACCTGCTGGCGGGCGATGTCAAGCGCCGTGCCGAAATCGCCAGCCTTGATGAGGCGGCGAAAGCGCGCGGAGCCCGTCATGTTGGTGCGTTCGCCGACATTGACGAACAGGCTGTCGCTCGTGACATCGAGGGCTTCGAGGCCAGACAGCGACAGGGCGGTCTTTGCCTGGGCGGGACGGCGCGGGGATGCGCCGTCGATGCGCTCGGCGAGGGCGCGGATGTGTTCCGGCGTGGTGCCGCAGCAACCGCCGATGAGGTTGACGAGGCCCTGGTCGACGAACTCGCCAACAACGCGCGCCATGGCTTCGGGCGACTCGTCGTAGCCGCCGAACTCGTTTGGCAGCCCCGCATTCGGATGCACGCTTGTGTGAGTGGTGGCAACGCGGGAGAGCGCTTCGACGTGAGGTCGCAATGCCTCCGGCCCGAGCGCACAGTTGAGCCCGACGATGAGCGGGCGAGCCGGTGCCACGGAGTTCCAAAACGCCTCTGGGGTCTGCCCGGAGAGGGTGCGACCGCTGAGATCCGTGATGGTGCCGGAGACCATCACCGGCACCGCCCGGCCTCGTTCGGCGAACAGTTCGTCGAGCGCGAACAAGGCTGCCTTGCCGTTCAGCGTATCGAAGATGGTCTCGATCATTACGAGATCCACGCCGCCGTCGAGCAGGGCCTCGGCCGCCTCGCGATAGGCCCCGACAAGTTCGACGAAGCGGATGTTGCGGGCGCCGGGGTCGTTCACGTCCGGCGAGATGCTGGCGGTTCGGTTGGTGGGGCCGAGCACGCCGGCGACGAAACGTGGTCGTGAACTGGTGGCGAACTCGTCGGCGACTTCGCGGGCGATTTGGGCGGAGGCGAGGTTCATCGCCGCAACCGACGCTTCGAGACCGTAATCCGCTTGGGCGATGGATGTGGCCGTGAACGTATTGGTCTCGATCATGTCGGCGCCGGCTTCGAGATATTGCCGGTGGGTGGCGGCGACGACATCCGGCC
The DNA here is from genome assembly GCA_009837725.1 of Gammaproteobacteria bacterium. Lineage (GTDB taxonomy): Bacteria > Pseudomonadota > Gammaproteobacteria > Pseudomonadales > Azotimanducaceae > VXYL01. The sequence goes on along the minus strand of VXSY01000112.1, from coordinate 4,343 downwards.
GCGTCAGCGACAGCACATCGCCGTTGCCCTTGAGCGGAATGGAGTGTTGCCGAAACTGCTCGCCGCGATAGTCGTCCTCATCAAGGTTCCACGCCTGCTGCACGGTGCCGGTGGCCCCATCGAGCAGCAAGATTCGGTCTGCCAGCGCTTCGGCGAGAGGGTGGTTCATCAGGACTTGCACAGTACCAAGAGGACGTAGAGCACGAACGTGCGACGGTGTCTCGCCTCTACCGCCAATGCGGTATGGACGTCGTGGCCTCCTTCAATGGCGGTTTCTCCAAGGCGCTGGCACATCTGCGAGCCGCTAGTGTACCGCCGTCGCGGTAGCACCGGATGAAGCTCGTCATCGTGGGGCTGGTAGCATGGCGGCTTCAACAGAAGGGGTAATCCATGCAGGCAACGATCACGACCGAGAAGGGGGACATCCGCCTGGAGCTGTTTCCGGATCACGCTCCAGTGACGGTGGCCAACTTCGTCAACCTTGCTTCGCGTGGCTACTACGATGGCCTCGTTTTTCATCGCGTGATCGACAGTTTCATGATTCAGGGGGGGTGTCCGCAGGGCACGGGAACTGGGGGGCCTGGCTATCAATTCGAGGATGAATTCACGCCGGAGTTGCGCCACGACCGGCCTGGGCGTCTTTCGATGGCGAATGCGGGCCCCGGCACCAACGGCTCGCAGTTCTTCATCACCCACGTGCCAACGCCTTGGCTCGACGATGCCCACACCATCTTCGGCGAGGTCGTGGACGGTTCGGATCAGTCGGTGGTGGATGCCATCGGCCAGGGCGACCGTATCGAATCCATCGCCATCAGCGGGGAAGTTGACGCCTTGCTCGCCGCGAAGAGCACTCGCGTGGAGGAGTGGAACGCCCGGCTGGGCTGAGGCGCTCGCCTATCGACTCCTTGGTTCCTCGCCAGTTCCTTTTGTCGCCTCCAGAACCCGCGTGGCGGCGCCGATCATCGAGGTCATATCGCTTAAGTTGGCAGGCACGATGAGGGTGTTGCCTTCCTTGGCGAGGCTGCCGAATCGCTCGAGGTAGTTCTCCGCCACCCGCAGTTGCATGGCCTTGTCGCCGCCGTCGGCGTTGAGCGCGTCGGCGACCTTGGTCAGTCCAGCGGCGGTCGCTTCGGCGATGGCCAGAATTGCGGCCGCCTCGCCTTGCGCCTCGTTGATTTGCTGCTCCCTCGTGGCTTCCGACTGCTTGATGACCTGCTGCTTTTCGCCCTCCGCTTCGTTGATGCGGGCGTCGCGCTCCCCTTCGGATTGTAGGATCGTGGCGCGCTTCTCGCGCTCGGCGCGCATCTGCTTCTCCATTGCGGACACGACATCGACCGGCGGGTTGATGTTCTGGATCTCGTAGCGCAGCACCTTCACGCCCCAAGGGTCGGAGGCGCGGTCAAGTTCCTCCACTACGCGGAGGTTAATGTGACCGCGTTCCTCGAACGTCTTGTCGAGCTCGATCTTGCCGATCTCGCTGCGCAGGGTGGTCTGGGCAAGCTGGGTGATGGCAAAGAGGTAGTCGGCGATGCCATAGGACGCCGCCTGGGCGTCCATGATCTGCAGGTAGAGCACGCCATCGACGCCAACCTGCACGTTGTCGGAGGTGATGCAGAGTTGCTCCGGGACGTCCACCGCCTGTTCCTTCAAGGTGTGCTTGTAGGCCACGCGGTCGAGGAACGGCACCAGGATGTGGAACCCTGCCCGCAGCGTGCGCGCGTAGCGGCCAAGGGACTCGATCACATAGGCGTTCTGCTGCGGCACGATCACCGCTGTCTTGATGATGATAACGATGGCCAGGATGGCGAGGACGCCGGCGACGATCAGGGTTTCCAACTTCTAACCTCCTTGTTGCTGGTCGAGTTGCGCGAGCGACTCGATCTCGAGACCGGCGCCGCGCGGCCCCACGACGCGGGCGGAACTGCCAGCGGGGATGGGCGCCGCGCCCACATTGGTGGCGTTCCACTCTGAGCCGCGCAGTTGCACGCGAGTGCGCTCACCCACGCCCACGGCCTCGGTGACCTCCACCACCTCTCCGGCTGGCGTACTGTCGAATCCCGGCGCATCGCCCTTCAGCTTTTCGTAGACGCGCTTGCGGAAGAGCACCATGGAGGAGAGCGAGATGCCAGCGAACGCGAGCCACTGGCCCCACAGCGGAAGGTCTGCGCCGGCGAGCTCCGCTAGCCCCACGACGATGGCCGAGACGCCGAGAAAGATGAAGTAGAAGGCGAGATCCGCGGCGGTCAACTCGACGCCGGCGAGCACTGCGCCCATGATGAGCCAACCCCACCACGGCATGGTCGCTTCTCCGCTGCCCTTGAACGGCCGCAGTGTAGCAGCCAAGGAGTGTGCGCCGGGGGTAAATGCCAACGCTGGAGCCATGAGAACCGCCCTCGCGGTGGCGAATCTGTCGCCTCGCTGGTATGTTTCGCGCCTTCGCGAATCCGCCGTGAGGACCTTCCCTTGGATCAAGCAGAGCAAACGACGGGCATGTTCGGGTCCGTGCGCTTTTGGCAGGGCTGGAGCATTGCCGCAACCATCGGTGCGCTGTTCGCCGTCGTCGCCAGTTTCGACTTTTCCGATCCTGCGCCGGGGCCGGACTACGTTGCCATCGTCGGAGCCCTCGACGCGGAGCCGCTGTGGGTAATCGGCGCGAACCTGGAAGAAGGCGTGGTGACGGCACGAGCCGTTACGGCAAGGGCGACGGGCGACACCGCCTATCATCTGTGGCTGGTGCGCGGCAAAGGCGAACCGCTCGCCATCGGCACGCTGCCGGTGAACAGCGCCCAAGCCTCGATCCCGATTTCCGACACCATCGCCACGCTCCTGGGGCATGGTCGCACCGTTGGCGTGAGTCGCGGATCGGCCGGCGAGGAGGCGGACGCCGAGTCGGTCTCCTTCGAGCACCGCGCCAATCTGACTCGCGTCTGACCACTTGGTAGGGCGCCCGTAGGGGCGAGTTCCGTCGATAGCGGAGCGAAGTCCGTAGGTAGCCTGTCGGTGCTTGCTACGGGCGGGCCCTCGGAGGGAAGGCATCCTGCCTTCCCTGGCGCCGATAGGCGCCCTTATTGAGGTCGCGGCCAGCGCGCCCGAGGGCGCGCAGGGACGGCAGGATGCCTTCCCTGCGAAGGCCCGCCTTGTCACGCACTAGCAGTCTGTCGGGCTTGGCGGCGATGCACCCGGCTGCCGGACAGGGCGACGCATGCGTCGCCCTTCTTCGGGTGGCCTTCCTCATGCGCTAGAAGAAGAGCTCCAAGTAATCCCCGAGCGACCAGCCATAGCGCTCTCGGTAGAGCTGCCACGAGATCAAGAACATGACGATCAGCACCATGGCCGTAGCGCCCATGATGCCGAGAAAAGCGACTACGGCGTCGCTGCGCAGGAAGGATGCGATTCGACCGGGCCGCGCCACGACACGCCTCGTGCGGTGCGTTTGCCGCCGATGATGCCATACTCACCGCGCATCACGTTGGGAGGAGACGAGCGTTGGGCCTGCAGCAGGTGGATGACCTTCGGGAGGAGGGCGAGGCCCTCTATGGGCTTCTGACAGCCTTGCCGGCCGATGCGTGGGAGCGTCCCACGCCGTTCAAGGGCCGCACCGTCAATTGGGTGGTGCAGCACCTGCACGATGCGGACCGCTGGGCCGTGCATTCGGTGACGGACCCAGAGGGCTTCCGTCGCTGGGCTGCCGAGCGGGCCCGAGGTGGAGCAGCTGCACCAGAACCGTTGGCCGGAAAGCCCTTGCTCGACCGCTGGCGTTCCTATTTCGACGACCTCTGCAGCGCACTCGACGCGGCCGATCCCGCCCTCCGAGCGCCGTGGTTCGGCCCCGATATGGGCATTCGCATGATGGCAACGGCGCGGCAGATGGAAACCTGGGCACACGGCCAGGACATCTACGACCTCCTGCAAGTGACCCGCACAAACACCGACCGAGTCCGCAACATCTGCCACATCGGCGTGCGCACGATGGGCTGGACCTTCGTCAACCGCAAGCTCCCAGTGCCGTCCCCAGCACCCCATGTGCGCCTGACCGCCCCGTCGGGAACCGTGTGGACTTGGAACGACGCAAGCGAAGACCACCTCATCGAGGGCGACGCTGTGGAGTTTGCCCACGTAGTCACCCAAGGCCGCAACATCACCGACACCCACCTCACCGTGAATGGCGAGCCAGCCACCGAATGGATGGCCATCGCCCAATGCTTCGCCGGCCCCCCCGAAACACCCCCGGAACCCGGACAGAGGTCTTGGTAGCGTCGGGGCCCCAGCACTTGGCGGTAGGGAAGGCCCTCGCACCCCCAACAACGGTGGTGGCGCGCACTTTCCTGTCACTCCCCCCTCGA
>VXSY01000088.1 GCA_009837725.1 Gammaproteobacteria bacterium | reverse complement strand
GAGGGGCCGCCCCTCGCTAGAGGAACGCCGTGACGGCGGAGTCGTTCGAGGTTACCGAGCGCCGGCCCTACGCCGGCGGCCGGCTGTTCGGCGAGTTCGGCCCGTTCGAGATCAGCCAGGGCCGCATTCACTACGCGGTCGACCCCGAGTCGCCGCGCAACGCCGCCGTGGTCGATCTCGCCCACGCGCCTCGGGACGACGACGGCAAGGTCCGCTTTCAGGGCGAATTCACGTTCATCAACACCGTCGTGGGAGGCGCTGGCAAACCGGCCCGCACGCTCCTGATCGACGTCCCGAACCGCGGGCGGCGGCTGTCGTTCTCGATGTTCAACCGGGCAAGGCCAGAAGACCTCCAGGGCGACCCTTGCGCGCCCGGCGACGGCTTCCTGTTCGAACGCGGCTTCGCCGTCGCCTCCATCGGCTGCAATGGGGCGTCGCTGGGGGCCTCGGCCTCGCGCCGCCCGAAGCGCTCGTGGATGGCGCTCCGGTCACGGGCGACGTGGTGTGTCGCGTGCAACCGGGCTCGGACCGCCCGTTCGTTTCGTTCGGCCAGCTCGGCGAGGTGGCCTATCCGCCAGCGAGCTTCTCTAGCGAGGGGAAGCCCCTCGCGCACCCCCGCGCTGAGGGCTCCTCTGACGAGGGGAAGCCCCTCGCACACGCGCGCCCTTGCGGGCGCGTTGGAAGTTCCGCTAGCGCGGAACTTCTGGTCGCCCACGCTGAGGGCTCTGACGACGCCGGCGACCGCCTGTTCGAGCGCTCGCACGACAACGCGCCCCAGGTGAAATTGCCGCGCAGCGCCTGGCGCTTTGCCCGGCTCCGCGACGGAGAGCTGACGCCGAGCGCCAAGCACATCCACCTCGACGGGGGCTTTCGCGCAGGGCGCATCTACACCTTGGTCTATCGCGCCCGCGGCGCACCGATCGTGGGCTGCGGCCTGCTGGCGCTGCGCGACGCCGCTGCCGCGCTCCGCGCCGGAGCCTTCAGCGAGGGGCCTCCCCGCGCTAGAGGAGCCTTCAGCGACGGCTTCGACCGCGTGCTGGCGTTCGGCGCCTCGCAGACCGGGCGCGTGCTGCGCCATCTTCTGCACGCCGGGCTCAACGTCGGCGAAGACGGCGAGGCCGTGTTCGACGGCGTCCATGCCCACATCGCCGGCGGCCAGCGCGGCGACTTCAACCATCGTTTCGCCCAGCCTTCCGCCGCCGGCGTGCCGGGTCCTGGCCAGCAGTTTCCCTTCGCCGGCGTCCGCCAGGCCGATCCCATCGGCGGCACGACGGATGGCCTCTACGAGCGTCTCGAACATATGCCGAAGGTGATGCTCACCAACACCTCGTGGGAATACTGGCGCGGCGATGCGGCCCTAACCCACGTCTCTCCCGACGGCCGGCGCGACCTCGCGAGCCACCCCGACGAGCGCAACTACCTGTTCGCCGGAACCCAGCACACGAACGGCACCCTGCCGCGCACCAACACGTTTGCCGTCAGCGGCGAGCTGGCACGCTACCCGTTCAATGTGGTCGATCACGGCCCCCTCGTGCGCGCTGCTCTGGTCAACCTCGAGCGCTGGAGCCGCGGCATTGCGCCGCCGGAATCCCGCGTGCCGACGCTCGGTTCAGGGACGTTGGTGGAACGGGGTGCCGTGCTCGCCAAGTTCGCTCGGCAAGCGGGCCTTGCCACCCTCGATGCGGACGAACTCGGGGGTCTCGCGCATCTGCGGCTCGGCACGTCCGCGGCGCAGGGTATTTGCGCCTTTCCCGCCGTCGAGTCCGGCGCCTATGCGCGACTCGTCGCCGATGTGGACGACACACTCAACGAAGTGGCCGGCATCCGCCTGCCCGACATCGAGGTGCCGCTCGGCTGCCACACCGGCTGGAATCCACGGCATCCGGATCACGGTGCGCCGACACAGGCGGCCATGTTCGTCGGCTTCTCCCTGTTTCGGCCCATCGAAATCTCGCGCGCGACGTACGAGGCTCGCGTGCGCAAGGTGGCGGAGCGCCTCGCGCGGCAGCGCTACCTGCTTGAGGAGGATGTCGATCTGGTCGTGGCGAACTGCCTCGGCCGCTACGACACCGCCGCCGAAACACCGGCGGACTTGCCCTCGATGACTGCATGACGCCTTGCGTCGTAATCCCGCTGCGCAACGATGCGACGGCCTTGGGGCGGGCAATGGCAGACCTCAGCGAACATGCCGCGCACTGGCCCGTGCTGGTGGTGGACGGCGGCAGCACCGACGGCGGCGCGGCATTGGCCGAGCAACTGATGCGAGACGGCACCGGCGGGCTGTTGCTGTCGGCACCGGGCCGAGGGCAGCAGTTGCGGCTCGGCGCCGAGTGCGCGATCGAGCGCGGCCACGACTGGCTCTGGTTCCTGCACGCCGACAGCCGCGTCAGCGCGCGGCTCGTGCAGGCGCTCGAAGCCATCGCCGACCGACCGGCCTGGGGGCGCTGCGACGTGGCCTTCGAGGTCCGCGACTGGCGAATGGGCATCGTGGCCAAGGCCATGAACCTGCGCTCCGCTGCCACGCACATATGCACCGGCGATCAGGGCATGTTCGTCCACCGCCGCCTGCTCGAAGCCGTCGGCGGCGTGCCCGAGCAGCCGCTTATGGAGGACATCGAACTGGCGCGACGATTGCGCCGCGTGGGGGTGCCCATCCGCGTGCGTACGCCGCTCGTGACATCGGCACGGCGTTGGCAGCGCGAGGGCCTGCTCGCGACGGTGCTGCAGATGTGGGCCCTGCGAGCGCGCTATTGGCTCGGCGAATCGGCCGAGGCGTTGGCGCGGGACTATTACGGCCCCTATCCGTGAATGCCGACTCCGAGGCCCGACGAGCGCATCCACCGGCCAAGGGCCTTCTACCGCACGGCCTATACACGTGAGCACCGGTCCCAAAGGCCGGTCGCGGCTCGCGATTTTTGCGCGCGCGGGGCGGCGCGGAGAGGTGAAGCGGCGATTGGCGGCGGACATCGGCGACGAGGCGGCGCTTGGGGTGCATCTTGAACTGCTGCAAGCCACGCTGACGGCGCTCGCTCCGGGCACCGGAGCCTTCGACCCGGAACTCTGGCTGGCCGGCGAGGGTGCGTTGCCGCCGGGCGCAGCGGCGTTGCCGCAGCGCCAACAACCAGCCGGAGACCTCGGCGCAAGGATGCTGGCGGCGTTCGAGGACGGGGTGAGGGTGCTGGTGGGCAGCGATGTGCCAACGCTCACTGCGGCGCATGTGGACGATGCTTTGGCGCGCCTTGCGCTAGCGGATGTGGCGTTCATACCCACCGAGGATGGCGGCTACTGCCTCGTCGCCATGCATGCGCCGACGCCGGAGATCTTCCGTGACATTCCCTGGGGCACGTCGAGCGTCATGGAATGCACGCTAGCGCGGACCGGCGGCCGACGCGTTGCGCTGACCAAGGCGCTGTGGGACGTGGACACCGTCAGTGACTACCACCGCTGGCTATCCGAAGTTCCGCGCTCGGAGGCTCCGCCGTAGAAGCGGCGCTGGCTCCTAGCCGTAGCTGCGAGCGAATGCGAGCACGAAGGCCAGCGGTTCGCGCAGCGAACTGCCGACGCGCCCGTCAGGGCGCGCTAGTAGCGAGTCGAGGCTGGTTCGTTGGTGGCGTTGTTTAAGGCTGGCGCTTTGTTGCCGCTGTCTGGGATGAGGGTGGCGGTGGCGTTGCCCGACGCCGCTGCGTGCGCGCCTTCGGCACGCTTGGAGGGCGGGACGCCCTCCGTCCAGCGAGGGCCTCGC
>VXSY01000299.1 GCA_009837725.1 Gammaproteobacteria bacterium | reverse complement strand
GCGCAGCTACTGTTGGCGTCGAGCGTGCACACCATGCCGCCGCCGCCGGAGAAGAAGGTCGGACGTTCGAGGTAACGAGAGGACTCCGGATCGTCTTGCAGCCGGTAGGTGGCTGGCGCGACGTATTGGTAGCAGGCGGCGAAGCGATCCTCGGCGCCGGATCGGACATGGAAGCCCGAATCCACCATGCCGAGGGGCGCGGCGATCCGCTCCGCCACGAACTCGTCGAGCGCTTGGCCTGAGAACTGCTCCACCAGATAGCCGCATACGTCCGTGGAGACGCCGTAGTTCCACTGCGTTCCAGGCGCGAATTTAAGCGGGATGCGGGCCAGCTTCTCGATGGTGTCGTTCAAGGTGCCGCCAGAGTCGCTGCCTGTGACGCGGGCGCGGCCATACATCACGTCCACGGGGTGCTCGTTCATGAAGCCGTAGGTGAGCCCAGAGGTGTGCGTCAACAAGTGCTTGATGGTCATGGGCGAGTCGGGCTTGCGCGTGAGATAGTGTTCCTCGTCGCCGTCGGCGAACACCTCCAGATCCGACCACGCCTCGATGTATTTGCTCACCGGATCGTCGAGCTGAAAACGCCCTTCCTCGTAGAGCATCATCAGGGCGACGCTGGTGATGGGCTTGGTCATGGAGTAGAGCCGGAACACCGTGTCGCGGCTCACCGGCACTTCCCGCTCCACGTCGCGAAGGCCCGTGGCGTGGAAGAACGTCTCCTCGCCGCCGCGCGAGACGAGGCAGGCCGCGCCCGGAAACCGCCCTTCTTCCACATAGTGGTCGATGTGGCCAGCGATGCGGGCAAGCCGCTCCTCGGACATTCCCGTTGCCATGCGATTCCCCTCACGGTTAGCCATTGTCGCGGCCCTCGAAAAACGAAGGCCTTTGGAGGGAGGCATTCTGCCTTCCCTACGCGCCGCAAGGCGCGTTTTTCCGCACCCGCACCAGACAAGCGGCTGGGCGCCTGTCGGCGCCAGGGAAGGCATGCCTTCACTTTCCAAGGCCCGTGCGATGTTCGGTGCCTTGGTAGCATAGCGGCGAGTTGAGCATTGCGGGATTGGCAAGACCGATGGCTTTGAGCCTCAAGGCGCGCATCGACGCCGGCGAGACCGTGTTCGCGCCGCTGGCGCTCGATGCGCTCACCGCCCGCATCGCGGCTCGCGCCGGGTTCGGAGCGGTGTACGTCAGCGGCGGCGCCCTCGGCTATGCCCACGGGGTGAGCGAGGCGCTGCTGACGCTGACCGAACTTACCGACGTGGCGCGCCACATCACGGTTCACTTCCCGCCCGAAGAACTCGCCGTAATCGTCGATGGCGGCGTGGGCTTCGGCGATGCGGTACACATGGCGCGCACCATTCGCGAAGCGGAAGCCACCGGCGCCGCGGCCATTGAGATCGAGGACCAAGTGGCACCGAAGCGCGTGAGCCACCATCGCGGCATCGAACATCTCGTTTCCGCGCAAGAGATGGCCGCCAAGGTCGAGTTCGCGGCCAAGGCGAGGCGAAGCGACGACTTCCTCATTATTGCCCGCACCGGGGCGGTTCGGAATGAGTCGTGGGATGCCGCCGTGCGCCGCGCCAACCTTTACCGGGAGGCCGGTGCCGACTTGCTGATGCTGATGCCAGCGACGGAAGAGCAATGGGCCTCGGCCGCGAAGGAAATCGACGGCCCCCTCGCCACCATCACCTCGCTCGATGCCCGGAGCGCTGCAGCATGGCGCGAGCTCGGCTGGTCCTTGGTGGTGGACCCGTTCACCGCCCAGGTGCTGGCCGTGCAGGCGGTTCAGCAGGCCTACGGTCGCTTCATGGCCGAGGGCAGCACGGGAGTCGAACACGAAGCCGTGTTCGCCACCTATCGCACCATTGCGGACCTCGCCGGACTCGGCCCCCTGTACGAGATCGAAGACGCCACAACGGAGCCATCAGCTAGCAGAGAGCCATCAGCTAGCAGAGAGCCATCAGCTAGCAGAGAGCCATCAGCTAGCAGAGAGCCACCAGCTAGCAGAGAGCCACCAGCCAATAGGGAGAAAAGCGAATGAGCGTGGAAATCCGCCCGGCGACCGCCGCCGAGATGGGCGACATGGGCATTCTCGGCGGCTACGTCTATGGCGGCAGCTTCGGCGACGGCCCGGACAACACCGTCGCCACCGCCAACCTGCCGGACTGGACCCTCTGCGCTTTCGTGGACGGCAAGATGGCGTCGAGCTTCACCAACATCCCGTTCACCATGCGCGCCAACGGCAACGCCATGCCGCTCGCTGGCGTCTCCACCATCGGCACGCAGCCGGAATACCGCCGTCAAGGCCTCGTGCGGCGCATCCACACCGAGGCGTTCGCGCGCATGCACGAGGCCGGCCAGCCGATGGCGGCGCTGTGGGCTTCGCAGGCCGCCATCTACCAGCGCTACGGCTACGCGCTCACGACGATGCTACGGCAATACACGGTGGACACCGCCGACATCCGCTTCTTCGACGGCAACGAAGGTTCCGGCGATGTCCGCCGCATCCCGGTGGAAGACGCCTACGACACCGTCAAGCGCATCTACATCGCTTACATTGCAGATCGCATTTGCTATCTGCATCGCGCCAAGGCTCTTTGGCTGCAGAACGCCTTGGAACCGGTGGAGGCGGACGGGCCCATCTGGGTGGCGGTGAGCTACGACGCCATCGGCACCGAACAGGGCTACGTCATCTACACGCTGCGTGCAGGCAAGGTGGATCATCCCTCGCGCCCGCAAGAAATCGTCATCCGCGACCTCGTGTGGCTGAACCAAGACGCTTGGCGTTCCCTCTGGAGCTTCCTCGGCCGCCACGACCTCGTCGGCCGCGTGCGCTGGAACGGCGCTCCGTTGGACGACCCAGCCCAGGAGTTCTTCTTCGAGCCGAGAATGCTGCGCACCGTGGATCGCGAAGGCGCGTGGTACCGCATGGTGGACGCGCCTAAGGCGCTGGCTGGGCGGGGCTACGGCCAAGAGGAAGAGATCACGCTGGCGCTGGCAGACGATCCGCTGGCCTCTTGGAACGACGGCACCTGGAAGGTAGCGACGGGCCGCGAAGGGGCACACGTGACGCGCAGCGCCGGCGTCGCCGACCTCACACTCGACGCCAAGGCGCTATCCTCGCTCTGGTGCGGACGCCACTCGGCGTCGCGCCTGCGCGGCTGGGGATTGCTGGAAGGAGACGACGCTGCGGTGGCACAAGCGGACGCCATCTTCGCCACCCACCACGCGCCGCACTGCCCGGACCATTTCTGACCACGACCTGCCCCGCGGGTCGCAACGAACCGAGACGGAAGCCATGACCACCGGGAACCTTCTTCGTAGCGCTTGCAGCAGATGGGGAGGAGGGCATCTTGCCCTCCCACACGCCCGAAGAGCGTGCATTCCTCATCGCTTTCGATTGCTGCTTGCCTTCGCCGTCGCCACGATTGGCGTCGTCGTCATCGCCGAAGAGGAAGCTGAGCCGGCGGAGGAGGCGGCAGCGCAGGAGCAGGAAGAGGAAAGGCCACCGGGCCGCTTCTCCATGACCATCGACCGCAGCGAGCGCTCGCCGGAGGAGGTTGAAGAGGCGGAGGAGGAGAAGAAAGACCGCCGCGGAGTGAAGGAGAAGTTCGGCGGCTTCAACAAGGTGGTCTTCGAGGGCAAGAAGGAGGAGAAGCTCGACATCGGCCGCGAACTCAAGTGGGAGTACACGACCACCTTCCAGCCGAAGATGTTCCAGCCGGAATGCCAGGCGGACCTCTCCATCT
>VXSY01000213.1 GCA_009837725.1 Gammaproteobacteria bacterium | reverse complement strand
GTTGACGCGATGGGATGCCGCCTGCCGCACGGCTTGTTGATTCACGGGCCGGGCGGGTGCGGGGAGCAACTGCTCGCGGAGCATCTGGTGCGACAAATCCTGTCGCTTGTGGATGATCGTCCGGCGCGGGAAATCGCGCATCCAGACCTGCGCTGGGTGGCCACGGAAGACGCGGCGTTTATCGTCGTGGATCAGGTGAGGGGCATATCGGACTTCCTCGTCCAGCGTCCGCAGCGGGGGCCCCGCAAGCTCGTCGTCATCGACGAAGCCGAGCGCATGAACCCCAACGCAGCCAATGCGCTGTTGAAGTCGTTGGAGGAACCGCCAGCGGACAGCTTCGTCGTGCTGGTGACCTCGGCCAGCGAACGCTTGCTGCCCACGGTCCGCAGCCGGTGCCAGAGCATCCTGGTGCAAGCCCCAAGCGCGCAGCAAGCGATGCAGTGGCTTGTGCAGCAAGGCATTGACCCCACGCTCGCCCGCTACTTCACGTTGGAGTACGGCAGCGCCCCGTTTCACGTTCTCGATGCCGTGGAGCGTGAGCAGGAGCCCCTCTGGCCGGCACTCATGCAGGCCCGCTCATCCGCCGACCTCGCCGGCCTTTCGGAACGGCTGCGCAACGACAACCTCGCCTCCTTGCTAGCGCGCTGGCTCAGAATCGTCCACGGACTCATCCGCCGAACCGACGGCCAAAGCCCACCAAACCGCGAAAAGATGCTGGCCTTCGCCGACACCGCCTTTGACGTGTACCGTGCCGCCCAGGTCAACAGCGGCCTGAACCGCCAAGTGCAGGTCGAACGGCTCCTCTTGCACTGGCTGGAACTCGACCTCCCCCGATAGGCTCCGACACACAAACATTTCGTCCCACAAAACCAGGCGGCAATGTCGCACAGTTCTGCGCACGGGGAGCCCTCCCCGGGGCGAGGACTTCTCGCCCTCCAAGCGGGACGTCAAGGCGGGCTATCGAAGAACGCGACTAAGGAGGCTGCTTTACCAACGCGCCGCGAGCTCGCGGCGTATTGCTTCTTCGTCGAGTGGCTCTGCCCGCATGGCGTGACGGACCACCGAGACCGCAAAGCGCTCCAATGCGTCCAGGGCGCAGAGGTCCTCCGCGTCAACCAACGGCAGCTCCGGCCACCGCGCAGCCACCGCCGCGGCGTGGACTCCCCTGCCGGTGCGCTTCCACGACCCATCCGGTGCATACACCTTCACATCCTTCAAGCCGCAGCTTGGCGAGTGGTCGGCAAAGACATAGCCCGACACGCCTGCAATGGAGGTCAGGGCGGTTCGGTGCCACGATGCGAGCTGGTCGGTGTAGTCCAGCGTTTGGTCACGGACAGCCACGGCGCGGGGCGTTGGCGCGTTGCCGATGAGTTGGATCGGCGCTCGGGGCACGCCCATGCCGATGCCAACTTCCGGGCAAAGCCCCACCAGCGAGAAAACCGCTCCAAGGCGCTCTCGGGGCCACACATCGCCGTTGTGGTCACCATCCCAGCGGACGCGAGCTCCAAGCAGGCACTCACTCACGGCCACCCGGATGGAACGCTGCGCCAGCCGCTCAGCGAGATTCACGACACCCGCACTCGCGAGCGACGGTTTTCGGAGGGAGAGGCAGGCGGGCTTCCCTCGAAAGGCACACCCGATGCCGGCGCGTCGGTCACCCTTCTCGGGCGATGAAGTCCCACAGCCCGTCCGCGCCGGTTGCCGCCAGGCGTTCGCCCAAGCGGCGTTGCCAGTACGCCTCGTTGCCGAACTCGTCCCGCCAAGACCACAGCCGGCGGGTGAAGTGGTGCAGCGTGTGCTCGTGGGTGAACCCCATCGCGCCATGCACCTGATGGGCGATCTCGGCGGCGATGCCGCACGCTTCCCCCACACGCGCTTTGGCCGCCGCGGCTTGGGTGCCAAAACCGTCACCATCCAAGGCTTCGATGGCACCGTCGCAGGCTCGCACCGCCGCGGCGACTTCGCCAGCCAACACCGCAAGCTGGTGCTGGATGGCCTGGAAGCGCGAGATGGCGCGTCCGAACTGGCTGCGCGTGGTCGCGTATTCGATCGCGAGTTCGAGCGTGCGCTCAAGCGCACCAGCGGCCAAGGCGGCACGAGTGGTCGCCATCAGTTCAGGCATCTCACCGGGCAATTCGATCTCGGTGGCCGCATCCACGCGAATGCAGTCGCGTGGCTCGCCGGCGAGGTTGCCACCGTTTTCGACCGAGAACCCCGTTGCCAAGCGGCCGTCCAGTGTCAGCACACGCTCCGCACGACGACCCCAAGCCGCCACCAGCCCGTCGTCGGCCACGACCGTGAGACCGTCAGTGTCCTCGCCGCCCAGCACAGACCCCGCGACCCAGACCTCCGCCAACGGGAGCGGCACGGCATGGCGGCCCGCGACCTTGAGCAGGCCAAGGATATCCGCGAGGCCCGTACCCGAGTCCTTTGTTCCCACCAAATGCAGCCCCGCCTCGCACAGCACCTGCCAGAGCTGCTGCGGGAACTCGCCGGACTCCGCCCGATCCAGTAACGGTTTGTCCACATGGTCGGCGAAGATGCGGTCCGCCGCGTCGGCTACCAGCGCGTCCATCAGCGCAATCCCAGCCCGCGAGCGATGACGCCGCGGAGAATCTCCCGCGTACCGCCGCGGATCGTGAACGACGGCGAGTGCATCAGCGTCTGGGCCAGGCTGCGCGCGAACGGATGCCCCGGCGGCATCTGCGGCAGTGCCAAGCGCACAAGCTCCGGCAGCATCTTCTCGAAATCGTTGCCGAGGGACTTCACCAGCGCCGCTTCCACGCCCGGACTCGCCCCCTCCTGCAACATTGCAGCCACGGAGATGGACATCTTTCGCAGCGTCATCACGTGGCTCGCGAGACGTCCGATGAGGGCCGCCTGCTCCGGCGTGGGCACGGCACCGACAGCGCGGACGAACTCCACGAAGACACGAAAAGCCGAGAGAAATCGTTCCGGGCCGCTGCGCTCATAGCCGAGTTCGCTCGTCACCTGCTGCCAGCCGTTGCCCGGTTCGCCCACCACGTCTGCGTCCCGGACGAAGCACTCATCGAACACCACTTCGTTGAAGTCATGCCCCCCGGAGATGTTGGCGATGGGGCGCACCGTGACGCCGTCGCCTTTGAGATCGACGATCATCTGCGTGAGCCCGGCGTGGCGGTCCGCCGGGGTTCCTTCGGTGCGCACGAGGGCGATGATGTAGTGGTTGCGGTGGGCATCCGTGGTCCAGATCTTCGTTCCACTCACGCGCCAGCCGCCTTTCACGCGGATCGCCTTGGTGGCCACCGACGCGAGGTCCGAGCCGGTGTTCGGTTCGCTCATGCCGATGGAGAACCAGGTTTCGCCGCGGGCGACACCGGGCAGGTAGCGACGCTGCTGCTCGTCGGTGCCGAAGCGCAGCAGCAGCGGCCCGCTCTGCCGGTCGGCGATCCAGTGCGCACTCACCGGGGCTCCCGCCGCCAGCAACTCCTCGGTCACCACATAGCGCTCGAAGAACGAGCGCTCGCCGCCCCCCACCGCCTTGGGCCAAGTCATGCCGATCCAGCCGCGCGTTCCCAAGCGGCGCGTGAACTCGGGGCTGTGGCCCTCGTTGAAATCGGAGTTGGGCCAATAGTCCGCCGGCATCTGATCGGCCAGGAACGCCCGCACTTCCGCGCGCAGCGCCTCCGCCTCGGCCGGCAGCCGCGCCGGCGCGAACGTCAGTCCAGAAAACACCCTCGCCATGCCCCGTCGCTGCTGCCCTGCGCAAAAGCGT
>VXSY01000013.1 GCA_009837725.1 Gammaproteobacteria bacterium | reverse complement strand
TGCCCCAGCGCGCCGTGCGCTCGATGGCCTGCTTGGCGCTTCCGCCAACCCAAAGCGGCAACGGGCTTTGCACCGGGCGTGGCGAAATCGACGCCGAGTCGAGCCGAAAGTGTTCGCCCTCAAACGTCACCTCTTCTTCCACCCAAAGCCGCGACATGATCTGCATCGCCTCGTCCATGCGCTTGCCGCGCCGACGCGTAGCAACGCCGGTGGCGGTGTAGTCGCGTGAGCGCGTGCTGCCGAGGCCAAACGCCGGCAGCAGGCGACCGTCTGACAGGACGTCGATGGTGGCGCACTGCTTGGCGGTGAGCACCGGATCGCGCAGCCCCAGGCTCGCCACATTCATGCCGAACTTGATGCGCTTGGTGGCGCCGGCGAGCGCGGCCATCACGCTCATGCATTCGAGGTTGGGGTCGCGGCTAATGAGTCGGTCGGACTGCCAGATGGAGTCGATGCCCCCAGCCTCGCACAAGTCCACCCAGCGCCAGAAACCGCGCGCGTCCGCGAACGGAAAGTTGGCGATGCCGATGCCCGCGCTGATGGTCATGGATTGAACCTCGTCCTAGGCCGGCGGCATTATCGCCCTACGGGCCTCAGCCGTAGAAGCGGCGCTGCGCTTGCGGCTCGGCGCCGGTCCAGGCGTCTCGTAGTCGGTCGCCCAAGATGTTGATTGCGAACAGTGCCATTGCCAGCAACGCGGCGGGGAACAGCAGCTGCCACGGCGAGGAGTGCATGTTGCGGGCGCCCTCGGCGATCAGCATGCCCCAGCTCGTGCGCGGCTCCTGCACGCCGAGCCCCAGGAAGCTGATGAAGCTCTCGGCGATGATGACGCCGGGAATCGCAAGAGTGGCATACACCACGGCCGGACCGATGACGTTGGGGATGATGTGGCGGAGGATGACCCGCCAGCGGCCGGCACCGAGCGCCCGGGCGGCATCGACGTAGGCTTCGTGCCTCGCGGCGAGCGTTTGGCCGCGCACGACGCGGGCGATGTCGAGCCACGACACGGCGCCCAGGGCCACGAACAAGAGCAGGATGTTGCGGCCAAACGCCA
The DNA here is from genome assembly GCA_009837725.1 of Gammaproteobacteria bacterium. Lineage (GTDB taxonomy): Bacteria > Pseudomonadota > Gammaproteobacteria > Pseudomonadales > Azotimanducaceae > VXYL01. The sequence goes on along the minus strand of VXSY01000013.1, from coordinate 2,700 downwards.
CCACCAAGAGGATCACCAGCAACACGAAGGGCAGGGCATACATGCCGTCCACCACCCGCATCATGGCCTGATCCACCCCGCCGCCGAGATAGCCGGCGGCGGCACCCCAAGGAATGCCGATCAAGGTGCTCACCAAGGTCGCGAGCGCAGCAATCGCAAGCGATGTGCGGGCCCCGTCCAACGTACGGGCGAAGAGGTCACGCCCGACGCCATCGGTGCCGAACCAATGCACGGCGTTCGGGGCTTGGTCGATGGCGTCCCAGTCGATTTCGTCCGCCGGCCAAGGCGCGAGCCACGGGCCCGAGAGAGCCCCGCCAACGATCACCAACAGAAGGGCCACACAGGCGCGCGACAGTTTCGTGCCGAAAAGTGCCCTACGCATGGCGAATGCGCGGGTCCAGCCGCGAATAGCCCACGTCCACGAGAAAGTTGAACGTCAGCACCAGCCCCGCATAGACGATCACCGTGCCCATCACCAGCGTGTAGTCGCGGTTCAGCGCTCCTTGCACGAAATAGCGGCCGAGACCCGGCAGCGAAAACACCTCCTCCACCACCATCGACCCTGCCAACAGTGCCGCTGCCGCGGGGCCCAGAAAGGAAAGCACCGGCAGTGCCGCCACCGGCGCCACATGACGCAGGAAGATGCGCGGTTCCGGCAACCCCTTGGCACGAGCCGTCCGCACATGGGGCCTCGCCAATGCCTCGACGACGCCACCGCGCGCCAGCCGGGCGAACGCAGCCGCAAAGGGCAGCCCAAGCGCCACCGCCGGCAACAGGTAGTGCACTGCCGTGTCGTTGCCGCCGGCCGGCAGCCACCGCAGCGTGACGGCGAAGACCAGCACCAGCACGGGTGCGACGATGATGGGCGGAAAGGCAAGCCCCGCCGTCGCCAGCAGCGCCACCGCCCGGTCGCTGGGCCCATCTCGGTGCCAGCCGGCCCACGCGCCGGCCGCAATGCCCACGCCGAGCGCAAACGCAAGGGCCACCCCACCCACGGCCAGACTCACCGGCAGGCCACGCCCGAGCAGCTCGTTCACGGAGAAGTCGCGCTGCCGAAACGATGGTCCCAAGTCCCCGCGCACAACTGACGCCACATAGCGCACGTACTGACGCGGTAGCGACTCATCCAAGTGGTAGACGGCACGAAGATTCGCCTCCACCGCCGGCGGTAGAGGCCGCTCGCCATCGAACGGCCCGCCCGGTGCCAACCGCAGCAGGAAGAACGTCACCGAAACCACCGCCCACACCGTCACCAAGGCAAACAGCAGCCGACGAAGTACGAAACGGGTCACCTCACAACCACCCTAGCGCCGACAAGAAGGGCTTTCGGAGCGACGCCATTCTGCCTGCCCCAGTCCATTGCCGAAACGGCGCATGCGTTGCCCCTGCGGAGCGGAGGCTGTTGCTCGTGCATTGGTCCCGTAGGGGGCCACCCTTGTGGTCGCCCGTGCTGGCCTTGCCAGCGCCCTACGCCGGCTCACTGGTGCATGTGCGAGGCACTCCCCTCAACGAAGTAAAGCGTGTAAGCCAAACCAGTCCCCACCAGCAGCGCCAGCAGCAGCTTGCCGCGGTCGTGACTGTGGAAGTGCACCTCCGGCAGCAGATCGCTGAGCGCAATGCAAAGAAAGGCCCCGGTTGCGAACGCAAGCCCGTAGCCCAGAGCCGGTCCCTGCGCCGCCGCGTCGAGCATCCCCGCGCCGAAGTAGCTAACCACCGCCGCCAGCGGGCAGATCACGGCATAGCCGAGGTTGGCCACGAACCGCGCCCGACGCCCCTTGCCGCGATGCTTCATCATCGCGGTGATGGAGAACGCGTCGAGCGGCTTGTGCAGCAGGATGGCGAGGCAGACTCCGAGTCCCGGCAGCACCCCCTCTTGCGTCAGGCTGACGCGCACACTCGCCCCCAGCGCGATTCCTTCGGTCACGGCATGGAGGCTGAGCCCCAACGCAATGCCCGCCAGCCCATGCCTGTCCGCGCGGTCGTCTCGGTCGCGGCTGTACGCCTCGGCGCTGAAGTCGTGCTGATGGAACGGAAAGGCCCGCAGCAGCACGATCATCGCCACCATACCGAGCACCGCCCACAACATTGCCATGTCTATGGCGTCCGGCCCCGGTATCCACGCGAGGCTGTGCGGAAGCAGATGGAACAGCGCCACGCCAAGCAAGAACCCGGCCACCAGACTCATCACCAACTGGGTGCGCGTGTGCGTCATCGCACCGTACTCGGACAGCCGCCCACCGACCAGCGAAGCCAGCAAGATGACGCCCGAGTACGCCACGAGCAGCATCGGAGCGGATGCGTTCACCGGGGCGTTCGCTCGTGCCTAGAAGGAGAACGTCAGGCGAACGGTGCTAGCGCAAAGACGACGACGCCCAGCATCACAGACGCCAAAGCGACCGTGCAGTGGCGGGTTGTCGATCCGTACGTCTATCACTATCGCACCAAGGTTCCAGGGCCGGACATCCCCGCGTTTGTCGCCCTCACGTGTTTGGCATCAGATTATCAAAGCCGCTTTTCAAGGCCCCGGCACGGAACGGCCGGACGATCAGCGCGGCGAGGCCAATGGCGCCAGCCAGCTAGACCGTCCTTGATGCATGTGCGTTGCACGCCCAATAGCAACCGTATCCATGACATGACGGTTTAGCCACAAACGGTCATGGCCTGAGCCGGCCACCCCGGTGGGCATGAAATCGGGGTCGA
>VXSY01000055.1:17552-31898 GCA_009837725.1 Gammaproteobacteria bacterium | reverse complement strand
ATGGCACCATCCCATTATCCCACGAGGCAGACTTTGTTCAGAGCTTCCCTAGCGCTTCGTTCTCGCGGGTCTGGAGACACGTGAACGCCCCACCTCCCGCAAGCGAGCCGGGCCGGGCCGACTCCGATGCGCCGAGGCAACCCGGCCTTGGAGTGGCGATCATCCCCATCGTCCTCACCCTCGGCATCCTCGCGCTGCAGCTCTTCTACTTCGGCGACTTCACGCCACACATTCCGCTTGCCTGCGGCATCGCCGTCACCGCGTTGGCGGGCTACTGGCTCGGGCACGGCTGGCGCAGCATCGAAGAGGGCATCTTTCGCGTCATCAACGTGTCGCTGCCGTCGGTGTCGATACTCATCGTCGTCGGCATCATCATTGGCGTCTGGATCGCGAGCGGCACGGTGCCGACGCTCATCTATTACGGCCTCGTGCTGCTCTCGCCGGAGACCTTCCTCGCCGCTGGAATGATCCTCTGCGCCCTGGTGTCGGTTTCGCTCGGCACCTCGTGGGGAACAGTCGGCACGGTGGGGCTGGCGCTCATGGGCATAGGTGCAGGGTTCGGCATTCCGGCCTATTGGACCGCCGGCGCCGTGGTATCCGGCGCGTTCTTTGGCGACAAGGTCTCGCCGCTTTCGGACACCACCAACCTTGCCCCCGCAGTGACGGGAACGCGCCTGTTCGACCACATCCGCAACCTCCTGCCGACCACGGTTCCGGCCATGCTGGTGGCGCTCGCCGTCTATGCCGGGGTGGGCTTCACGCTGATGGAGAGCGACTCCGCCTCGTTCGCCCGCATCGAGGCAATCACCGGCACGTTGCAGGCACACTTCCACATCTCACCGCTCATGCTCGTGCCGGCGCTGCTGGTGATCGCCCTGGCGGTGACCAAACAGCCGCCGATCCCGTCGCTGTTCGCCGGCGCCGTGGCGGGAGCCTTGGTTGCCGCGTTCTTCCAGGACCGCGGCCTGCACGAGATCTTCACCTTCGCCAACTCCGGCTACGAGATCGCCACGGGGGTTTCCGAAGTGGACGACTTGCTAAGTCGCGGCGGCATTCAGTCGATGATGTGGACGGTTTCCTTGATCCTCTTGGCGCTGGGGCTTGGCGGGGCGCTCGAACGCACGGGCTGCCTGCAAGCCATCGTCCGAGCGTTGATGGCACGGGTGCGGCGCTTTGCCGCGGTGCAGGCCTCGGCCACGGCAACCGCCGTGTCCACCAACTTGGTGGCTGGCGACCCCTATCTCTCCATCGCCCTGCCAGGCCGCATGTTCGCCCCTACCTACCGCGGCATGGGCTACTCCACCCTCAACCTCTCACGCGCTGTGGAGGAAGGCGGCACCCTGATCTCACCACTCGTGCCCTGGAACGCCGGCGGCGCCTTCGTCATCGCGGCCCTCGCCCTCGGCATCGCCGACGGCAACTTCGACAACCTGCTCTACATCCCCCTCGCCATCGCCTGCTGGCTGTCGCCGGTGATCGGCATCACCTACGCGATGACGGGCGTGTTCTCGCCCAAGGCAAATGAGGAAGAACGCGCCGAATGGGCACGGCGCGGTGAGGAAGTGGCCCCAACCCCGTAGGGGCGACCCTTGTGGTCGCCCGTGAAGGGAGGGTGTTTGCGCCCAACTCCAACTACAAGTCCAACGCAAGCGACCGCTTGCCGATGGCTTCTAGCAGCACGCGCTCGAAATCCTCCAACGGGAGCGTCACCTGCTTGCGCTCGCCGTAGCGCCGCAGGGTCACCGTTCCGTCCGCCGCTTCCCGTTCACCAACGATGAGCAGGTTCGGCACCTTGCGGGTGAGGCCGGCGCGGATCTTCTTCGACACGGTGTCGCTTTCCGACGCCTCCACGGCGCGCACGAAGTGGCCCCGCAAGCGGTCGACGATGCGCCGCGCGTAGTCCGCGAACTGGTCGGACACCGTAATCACTTCCACCTGCACCGGCGCGAGCCAAGTGGGGAAGGCGCCGCCGAAGTGCTCGATCAGGAACGCGACGAAGCGCTCGTGGGTGCTGAACGGCGCACGGTGGATACAGTATGGCGTATGCGGCTGGCCGTCAGCGCCGGTGTAGGTGAGGCCGAGCCTCGGCGGCACGGCGAAGTCGAGCTGCACGGTGCTCACCGTCTCGTCGCGCCCGGTGACGGTGTGGAATTGCACATCGATCTTGGGGCCATAGAAAGCCGCCTCGCCGATACCTTCCACATAGTCGATCTGCATGTCGGCCAAAAGGTCCGCAAGGATGCGCTCGGTGCGCTCCCACTCCTGTGGCGCATCGACGTACTTCTCCCGCCCCTTGGCGTCGTTCGGGTCCCACCGCGACAGCCGGATGAAGTAGTCGGTCAGCCCCAAGATGGAATAGGCCTCGTCGTACTGCGCGATCACCTCCCGAAACACGTCGCCAATCTGCTCCTCGGTGCAGTAGATGTGCGCATCGTTCATGCACATGCCGCGCACCCTGGCGAGGCCGCTGACCGCGCCGGACGCCTCCCAGCGATAGACATGGCCGTATTCCGCGAGCCGGACCGGCAGGTCGCGATAGCTGCGCGGCGCGGCGGAATAGACCTTGTGGTGATGCGGGCAGTTCATGGGGCGCAGAATGTACTCCTCCTTCACCGACTCCCCGCCCTCGCCTTCCTCCATCACCTCCATCGCCGGGTACATGGAATCCCGATAGTGGGCAAGATGCCCCGTAGTCTCGTAGAGGCTGGCTTTGGCGATGTGCGGCGTCGCAACCCGCTGATAGCCGGCGCGAAACTCCAGCTCGTTTGCGAGCTTCTCCAGCTCGTCTCGGATCACGGTGCCGTTCGGCAACCAGAGCGGCAGCCCGCGGCCGATGTCGTCGTCCACGGTGAAGATGCCGAGTTCCCGACCCAAGCGCTTGTGGTCCCGTTCCTGGGCGAGTTCGTACTCGCGCACCGCCTTGTCGAGCGCTTCGCGGCTGTCGTATGCCCAAGCGTAGATGCGGGTCATCATCACGTTGCGCGAGTCGCCCCGCCAATACGCGCCGGCGACGTTCCGCAGCTTGAAGGCGTCGCGGGGGATTTCCCGCGTGGTGTCGACGTGGGGGCCATCGCACATGTCGAGGAACTGGCCGTTGCGATAGAAGGTTAGACCTTCAAGCCCCCGGCCCTGCACCAGCTCCTCGGCGTACTCGCGCTTGTAGGGCTCCCCCATCTCGTCGATTCGCGCCAGGGCATCCTCTGCCGGCAGTTCCTCTCGATAGAAGCGCTGCCCTTGCTTGAGGATGCGCTTCATGCGCCGTTCAAGTTCGGGGAAGTCCGCATCGGTGATGGGCGAGGTGAGGATGAAGTCGTAGTAGAAGCCGTCGTCAATGGGCGGCCCGAAGCCGAGTGTCGAACCCTCGCGCATCTGCAACACGGCCTGCGCCATCACATGCGCGAGGCTGTGGCGAATGCGATACAGGCTGTCCGCCTCACTCGCTCGGGACTCCGATTCGGCCACGCTGTTCATCCTTCGCTCCTCATTTTCGTTGCAAGCCGCTTTCGCGGCCCCATAACGACAAAACCCCGGTGGCCTTCGCCTTCCGGGGTCTTGGAAGCCGCGGCCCTCTTCGGAGCCGCATCGGCATCGAACTACCGCACGGCCCGCCTGCCCGTAGTCGGGCGACGCGTGGTCGTGGTGGTGTTTCCGTTCAAGGCCATGTAGCCAATGATAGGGGAGCGCGGCCCACTTTGCCAACGCAATTGCTTAAGTCGGGCGGGACATTCCGCACAAATGCAGCGGCCAAGGTCGTATGCTCGTTCATCACACAAGCGTAGGGAAGGGGGAAACGTGCGGAAGGCTGCGAAGGGAAAGGCTTGCGTGACCCATTGGGCGGCGACGGCGGTTCTGGCGTTCGGGGTGACACCGGCCGTGGCCGAAGAAGCGCGCGGAACGGTGTTTCGGGACGACAACGGCAACGGCGTGCGCGACTCCGGCGAGCCCGGCATCGCGGAGGTGCGGGTCTCGAACGGCCGGGACGTGACGCTCACCGATGCCGATGGCGACTATCGCATCGAGGTGGACGACGAGACGATCATCTTCGTCACCAAGCCCGCCGGCTACATGACCCCGGTGAACGCCGAGATGCTGCCGCGTTTCCACTACATCCATCAGCCAGCCGGTTCGCCGAAGCGGATGCGCTACCGCGGCATCGATCCGACCGGGCCGCTGCCGGAACGCATCGACTTCCCGCTCGTCACGGTGGACGAGCCGGCGGTGTTCGACGCGATCCTGTTCGCCGACCCGCAGCCGCAGACCGAGGCGGAGCTCGACTACATCCGCGACGACGTGATCGCGGAACTCGTCGGCACGGACGCGCGCTTCGGCATGACCATGGGCGACATCCTGTTCGACGACCTTGCGATGTTCCCCCGCTACAACCGCCTCATCGCCCGCATGGGCGTACCCTGGTACAACGTGCCCGGCAACCACGAGATGAACCTGGACGCCGACGGCGACGGCGACTCGCTGGAGACGTTCAAGCGGCACTTCGGCCCGCCCTACTACTCGTTCGAGGTGGGCGATGCCGTCTTCTTCGTGCTCGACAACATCGTCTATCAGGGCGGCGGCGAGGTGACCGCGGACAACCTGCGCGGCAACGGCCGCTACGTCGCCGAGTTGAGCGAAGACCAGTTGACCTGGCTCGGCAACGAGCTCCCGCACATCCCGGACGACCGACTGCTCTTCTTCGCCATGCACGCGCCGCTCGAGATCGCCGGCACCGATGCCCCGGGCGTCACCACGAGCAACCGACGCGCGCTCTTTGAAATGCTCGGCGAACGGGAGCACCTGTACGCGGTGGCAGGCCATACGCACACCGTGGAACACCGCTACTTCGACGCCGACGACGGCTTCGCCGGACCCGAGCCCTTCCACCACCACGTGCTCTCGACGGTGTCGGGAAGCTGGTGGAGCGGCCCGTTCGACGAGGAAGGGGTGCCGGTGTCCTGGCAGCGCGACGGCACGCCGAACGGCTACCACATCCTCACCGTGGACGGTGTGGACATGAGCGTGCGCTTCAAGGCTGCCGGCAAGCCGGCGGACTACCAGATGCGCATCATGTTCGACGTCGCCCACCACCGAAACCGCGATGCGGCCGTGCGGGACACCCGTGCCGGCGAACTGCTCGACGGTCGCATGACCGTGGAACAGGCCTACGGCGCCGAGGTGTACGTCAACCTCTTCGACGGCGGCCCGCGCTCGAAGGTCGAGTTCCATGTCGGCGGACACGGGCCGATCGCAATGGAGCGGGTGGCACGGCTCGATCCGGCCATCACGGAGCTGCACCTGCGCCATGCCGACGTCATCAAGTCGTGGGTGCAGCCACAGCCTTCGACGCACCTGTGGGTTTCGCGCCTGCCGGAGCTTGGCGCCGGAACGCACACGCTGACGGTGCGGGCGGTGGACGAGTTCGGCCGCACCCACCATGCGCACCGGATCATGGAGATCACGCCGGACGCGCCGTAACCCCAGCGGGTCGCCTCAACCGGGCGCCGAGTCGGGTAGATTCGGCGCCCGCCCAAAAAAACGGATGCACAACCCATGGCTTCAGACCTCGTCTTCTACACCCATCCCATGTCCCGTGGCCGCATCGTTCGCTGGATGCTCGAGGAGGTGGGCGAGCCCTATGACACGGAGCTCCTGGAAATGGGCGGCTCGATCAAGGGCGCGGATTACCTCGCCATCAACCCCATGGGCAAGGTGCCCGCCATCCGCCACGGCGACCGGGTGGTAACCGAAACCCCCGCGATCTGCGCCTACCTCGCCGATGCCTTCCCCGACGCGGGCCTCGCCCCGGCAACGAACGACCGCGCCGACTACTACCGCTGGCTCTTCTTCGCCGCCGGCCCCCTCGAAGCCGCCGTCTCCAACTCCGCACTGGGGCTCACCGTCCCCACCGAACGCGAATCAACCGTGGGCTACGGCAACCTCGCCACCGTCATCGACACTTTGGAGCAGGCCGTGGCAGGCCGCGAGTTCGTCGCCGGCACCAGCTTCTCCGCCGCCGACGTGTACGTCGGCTCCCACATCGGCTGGGGCTTCCAGATGGGCACCATCGAAGAGCGCCCCGCTCTCGCCGAGTACTGCAACCACGTCCAGTCGCGCCCCGCTCACCTGCGCGCCCAACAGATCGACGACGCCCTGGTGCAGAAGGGCTAGCAGGATCGCTCGCGCGAGGGATACTCAACCGGCAGGCAGCGGCGAGAGCAGTTTGCGCTCGATCAGCCCGCGGAAGTGGCTCTCCGTTCGAGATGCCAGGGTCCGGTCACGCAGCAGGACACCGAGTTCGATGTTTCGGTTGAGGGCCGCGTCGGTGAGGTTGGCGGAAGTGATGAAGGTGGTTTCGCTGTCCGCCACCAGCGCCTTGGCGTGAAGCACAGCGCTTTGCTCTGGCTCCAAGGATCGAGGGTCGAAGTACACCGCCGGCCGGCGCGTACCGGGCCAATCCTTGCTCCAGAACTGATCGGCAAAGCGCCGAATCAGTGCATCCGCGGCAGTGGTGTCAGCACGCTGGCGCTGGATGTTGAGCAGGAGGATGACGTCTAGATCAGGCACCGCATCCATGCGTTCGGCAAGGCTGGCGAAGACTTGGGGACCATCGAAGTAGGCGTAAGAGCAGACCCAAAGTGAGCGTTCGGCAGACTGGATCGCTTCGTCGAACACTCGGTCGGTGTGTCGGGCGTGAACACCCGGCACGTCCGGTCCAGACCAGACAAGCTCGGGCGCTCGAACCCTGGTGCTCGCTTGCTCGATCGTCCGAATCCACGCTGCGGCAGCCCGGCCGGAGACACCCATTCCATCGAGCGACGCAATGTCTGCAAGCACATCCTCCACGCCCTCGCGCAGCCCGAGCGTGGAGCCAAGCGAAACAGTCGAAGAATCCGCCGACACCATTCCCGCATCAAGTGCGCTCGCGAGACGGCCGCGCAGATGGGAGGGTAGCCGTAGAACAGCGTCCCCTACCGCCACTTCCGCCACCAACCGCTGGGCGCAAACAAGGCCAAGCCCAGCGACGACCGACACGTTCGTCGCACGTTTCTTGGCCATCGGCGTTCACACGGGAGCGGGGAAGAATGAGGCATCTGCCACCGCTAGCGTCGGCACCACCAAGGCTCGGTCGAGGTGGTCATTGCGCATTTCGCAGGAAGTCTCGGCGATCAGCGCGCACCCGTGGCACGCAGCGCCGTGCAACCACCGACGTTCCATGCTGCTGTCCGGTTCGTGCTGTGCGCAAACAGGGTCGTTCGAGCACAGCATGGCGGCGCGCAGCGCATCGGCAAGGTGGCCCTCGATGTGTCGCGCCTGTTGCACCAGCCCACCAAGCGTCCCTTCGGCATCCGGTGTCGCGGTGTAGAGGAGGATTCCATAGCGCTCGTCTTCGGCGTAGATGCGCTCGCGGATCGAGCTTGCCGGATAGCCGCATCGCATAGCGAGCGACTGGAGCAACAGGTGCGCGAGCGTGTGCAAGAGGATGTAGGCGCCGCCCGGGAAATCCTGTCGCCCAGAGTTGCGTTCCTTCTGCCAAGCGGCATGCCCCCGACGAAGCCCATCGATGCGCCGTTGCACGGGTGGTTTCTCCAGCCACTTGTCCACGGCTTCGCCGGAAAGCTGGATGAACAACCCTTCGCCCCGATTCTCCACTGCCGGAAACCAAGATGGCTCAATCGCAATGTCTGCTCGCTTCACGTCCGTGTCGTATTCGCCGTGGATGTCGCGCATCTCGGCCTCGAGTCTCGTGAAGCCGATGAGTGCCATCACCTCCCGCAGCCGGTGTAGCTGGATGACGCACGCAATGTTCTCGCTCAGGCTCAATCCCGGAGTGCGCCAAACGTGGTCGGGCAGCCGCCGAGCGTGGAAGTTCGGATCAACTGGCACGTCGTCGCCGAAGCCTTCCTTCGCCTTCAGCAGCGCATCGAGCTCCACGGCTTTCAGGTTTCGGTCGCCCGTTCCGCCGTCCTTGTGCCGCATTACGGCATTGAAGACCTCCTCGTCGTCATATCCGTCCAACCCTTGGGCGATCCTTGGGAGTTGCTTGAAGACGCCCACGTTTGCCTTAGAGCTGACGCCCTGCAGTACATCCCACAGCTCAGTTACGACTCGATCCACATCCGAACCTCGATTGGGCAAGGAAAGCACGCTCACCACCTGCGGGAAGTAGGCATTCGTCGCCGTCCGGATTAAAAGGCGGCTAGGTAGGTCGCAATCCTCTTCCGCATCCTTGCCAAGCCACGGCCGAGCACCCCGACATGTGCCGAGAGCCTTGCTTTCCAACTGCTTGGCTTCGTAGAGCGAACGCTGCTTGCCACACGCACATCGGACCGACAGATCCGAGAGATCCCCGCTGGTGCCCTGCTCCACCAGCCACAGTTCTCGCCGGCATGGGTCGTTGCCTCGATGCACGAAGCCATACCAGTCGAGATCGTCCACATGTCCCCGGGTACAGGCGCGCACGAAGCGTGTGGGGACCACCGCCTTACCCTCGAACTTCCCGTTCTCCAGCGCCGTGCGGCGCACGAGCCGGCGCTTCTGCGCGCGGCCCTCCCACTCGACGAACTGGACGACGAACCACTCGGGAAAGCGCCATGCCCCGATGTCCTGCCGTTGCTCCCATGGAACGCTCGGTGCGGGTGGCGGAGCAAACAGCCTGGGGGCAGCCACGCCAGTTACGCGGTGGATAACCTCAGAAAGCCGCGCCTCGTCGATCTGTTCGAGCTTGTTTGGGTGAGGCCAAATCTCCAACCCACCGACGATGGCGGCGTGTTCCGGGAGGTCAAGCAGGGCACCCGGCCCATAGGTCGTGATGACCTGGCTTTGTCGAATCGTCGCCGAGGTCATCCGTCTGTCGCTGAGCCCGTCAGGTTTCTCAGTCGCAGGCCGACCTCCGGCTCCACGTCGCGCAAGGATCGATGGGCACGGAACTTGCGGTGGTTCGCCGACTCGAAGTCGTCGTCGAGCACATCGCGGAGCAGCGGTTTGGGCCCAGACCGGGTTTCCCCTTTCCCATAAACAACCGCGACGCCGTCTTTTCGGTAGTCATCGACCACCCTGCTCCACGCGTCCAGCAGATCCGAAACGCGATGCTGCACGGAGAGCCGCCTCTCATCCCTTTCATCCTCGTCGTCCAGCGGCTGCTCGTTCAGCCGTGCCATCAGCGCATCGAGCACCCGTTGCTCCACGGCCGCTCGCACGCCGTCAACATTCTCCACCCCATCCGGGGGCGTTAGCGCCGGATCGAGGTGGCGCGCAAGACCCACGAGCGCACCAGCAAAGCCCCGATCCAATGCGCGAGCGGAGAAGGGCGTGACGCTCGATGCCTCCACCGAACGATAGAACGTCTCGTGGTAGTGCCGAAAGCGCTCGTAATGCGAGCGGTCGCGGGGCTTATGGACATTGAGCAGCGTCACTACAAGCCCCGGCCTTTCATCGTCTCGCCCCACGCGGCTAGTGGCCTGAATGTACTCCGCATGCGTCTTCGGCTGCCCAAGCACTACCATGAGGCCGAGACGCGTGATGTCCAATCCCACCGAAATCATGTTGGTGGCGATGGCGCTGTCCACCCGATGCCTGCGGTCGTGAAATGGGTGCCCCAACCGTCGGCGGGCATCTGCGACCTTGTTTGTGGGCACGCGCGAGGTGAGTTCGACCACGTCGTTGAAACGGAGTCGATTCTCGAACAAGCCCTCCGCCTCGCCGATACGTCGGCGATCGCGATAGCGGCGAATGGTGGTTTGCACCTCCTCTTCCAAGATGCGCCTCGCGCCGCCGAGTTCACGAAGGGAGTTGAAGTAGCCGAGGACGGTCATGTAGGGGTCGGCCGGGTTGTCCATGTTCCTTTCGCCGCCAGCTTCCTCGTAAGCCTTCTGCGCTGCTCCGAATAGAGCGAGCCACACCCGACGCATGAGCACCTTCGGATTGCGGCCGGCCGAGACGATGCCGAGATAAAGCCGGCCCGGCACGTCGGTCAGTTCCCTCGTGTGGGCGAAAAACGAGTCTTCGCGGTTCGGGCCCGGCGGCGGGAACACCTGCGTTAACGACCGGGCAAACAGTGCCTGAATCTGGTTCTGTGCCGCCCTTGCCGTAGCCGTGGACGCGACGATCTTCGGACCCCTCACGACTTCCCCCATTCCCCGCTTGCAAAGCGTGCCGATGGTGGATTCGTAAAGGCCAACCATCGTTCCGAGCGGACCCGAAATCAGATGCAGCTCGTCCTGAATCACAAGGTCCGGGGGCGGCAGGGGGCGGCCGAGCGGCTGACCGGTGTTCGTGCGCATGGGGCCGTAGAACCCCTTGTGGTCGTATCGCTCGGCACCCCCGAGCAGCAACCCGGTCTCCCCTACCCATGGCAGGGACGCGAACTTGTCCACCGTCGCAATCACGAACGCCGGCAAGCGGCGGTAGAGCGGCTCGTCCACCGCAATGACGGGCAGCGGGCGGTCTCCGTTGAACTCGCACTCGATGTTGGCGCAGGCAATCCGCAGTTGGTCAGGCGCATCCGCATTGGGCAGCAGCTCGAACGAATCTGGCGTGAACTTGGTGCCGCACCAGGGGCAGTTTTCGAGCGGAATCGGCGAGGGATTGCTGTTCGGATTGGCCTTGAAACGAGTGGTCTTGTTGCGTGCGGAATCCGATCTGCGGTCGCCCTTGCGGCCCATTCTGTTGGGCGTGGCTGCCTTCCCCACCCACAGACCGATTTCGAATGGCCACTCACCGTAGCGCTGTGGATCGTTCTCGCGTTCGAGTTCGAGCGCACAAACGAGGCCGGAGGCACGTGAGAGCTGATCGAGCGTGAGCAGGCGCAATGTATAGCGCATGATGACACTGACGCCCGCTCCCTGCAGTGCGCCATCCCCGGGGTTGCGCAGGCGACGCAGCAGCATCGCCATGGCCGCCAAGCCCAAATATGCCTCGGTCTTGCCGCCGCCCGTGGGGAAAAAGAGCAAGTCAACGATTCCTCGGTCAGCGTCTTCCGAATCGACAAGGCCCGGCAGGTTCAGCAGGATGAACGCAAGCTGGAACGCGCGCCACTGTGGCGCATCCACATCGTCAAGGCGATGCCGCAGAGCCTCTGCTACAGCCCTGTTCGCGACGCGAAACGCGTCGAGAACGTCAGCGTCCTCCGCGAGCAGAGCTATCCCGCGCTCAATGCGACGCGACGCCAGCGTGGCCCCCTCAAGCAGTGCGTGCGCAGTCGTCTGGTGGTCTTTCGAGAGCTGCGCAGCATTGTCCCGCCTGGACTCGATCCAGGCGCGATACTCGCTGACGATTGCTTCAAGCGCTTCCTTGGCGGCATCGCCGTCGGCAAGGCTTCCGAGATCGTCCATGGACAGCACAACGTTGGCGGGGTTCACGGTGTCGGTCTTGGCGACGTAGGCAGCAGGAATCCAGCTCGTTCGCACCACACGGCAGGTGTTGTCCACCTCGTCCCAGTCCGCCGAAACGCCGTGCCCGGTGGCGTACTCTGGCGTGTCGCGGTAGTGCAGGTCTGCTAGATCCTCGTCCCACCTGTCGCTTTCGCTGTTTGCAGTACGTGGGTCTCGGCGAGGAAAAAAGCCCTCGGTGCACCCAACCTCAACCTCGGCCTGAAACGCATACGCGGCGTCTGCACGCTCTTTCTCTGGCCCCCGTTCATTGACCAGAAAGACCGACACGCTACGAGTGCCAGCCGGGATGTCCGGCAGGTGCTCGGTCCTCACCGGTCGGTCTAGCACATGCAGGGCCAGTCCCCTCCCTGTTCCCGAATCTGGAACTGCCTGGCGACGCGACTCCTTGCCAAGCGACACGCGCACGTCTCGCTCCTGAGGGTGACGTTGCCACGTTGCCGCCTCCCGCTCACCGTCCTTCCTTACTTCGGGGACATACTCGTAGTCGCCCCAACGCACTGTGACCTCAAGCACGCCCGCCTCTTGCGGAACGAGAAAACTCAATCCCATCGAGGAGGGAAAGAAGCTGGGCTTGGCCGCCTTGCGCTCCTCCAGAGACTCTTCGGGCAGACCACCTTCACTCACGTCCTCGGCATCGTCTTCCTCGTCGGCATCGGCTCGCTGCTCCAACGGCGCATCACTCGGAACAAGGAACCCCGTGAGATACCAGTTCGATGGCCGCTCCCAACCGTTGAACTTTTCCTCGGCAAGAGCGTGCTTGGCCGGCGGGCCGACGAGGTCGAGGTTGAGGGCTTCGACGATGCGGTCCCGCACATCGGGGGATGTGCCGAGAACGGCGGAGGCGGAATGGGCGGCTGTCATGGTCGGAAGCGGGCCGGGGAACTTCCGGCTCTTGCCAGGCGCAGTCGCCACTCAAGATCGGCAAAGAGCTTCTCGGTGGTACGAAGGAACACGCGCTGGACGTCCGGTCGGTCGGAGGAGACCACGGCTGCTCGATCCTGTTCCAGCATTCCACGAACCCTCGCGAGCTCTTGTTCGATGTTTTGAAGGTCAGACGGCCAGTTCATGCGAGAGACCCTGTGCGCCTGTCACGAGCCTAACAGGGACGTCGGACTCAACGCCACGTTGCGACCTTGGCGTGCAACGGGCCTTGGAGTGAGGGCGAGACGCCCTCCTTGCGAGAGATACCCAAGCACCTGAGAGGCGAAACCAACTTCCCTGCATGTGCGGCCTCGGCAAGGAGCTGCGGGGAAACGAGGGCGCCGTCGCCTACTTCAGGAGGCTGAAGGAGGGTTGGCCATGTAGATGCCCGTCACAGGAGGTCGAACGAGGTCACGATACCGACCAAGTGCATGGCTGCTATTTTGGGCTCCTTGCCCTCCCCTCGCGCAGGTTCACGGGTCACGAGCAAGGGCAGGCCCAGGGTCTCGCACGCATTCCAGACTTCCTCCACCCGCGTGCATTCGGGCTCGGTTCGGGCACAACGAAATCTCAACCCACACTTTTCCGCGTCCTCCACGTTCATGTCCATTTTCGCTTCACGTACCTTCTTGCCCTTCTCCACGTTGCACCGACCGTCAGTTCCCAGCCAATGTGCCAGATCGTCTGCGGTCAACACCAGCCAGGCCCGCCGACCGTTACCTTTTGCTCCGTCGGCGAGTGGCAACACGGAAAAGTCAGAGACCAGCATCGTTCGCCGGACATCGGCAATCGTCTGCCATCGGTGGACGCACACGGGGTGCTCCACCATCACGTGCGCAATTGTCGTCATTCCATCCTCCTGGGCCGCGCCCAGCAACGCGTCTAACAGCACGGCGGCGAGTGCCTTCGTGCGCGTCTCCGCCAGCACAGCCTCCGTACCCGTGTGCATGATGTCATTGCGCGCCTTCGTCACTTCGCAATACAAGCGGTCCCAGCCCACGCCACCAAGTCCCGCGTTGTCGAGCGCATATGAAGCGTGATTCTTCGCCAAGACCTGCATGGCGTCCTGTGTCTTCCTGTTGCCAAGTGCTGCTCTGTGGTTGCCAGTCTGGTACTTGGCCACTCGTTCGATCTGATGCAGCAACGACGACACACCGGCGCGACCGCTCGCGACTTCGGTCAATGCCTCCCTCAAGTCGGCACGGAGCGCTCGTGCAGCAGGTGGCGTCAACTGACCCATGCGCTTCCAACAACGGAGTCCATGGGGCCGAGATTACATGAGGCCAATCATGTCGGGCAGATCTGACGTTGCGCGTTGGTGGATCTCGAGGGCGCGACGGGTGCGAGTCCCGCGCTGCCGCTTGCGTGACCAACGGCGCGGTGCCATTCTTCTGCGCTGATGCGCAAACTCGGTTGCGCGTCGTGAGCCTCCGACTCCACCGGCGTCGACTGCCTTACATCGACTCGGGTCGTTATGTGGAACGCAAATGGGAGCATTCGCGCTTGGACATTCCAGATCGGGTGCAGCGGTTGTTCTACGACCGAGAGTTTCTCTTTGCGTTCCTCACCAAGAAGGAGCAGGAGTTCCAAACGTGGTTCCAGGCACTCGCGGCGCACGCGTACGGTCCGGACTTCGTAGCCGTTCGCACCTACGGCAGTCAAGGCGACCACAAGTGCGACGGTCGCCGAATCAGCACACGGACGATCTTCCAAGTGTATGCGCCGCACCATCTCGTTGCGGGAACCATCGAAGCCAAGATCACCGATGATTTCGACGGAGCGGCGGAGCACTGGCCAAGTATGCAGAACTGGGTATTTGTCACCAATGACGAACGAGGGCTGCCACCTTCCACGGTCAAGCTCTTGGATGAGCTTCGCGACGACAATCCGGCGGTCCTTATCGAGACTTGGAGCAAGCACGAGTTGCAGCGACTGACTCACGGCTTTTCCCTCGCGGATTGGCGCGACGTGTTTGGCGACGTGCCGAGCATGGCGGACTGGGATCGGTTGGCCGCGCCGCACATCAAGGAGATCCTTGACG
>VXSY01000055.1:0-17542 GCA_009837725.1 Gammaproteobacteria bacterium | reverse complement strand
CTTGACGACCTCGAAGGGAAGGAAATCGAGCCTGGTGAGGAGCCGGTGAACCCGCCAAGCAAAGACAAACTAGATCGCAACTCGTTGTCCCCGGCCGTGGCAGATCTCCTTAGGGCCGGGAGACGGAAGGAGCCGTTGGTGGAGCAATATCTGCGCAGAACGCCTAGGGCCGACCTAGGCGAGCGAATCGCCGAGGCGTTTCGCGGGCGCTTTTCCGAATTGGTGGACGAGGGTAGGTCCCCCGACGAGGTTTTCCGGGCGCTGCAGGAATACGCTGGTGGGAACGAGGGCCCTCCGACGCGCCAGGTGGCTGTGCTCGCCGTTCTCTCCTACTATTTCGAGCGGTGCGACATCTTCGAGGATCCGGAGCCCGCATGATCCTTCCAACGAAGCACATCCCCCCGGACCGCTCGCTAATCGGCGTCGGCGCCGAAGTGTTGACGTTGCTGACGCAACCGATGACCGTATCGAGGCTGTGGGACGAGTTGAGGGCAAGGCGAGTCGCGGCATCGCAGGCTGTTGTCGATTACAAATGGTTCGTGCTAACCCTCGACCTGCTCTTCATCATCGGCGCGGTCAGGCTGGATCAACGTCTCCTGCGAAGAGCAGCCGGATGATCCACGAAATCGGTAGTGACAACCTCGCCTCGTTCAAGACCCTCCGCTTCCACGAGGGGTTAAACATCCTCTTGGCAGACAAGAGCGAAGGAGCCGGCGACCGCCAATCCCGTAACGGTGCAGGCAAGACCAGTTTCGTCGAGCTTGTCCATTTTCTGTTTGGCGCGGATGCACGGCCTGACAGCATCTTTCGGTCGGACGCATTGGATGATTGCACTTTCTACACTTGGGTTTCGTGGGGCGATAGCCGGTTCCGCGCCTCGCGTTCCGGACATGCATCCAGCCGCATTGAACTCGGAGGAGATCTCCAATCGCTTGACTCCGAAAGACTGGTACAAGCGGTAGACGAAGGGAGGCTACCCCTCCTTCTTGATAGCTCGCACACCACGATCAAAAGCACGGAATGGCGAGACCTGCTCGGCAAGCTCTGGTTTGGGCTCCCCGCCGCCGACAAGGCAGAGCGATTCACACCCCGCTTCCGCTCTCTGTTCTCGATGGCAGCCCGGCGTCAGCAAAGTGGCGGGTTCCTGCGCCCCGAGCAACACTCCGAGCGGCAGCAGACCTGGGACCAGCAGGTCGCAACGTCTTATTTGGTGGGCCTTGACCCGTCGATACCCGCCGAATTCCAGGAACTACGGGCACAAGAAAGAGACGCTAAGGAACTGCGCCGATCCGCATTGTCCGGCGAACTTCGACGGTATATCGGCAAAGCTGCGGAACTGCGAACGCTGCTTACAGTGTCTGAGGCACGGGCTGCCCACCTTCGGGCGCAACTGGAAACATTCCAGGTCGTCGAGCACTACGCCGACTTGGAGGGCGAGGCGAGCGACATTACAAGGCAGGCAAGCGACATGAGCGTCAATGATGTCGCCGATCAAGAGTTAATCCGCGAGCTGCAGGCGGCACTTGTTGCCGAAAGCGCGCCCGGAACGGAAGACCTCCAAAGTCTCTATCGGGAGGCGGGCGTCGTGCTGCCCGATGCCACGCGCCGGCGCCTTGCAGAAGTTGAACGCTTTCACGCAACGATCGTCGAGAACCGGCGGTCACACCTTGCGGCGGAAATCGAGTCCGCCGAAGCACGCGTGGCCGAGCGGCACCGTCGCAAGGCACGCCTCGACAGCCGGAGAGCGGAGATCATGCGCTTGCTCCAGTCCGGCGGCGCCCTAGAGCACTACACCGACATCAGAGAGGAACTAGGCCGCATTGAAGGGGAATGCCAAACGCTGCGGCAACGCTTGGAGGTGGCCGAACGCCTCGAAAGCACGCGCACCCGGTTGGACATGGAGCGCAGCCGCCTAGTCGAGCAGCTCCGAGATGATGTGCGAGAACGCGACGACATCGTGCGGGAAGCCATCCTGCGCTTCGAGGAGCTTTCCCAATCCTTGTACGAGCGGGCAGGCAGCCTGACGGTCTCCGCAACCCGCAATGGCCCCTCATTCGACGTCCACATTGAGGGCGAGCGTAGCCGCGGCATCACCAACATGCAGATATTCTGCTTCGACATGATGCTCACCGAAATGGGCATGGGGCGTGGCCGTTGGCCAGGATTCCTGATCCACGATAGCCACTTGTTCGACGGTGTGGACGAACGGCAAGTTGCCAAGGCGCTCCAGCTAGGCGCGGAACGGGCGGAGAGCCAGGGCTTCCAGTACATCGTCACCCTCAACTCGGATGCGGTGCCCAACGAGGGATTCCGCAGGAGTTTCGATTTGTACGACCATGTTATGGAGCCTAGGCTCACGGATGCGGAAGAAACAGGCGGACTCTTTGGGCTACGCTTCGCTTGAGACGGATGGCTCAGGGGAAGTTGACGAAGCAGCAACACCGCATTAATGTCCAATCTCGACGACGTGAGTCTGACGATGAAACGCATCGAATCAGCTGATTTTGAAACCAAGTGTCGTGACTTGGTCGAGCATGTCGTGCGCTCGGGCGATGAACTCGCCATCACAAAAAATGGCGAGCCGGTCGCGAAGTTGTCGCCATACGGTCAGAAACAGAAGACGCTCGCGGGTCTGCACCGCGACACCGTTCGGGTAGTGGGCGACATTGTGTCGCCCGTGTACGATCCCAACGAGAGGGATCGGTAGGGGCGGTCCAACGCATTCCTAGGTCGCGGGCTCGCGTCTAAGGCAATCCGTACGTTCCGTCGAACCCGCGCGAAAGCACTGGCTTGCAGAGTGTAGCCTTGGAGGCTACACTCGCCGCATCTCTTTATTTCGGCAGCAAGCTATGTCCAACGCTGATCGCCCCGACTCATCCCTCCAGCTATTGCTCGACACTCACGCTCTGGTGTGGCTCGACACAAATGACGAACAGCTTGGCAGCCGCTGCCGAACCGCTGCAGACGAAGCTCTCGAAGCCGGCCGATTGGCCGTTTCCGCGATCACCTTCTGGGAGGTCGCGATGCTAGCGAGCAAGGGGAGGCTTGAGATGCAGCTCCCCGTCAGCGAGTGGCGGGATGGGTTATTGGCGCACGGCCTCCGAGAACTGCCCATTGACGGATCGATAGGTGTGCGGACCGTCGAACTCACTGGGCTCCCCGGCGATCCGGCGGATCGGTTCATCATCGCCACCTGCGAAGTCCACCAATGCACGCTCGCAACAGGCGACCGACGGTTGCTCGCATGGGACTCCAACCTGCCGCGAATCAACGCGAGACACTAGCTCTCCCATGCCTCCGCGGAGGATTAGATGATGGACAAGCCTCGTTTCCAGATCGGTCAGCACATCAGGGAGCATGTCCTCCCGATCGGCATCACCGTTACCGACGCAGCGAAGCGACTCGGTGTTGGGCGTCCGGCGCTCTCGAACCTCTTGAATGGCAATGCCGCGCTCTCTGAGGAAATGGCACTTCGGCTGGAACGGACCTTTGGCGCGAACCGTGATGCACTCCTAAAGCTCCACCGCTCACAGCAACAACCGTTGCGGGAGAAAAAGGCACGGGATGTTGAGGCGCGCGGCCATGTGCGGAGCTTCCTTTCCATCAAGGCCCGGGAAATCGAGCAATGGGCCGATCAAGAGGCTGCTCGCCAACTCCTGCCTGTGTTGCTTCGCAAGCTCATACACGAAACGGGGCGCGACCTCACTCGCGTGGATTTCCCTGGCTTTGACAACAGCCAGCGGTCGGGCTGGGACGGGGTGGTCGAGTCACGCACGGCAATGGCATGGATTCCGGTGGGAACGTCCTGGTGGGAGTTTGGCACGGACCAAAGGCCGCGCCGCAAGGCCGAGAGCGATTACGCGAAGCGAGTGTCCTTGCCGCCACAGGACCGTATGGGTTGCACATTCATCTTCGTGACACCGCGCAACTGGCCCGGCAAGGGAAAGTGGGTGCAAGAGAAGGAGGCATCTAGCGACGGGTGGCAGGCGGTGCGGGCATATGACGCCAGTGACCTCGAGCAATGGCTGGAAGAAGCGCTTGCCACGCCGCTGTGGTTTGCCGAGCAGTGCCTTGGCTCTCCCGTTGAAGGCATCCAAACACTTGATCGCTACTGGCGCGACTGGTCCCAAGTCAGTGATCCGCCCATGTCACGCCGAATCTTCGAGCCCAACGTCAAGACATCGTTACGCACGTTCGAACAATGGCTCAATGTCCCTCCCGACCGCCCCTTTGTAGTCGCCAGCGATTCCATCGGCGAGACGCTCGCCTTCGTGACCTGCCTATTCGAGGCGGCACAGGAGTTCGAGACGGAGGCAGACTCGCTTCGGTGGGAAGCGAAGCGGAACTTGGCAGCCGTGTTCGAGTCGCAGGAAACACTCCAAAGACTCGCCAAGTCGGCGCAGCCCTTCATTCCTATTGTGGGCAATGCTGAAGTCGAGGAGGCTCTTGCGCCGTTCTGGAACCGACGCCACTGCATCGTTCATTCTCCACGCAACACCGCCTTAACCCAGCACGACGTTGCACTTGAGCTGATTAGCCTTGAGGACGTCCACGAAGCACTCGATGACATGGGCGTGCTGGAAGGCGATTGGGAGCGGCTCGAGCGCGAATCGGGTAGATCACCCACCATTCTCCGCCGGCGCTTGTCGAAGTTCCCGAGGGTCGGCATGCCTCCTTGGTCAACTGATGCGGGCCACGCCCGCGAGCTAATCTCGATGGCCTTAGTCGGCGCTTGGAGAACGGATCGCGAGGCAGACAAGGAGATATTGGCAACCCTAGCGGATCGTCCGTACGAGGATCTCGAAAAAGCCATCACCGACCTTCTTGCTCTTGATGACTGTCCGCTTTGGTCAATCGGAAACCACCGTGGCATTGCTTCAAAGATGGACGCGCTTTACGCGGTCGCATCGCGCATGACGCCCAAGGAGGTCGACGACTTCCTCGTCCTCGCAGAATTCGTGCTATCGGAATCCGATCCTGCTCTCGAACTCCCACAGGACCAGCGCTGGGCCGCTGCGATTTACGACAAGCTGCGCGACCACTCCGGTGAGTTGCGCGAGGGGGTATGTGAAACCGTGGTGATGTTGGCAGTACACGCGGGTGGCCTTTTTGGCCAGCGCCTAGACATCGACGTGAAGGGGAAGGTGCAAGAGTTGGTCAGGAGAGTGCTCGATCCGCTCACTTCTGAGACCTTGGAGTCCCAAGAGAACGATCTGCCGGCCTACGCGGAGGCTGCACCTGACATACTTCTTGAATTGCTGGAAGGGGACTTGGCAAAGGACGAGCCCGCGGTACTGACACTGATGAGACCGGTGGGCAGCGCCCCCTTTGAGCATTGTCCTCGTACCGGTCTCCTTTGGGCGCTCGAGTGCATGGCTTGGAACCCAGCTTACGTCGCACGTACCTGTGTAGTGCTCGCGAAGCTCGCCCAGATCCCTATCCGAGACAACTGGGCGAATACGCCCGCCGGGAGCCTAGGGGGGATCCTCAGATCATGGATGCCGCAAACTGGTGCGTCAATTGAGCAGCGCGTGGACGTGTTGAGGATGCTCGTGCGCTGCTTCCCGGACGTAGCGTGGGACATGTGCATCGGCGAGATTGGGCGGGGCCCTCGGTTTGCGATGGACGCCTACCGCCCTAGGTGGAATGGGGATGCAACGGGTGCGGGTGGTACGGCAAGCACGGACGAGACGCTAGCGTTCATCGAGGAGGCTTGGCGGCTGCTGATGTTGTGGCGACATGACGTGTCAAAGCTCGGCGACTTAGTGGCGCAGGTGCAGGAACTGGATGAAGAACGACAGCTGGCGGTCTGGCGTCTCGTGGACGAATGGGTGGAGGCCGATCCCAACGATGAGGATCGCGCGACTTTGCGCGAGCGCATTCGTCGTCGCTGCTTGACGCGCCGTGGCCATCAAGACCAGCACGAAACCGTGAAGCGCGCGCGCAACGCCTTCGACAAGCTCCTTCCAACCGATCCGGTAAACCGACACGCTTGGCTGTTCGCGAATGGATGGGTTGACGAATCTTGGGACGAGATCGAAGACGACGCCGACGACTGGGAAGCCCGAGAAGCTAGGATTGACGCTCAGAGACGCGTTGCGATTGACGATGTCTGGTCTGCCGGAAAATTGGAAGGGGTTCTTGCCTTGGTTGATCGCGGCAACGCGGCCGCAACCGTTGGCCGCTATGTCGGATTGCACGACGCAATCGACGATGACTCCGCCGCCGAAGTCCTCCGAGCCTGCCTCCACGACGAGAGCCGAGACGAGTCGGTGCTGGATGCATTCATGCGAGGCCTCATCGGCAGTGCCACGGATCCAGCTCAATCCGATCTGCTCTTGTGGCTGGGCAACCAAATTGCCGAGCCAGATGCCGTACGGCTGTTTCGGTGCGCGCCCTTCCACGCTTCCACTTGGCGGCTGATCGACCGGATGCCGGCAGAAGTATGTCGTGCATACTGGCAAAGCGTATCGCCAACCGGGTGGGTGCAGGACGAACCGGAATGTGACGAGGTCATACTTCACCTCCTAGAGGTCGGACGTCCTCGTGCCGCGCTCGCTGCGGTTGGGTTTCAATTGCATAAAGTCGATCCCACTCGCCTCGCGGGCTTGTTGGCGCACGTCGCGAGTGGCTCGGACGAGCCTTCGGACGAACAGTGCCTGTTCGCCCCCCACACTATTTCAGACGCGTTTGAGGCCGTGCATGCATCTCCGTTAGTCAGTTTAGAGGAGAAGGCTAGGTTGGAGTTCGCGTTCATTGGTGCGCTGGAGCGCAGTAAGCACGGAATCCCCAATCTCGAAGGAATCGTAGCGCAATCCCCACAGCTGTTCGTTGAGGCGGTTGTCCGCTGCTATCGGCGACAAGATGGGCAGTCGGATCCCGATGGGTGGTCGGTTGATGAGCGGAGGGGCAAAGCGCTCGCGTCCGCGTCCCGCCAACTCTTGCGCAGCATCAAGCGCATTCCCGGAACGCAAAATGACGGGGAAATCGACCAGCAGCATCTTATCCGATGGATCCACGAAGCACGCAGGCAATGTTCGGAGTTTGGTCGGACGGGGGTCGGCGACCTGCAGATCGGCGAGCTCCTTTCCCGGGCATTGCCAGACGACAGCGGGAACTGGCCCTGCACTCCGGTGTGCGAGGCATTGGAGGCAACGCCATCCGCGGACATAGCACAAGGGTTCATCATCGGCAAACGAAATGCCCGCGGGGTGACTGTTGGTGATCGTGCCCCTCAGGACCAAGAGCTCGCAGGCAACTTCCGCCGGTGGTCAACGCATCGCCGCACAGACTTCCCCTTCGTTGGGAACACCCTGCTGCGTCTTGCGGAATCGTATGACAGGGACGCAGAGATGTGGAAACGTCAAGCGATGGTGGACAAGCGTCTAGGCCAGTGATGCGCTTGAGACAAACCCTGCATCAGGTGTCAACGCCCTGCCCTATCGGCGGCTTCCTCCACCCAGGCACCTAGGTCGTTATGCCTAAAGAGGCGTATGCCGGGGTTGGCAGGTTGCCACGTATGGGTCTCGAAACGGTCGCTGGCCCGGTCGGGCCACAGCCCATCAAGCGAGCCTCTAGGTGGCATTCTGTGGTCTTCGAGCGGGTTGTGTGGAGCGACCCACGCGTATGACGATGCGCCGGGTTTGAACAGTCTGTGGATGTACAGGCCCAGCAATCCCATGCCGTTGGCGATGGACTCCTCAATCTCGAAGTGAACCCATTTGCTCTTGTGGGTGTGCTCGCCGATGAGGACGCAGGTGACGGAGCAACCGTGCATCTGGCGGCGAATCCAATTGCTGATGGCCCGGTCGCCTTGTCTTTTGACCTGCTCGTATTCGGCCTTGTCGCGGAAGCCCGAGCGGTCTTCACCGACGAATCGGCCGGAGTTGCGTACTTGGTTGACGCGAAAGACGTCATCGTAGTCGAAGCTAAAGAAAACTACTCGGGCCATCGGTGCTCCTTTGCGTTCTGCATCGAGTGGCAGCGTAGTCCATCCGCGCCAATTCGTGCGTTGTTCTGTAGCGTCTACTATCCCCGGAGCCGCGTGCGCCTGTTGGAGTTCGGCGGAACGCCGCTTCGCGGCGGCACTCCCCCCAGAACCTTGCTGTTCTCTCGACTCGCCCGTCAGGGGCGCATCCTCCTCCGCTACTCCAAGGTGGGGGCGACGGTTGATGATTCAGGTGGGGGTTGCGCGGAGGGTATTTCGGTGCCCAGGACGAGTGTGGCGGCGAACACGGTCGCGATCAGGGCGCCGTAGAAGGTCAGGAGGGTGCGCGAGATGGTGGCGCCGAGCCATGTTCGGGGGAATGGGTCCTTGTAGGGGCTGATATCCATGGAGAAGTCGATTTCGTCCGTGGTGAGCTTCCGAACGTGGTCGTAGTGGGCGCGGAATAGGCGTTCTTGCCAGAGGAAGTAGCCGTCTAGGCCCCAGAAGGCGAGGATGGGGAGTAGGGCGATGGTGGCGGCGCCTAGGAGTTCATGGCGGGCCAGCAGGATGAAGAGGGCGGCGAGCAAGACGACTGTCCAGCCTTTCATTCGGAAGGAATCGGACGCAAGGCGGTTGATGACGCCCTGGATGAGTTCGAGGTGCTTGAGCTTTGCGTCCAATGTCTCTCTCCCGGAGCCGTGTGCGATGCATGGGCTGGCGTGGCCGAGCTTCTCCTGCCGCTATTGCGGGGTGCGTTTGGCGTTTAGTTCTAGGAGGCGGGCTAGGACTTCGTCGCGGACCTCGTCGGGCCAGCGGTAGCGGTAGGGTTTTTTCTTCTTGCCCCATTCGGCTTCGTCGATGGGGTAGTCGAGGAGGAACTCGCAGGCTGTGGGGATGTCTTGCCAGCCGTATGCGGCGAGGACGGCGCGGTCCATTTCGGTGTGGAGGTCGCGGAGTTTGGCGAGTTCGAGGGCGGTTTCGTTGGGGTCGTGGAATCGGTTGTAGGTTTTGGTGAGACCCTCGTTGTTCTTGACCATGAGGGCGGCGCGGAAGTCATAGTAGGTCTTGCCGGCCGCCTCCAGGGTTGGGTTGGTGCGCCAACCGCATGGGAAGGGGAAGGTCTCGAAGCAGTCGGAAGGGGTATAGCGGAGGTCGTCCTTCATCGACGAGCCGAAGAAACGGGCCCAGATTTCGTGGGGGCGGGATTGGAGCGTACAGAATGGTCCGCCACTGTCGAACGGAAACAAGATAACCGAGTCGCTGTGAACTGCGCCGGCAGGCAACATCGTGTACGCACAATGTTGCCCGTATCGAGAAATGGCAACTACCGAGCCAAGCTCCGCGATCCTCTGGCGTAGGCCCTTGCCATACGCGACAAAGCGCCACCAGTTTGCGGAGGCAGCTCTGTTGGCACTGTTTGTGGGTGGAAGTGCCGCCCTTTGTGGTTTGACCCTTTCCGCTACGACTGCCAGCAAGTCTGGCCAATCCGCAGCGACGGGTTCCGGGTAATCCAAGGGTACCGTTGTGTGACGACGAAGTTCCTCTTTTCGTTCTGGCTCTGCGTCTTCCCACGCTTCCCCAATATCGTCGCGTTGTAGCGGGTAGTCCCGAAAGTTGATGACATAACGATGATGTTCGTGCGTAGGGCTGGTGTTCACTTCCTCTCCGCCAATGTATGGGAAGATCACATCCTGATTCCTCGGATTCTCCGCGATCAGTCGCCGCATTTCGGTAATCGGCGTTGCCACACCCTTCTTGTCGGTGTCGTCGAAGGTGAATCCCATGCCCAGTACGTAGCTTCCGACAAAGCTCTGCTTCACGTTGGCCTTGAGCCGTGCTGGGTCCGTGTGGCCGCCACGGTGGAAAAGGAACGCTGTGATGTTCTCGACACATTTGCCGTCGAGCACACGGGTCCCTCGCCAGTCGCCCCGATGCATGTGCAGTACACTCACCACAACCGCTGCCTGACCCGGCCACTTGAAGCGGCGCTCGGCCCGGTAGATGTTGCCGCGGTGTTCGCATAACCACCTTAAGCCGGTGTTCCGGGTGTCGCCTTGGGCGATGGTGTTCGTCGCGATCAGGCCGAAGGTGCCGCCTTCCCGCAGCAGCTTGAACGCTCGCCGGAAGAAGTGGGCCACCAGATCCGAATTGCCGTGGCTCTCGGCGTGCATCTCCCTTAGCCACTCCGGGTAGCCGGTGGGGTTGGCCGCACGGACGGAATTCTTGCCCGCAAAGGGCGGATTGCCGACAACCGCATCGAAGCCCGCGCTGTCGCGGTCGAAGACCTCGGGAAATTCGATCTGCCAGTGGAAGGGCACAATGCCTTCCTCGAGTGCATTCCGATGTATGCCGGCCTCGCCTTGCAACACGACACCCGCCAAGCGCTTGCGGTGATCTTCGCGCTCCTTGGCCGACTTACCTTCGAAGAACGCCGCCAGCACCAGATCGCCGAGCCGTGCTACCTTGCCGGCTTCATACCGTGCGTCGTCCCAAAGCCGGCGCAGCTCGCAGTCAGGCACTTCCTCGCCGGCTTCGCGGATTCGCTCACGAAGTTCGCCTACCCGTCGCAGGTGCCTGCGGATCGCGTCACGCTCGATGCTAGTTTGTCGAGGTGCCCCTTCTTTCCAGTGGAAGGCCTCGATCTGTGCCTCGGAGAGGCCCACCAATGAGTCGCCGTGCCGGAGCGCATGGTTCAGGAAGGTAAGAGGATGTTCCTTCGCTAGCGTCGCAAGCCAGAGGGAGAGCTTGGCCAGGTCCACCGCCGCGGGATTGCGGTCAACACCATAGAGACATCGTCGCGCCACCAGCCGGCGGGCGAAGACCACTTCGTCTTCGTCCGCCGGCATGTCGGGCACTTCGTCGTGGGCGTGCCATGCGTCGATCAGAACGTCGCCGAGTTGGCGGCAGGTTTCCACGAGGAATGCGCCGGAGCCCATCGCCGGGTCGCATACCTTGAGGTCGAGAATCTGGTCGGCGCGAGGGGGCTTTTCCGATGCGCCTTGGAGTCGTTCGAGAATCGGCCTCAGTGCTTCACGGACGATGGGTTCGGTGAGTTCGCGGGGCGTGTAGTGGGAGCCGGAGCGGCGACGTTCCTCGCTTGGCTGGAGCACCATGTCGCCCTTGCTGACGAGATCAGGCGTTGCTTCCTTGTCGATCACAGAGTCGAGCGCGGCGTGCAGGGTCTCTAGGTCGTCGGCGGATCGGACGAGTTTCGCTACGCGATCGGTGAGCTTGCGGTCGGTGCGATCTTGAAGCCACTTGGTACGACGGGGTGGCTCTTCGTGAAGAAGGCCGTTCAGGCTCACCGTGGCTGGTGCGCCGTGCCTCTTCATTGCCTTGATGGAAACGGAAGTGCCAGTCGCTGTTTCGAGGCGCTCGCTTACGCGGCGGGCGCCGGCGATTTGGGCATCTCGGCCTTCGAGAAAGCGATATGCGTCTGGGTCGAACAGTTCGCCGTGTCGGGGCGGCAGGTGCATTGCACCGGATTTCGCACCGTCGTGGATGATGCGAGACAGGGCGATCAGTTGTGCCCATGCGCCGTAGCGCTGATCCATCGTGTCGGGATGGCGGGCGGCATCTTCGCGCAGGCGTTCGTAGAGCCCCGTGAGCGAGTAGGCACGGAGATAGGTTTCGTCTTGGGGCAGCATGTCGCGCTCTTCGGCGTAGAGCAGGAACACGAAGCGGAGAACGACCGTTAGTAGGCCGCGATACACATGGTCTGGATCTTCACTGAGAGCGCGGCCGAGGAGTTCCCCCTTGGACGCGTGGTGGGCGGCCTGGAATCCGCGCAGGAGTTCGTAGAGGGCGTGAAGCACCTGTTCGGCTAGGCGTTCGCTTACCTCGTTCTGGAACTTGCGGCTCTGCGATAGGAGGGCGGCGAGGCGTTTTTCGGAGGAAACCGCGAGCAGGCGTTGTTGGTTCAGCAGGGCACGCATGGCGGCGCAGATGGGACGGCCAGCGGCGAGGCACATGTCCTCCACACGGAAATCCAGCCAACCCGCGCTCTCCCCTCGGGGGGCGGAGACTAGGCGTAGGGCGTGGCCGTTGAACAGGAGGCCAGCGGGCGTGCCCGTGTGGCGGAGCAGGCGTTCCATGCGGCTTTGGGGTGAGGCTTCGATGCCGCCCGATTGGGACTTGAAGGCGTTGTCGAAGCCGGCGTTGGGCTCGCAGACGGAGACTAGGAGTTGCCAAGGCGGCGGGGTGTTGTCGTTGCCGCTTTGGGTCGGGCGTTTTGGCCTGCGTTTTGCGATTTCGCTTTTGACGGCGAACGTGGGGCGCAGAACCTCGCCGGTGTCGGCAATGGTTAGTTCGAGCGCTGGGGGAATGAGGGATTCGTCCATGCCGGCATAGCCAGCGGGGACGAACTGCCAGCCGAGGACGGACTCGGCGAAGGTGCGGAAGTCGGGGAGGAAGGGTTCGTCCTTTTCCGTGCGTTGGATGCAGTTGTTTAAGAGCTGCTGACCTTCGGCGTCGCGGCGGTTGAGGATGACGCCTGCTTGCACTAGCGCCGGGGAAGAGACCACCAGGCCCGTGGGCCGGACGAAGCCTAGCCACTCTTGGTGGGCTGCGATGTTTGGGTCTCGAGTAGGCATGATTACAGCACCGTGTTCTTGACTCCCACTTTGCGGAAGTGAGCGATGCCTGTGTGAAAGCGCGCCTGTCGGCGCGTGCGAGGGCAAGATGCCCTCGCCCCCAAGGACTTCAACATCCAGTCATGTCCTCCAAGCATCAAGCCTGCTAACCCTTGGCGCCCTGTTCGGGTCTTGGAGAGCGGCGACATTGCTAGTTGCTCTCCGGCCATAGGTACACGATGCCGATGGGTTCGATGCGCTTGGCGCGGACTTTGTAGAAGGCACGGATGCGGCTCGGTTCGTCCTCTAGGTCGCGGTCGAAGGCGTCGAGGCGGGTTTGCCAGTGGCGCATGTCGGCGTCGAGTTGGGCGGTTTCCTGTTGGTCAAAGCCGAATTGAGGTTGGGCTTGGCGGTCGGCAAGTTCATTACGCACATGGTCGCGTTGGCGTTCCAAGGTTGCGCGCAGTTCTTCGGCTTCCGCGTTGCCTCGTTGGGCCAAGAGTTTGGTCGCGTCTTCGGCGAAGGCTTCCCCCACTTCCTGCAATTGCGGGCGCAGCTCCATCACATCTTGGGGTGCGGCACTTAGGAGGCGGCGCTGGATGACTTCGTTCGGTGCCGGTGCGCGACTGCCAAGGGACTTTTCGAGAAGGCTCAGCGAAAGACCTTCGGCATCTCGGGCGTAGCGACGCAGCGGCTCTCCACGGCGTGATGGTTCGGTCCACCGCGCTGCGACGGGGACGATGGCTTCGTGCAGGCGTTCGGCACCCTGGCCGTAGAGGGAGAGGCGACCCAAAAGGATGACGCGGGGAACGGAGTCTTGGGTTTGCGCCAAGCAAGCGCGGGATAGGTCGTGGTGGACAAAGCCTTGGGCGCGGAAACGTGCGAGCAGGCGTTGGGCGAGACGTTGTTCGAGATGCAGATGCACGGTGTCTTCGGTGACGACACCAGCATCGCGGAACACAACGGGGCGGATGGGGGCGTCGCGCCGCCACTCAGCTATGGATTGGTCGAGCCTGCGCGGAGCCCGCAGCGAGTCAAGTGTGGAGGTCCAGCTCGGATCGGTGGTGCCGCGTTGTTCGAGGCGTGGGAGCTCCCAAACGGAGTTGCCGTTGTCGTCGGTGCCCTCTTGCAGGGGTGGAACGCCCAGGAGGTTCAGCGAGCAGGAAAGGGCGTCGCGGAACGGTTCGGCATCGAAGCCGGTCCAGATTCGCGATTGCTCGAGCAGCGACCGGCAGCGCTCAATCTGGCCTTCGAGAGCGTCCCGGCGGTCGCGGGATGCTTCGAGCTCTTCTTCGGCGGTGTGCTTGCGGTCAGCGTTCAGATCAAGGCTCTCGATTCGTCCTCGCAGGTTCTCGACGTCGCTGTGGCGGATGCCACCGCGCAACTGCTTTTCGATGTCGCCTTCGATCACCTTGGCGAGGCTGCCGAGTTCCCGCTTGATCGTGTCGGTCTTGCGCACGAGTACTTCGAGCACGCGGTCTTCTTTGCGCTGTGGGAGCACGAAGTAGCGGCAATGCACTTCCGGTGCGGGTTGCAGCTTGCGGTCGATGCGGCCGTTGCGCTGCTCGATTCGGCCGGGATTCCACGGTAGGTCGAAGTGGAAGAGGTCTGTGCAGTGGGCCTGAAAGTTGAGGCCCTCACGCGCGGCGTCGGTGGCCAGGAGGATGCGCAGGGGATCTTCGGCCGGGTCGCGATTGAAGCGACGCTGAATGTCCTTGCGTCTTGGGCCGGTGGTGTTGCCATCGATGACGGCGACGCGTTCGTCGGCTCGGTCTGTTCCTTCGATGGCCTGCTCCAAGATGGATCGCAGGTACCGCTTCGTACCCTGGCGGTTCTCGGTGAAGATGAGGACGCGACGGTTTGTCCATTGGGCTGCGTTGCTGGATGGAGGCTGGCCGAATGGCTGGAGTTCGGGGCAGAGGTTGTCGCGGATCCAGTCGATCAGGTAGCGGGTCTTGGCGTCGGGCTGGTGGCGGGTGGATTCCGCGATCTCCTGCATCTGATCCAGCAGTTGTTGTTCACGTTGCCAATGGACGGCATCTCGTTGCGCTTGTGCTTCCGCGGCTGTCGTTAGGGCTTGCACCTGTTCGCTGTCTTCGACATCGAGTTCGTCGTCGCTCAACTCGGCGCGTTCGTCGTCGGCATCGGCGGTTTGCGTGAAGGTCTCGGAGACAGAGGAGGGCTTGGTGACTTTGGCGAGCCCCTGTTGCCAGTGGCGGGCGACGGTTTCGCGATGCACTCGCAGGCTGCGGGCAAAGGCTTCGATGGAGGAGAGAAGCCTTTGCTGAAGGCCGACGACAAGGAGCCCGGCGGCGGCTCGTGCCCGATTGGAGCCAGTGGCGTGGCGCTTCTCGCGCTCAGTACGGTATTCGTCCAGCAATTCTGAGAGGAGCAGTTCGGGCGCGTCTTCTGGCAAGCCGTCTATCACCACGGGTTCGACGGCGCGCTTGGGGAAACCGTCTTGAATCTCGCGGATATCTTCCTTGAGCCGCCTCACCATCACTTGGTCCAAAGCAGCTTTGCGCACCTTAACTCCACGGGTGAAGCGGTATGGATCGAGGATTTCCAGCAGCGTAGAAAAGCTGTTGGAGTGGCCGTTGTGGGGCGTGGCGGAAAGGAACAGGCGGTGCTCGAAGCGGTGGCTAAGGTCGCGAACTGCGCGGGTGAACTTCGTTTCGATGCCATACCGGCCACCGCTGGCGGGCGCGGCGTGGTGGGCTTCGTCGAGAATCAATAGGCTTGCCGGCTCAAGATCGCCCAGCCACTCGATCATGGGGTTTGTGTAGTTGCCGTCAATGAGCAGGTTGTGGGAGATGAGGAAGCGGCTGTGGGTGCGCCACGGATTCACGCCGAAGCCACGCTCCCGGCGCATCCGCGACACGTAGGCGCGGTCGAGGATTTCGAAGATTAGGCCGAAGCGGTCTTCGAGTTCTGTCTTCCATTGTTCGAGCACGGAAGGCGGGGCCGCGACGACGATGGTCTTGGCCTTGCGGCGCTGGATGAGTTCGCGGGCGATCAGGCCCGCTTCAATGGTTTTGCCGAGGCCGGTGTCGTCGGCAATGAAGAGGTTGACGCGGGGCAGGCGTAGCGCTTTGCGCAGTGGCTCCATCTGGTAGGCATCGATCTTGATGCCGGCTCGGAACGGCGCTTGGAAGAGATTGGGATCGGTGGCCGTGGTGCAGTGCCAGCGCAAGGTGTTGTAGAAGGCGGCGAACTGCCGTGTGGCATCAAAGCCCTTGGCGGCGAGGTGATCCCATCCTTCGTCTTGGAGAATGCGGCGGTCGGGCTCGTAGTCCCAGAAGACAGTGAGCGTTTGGCCTTGGTTGTCGTCGTCGGCGCAGGCAAGAGCAACGCGGGCGGACTCGCCGGGATTCGGTGAATCGATGGTTTCTTCCACCAGCCAACGACGCGAGCGGACTTGCACCAATTCGCCTGGTTCGGGGGTTCTTTCGGGAAGGTGCTCGGAGACGGCGTTCACGGTGGGCCGGGCGGGTGCAACTCGCGACATACGGAAGGCTGCATCGTCGCGGCATTGCGCGCTGTCGTCAACGGGTCGCCGTATGGACCGACGCCTAACCACGCGCATGGCAGGCGAGACGCTTCCCCGGAGCGGACGATCCTGTTTGAGATCTAATCCAAGGCCGCGGCGATGCGGGCCACGACTGCGCCCATGTCGATGCGGCCGTCGCGGTTGGTTTGGGCGGCTATGGTGGTGGCGGCCCTAGTGTTGTGGGTGACGTGGGTTCGGTAGCCGGGCCATAGGCCACCGTGGCTCCATGCGCTGCCGTGGTCGTGGACGAAGAGGCCAAAGCCGTAGTGTTCGCCGGGGGTTGCGGGGTTGTGCCAGCCGCCTTCGAGCATCTGTTCAAGGCTCTCTGGGCGGACGATTTCGCCAGCGGCGAGGGCCGCGTGGAAGCGGACCAAGTAGGCTGGGGTCAGGGCCAGGCCGCCACCGGTCCATTCGGAGGTTGGGTCGATCTTCATGGTGCCGTCGTCGCGCAGGTTGCGGGCGCCCATGGTGTAGCCGGGGGTGACGGGGAGCACGGAGCGGTCTTGCAGGACGATGTCTTCGAAGCCGTGAGGTTCGAGGATGCGCTCGGTGAGGAGGTCGTAGTAGCTGCGGCCGGTGGCGGCTTCGATCAGGCGACCGAGCACGAGATAGCCGACATCGGTGTAGCGATAGCCCTCGCCGGGCGGGTTGAGCGGCTTCTTGCCCGTGGCGAAGCCGATGAGTTCCTCTGGCGTGAAGCGAATGCCGCCGCGGCGGATAGCACGCCAGACGGAATGGAGGTTGTAGCGAAACGTGCCTGGATAGTCGGAGATGCCGGCGCTGTGGGAGAGCAGGTGACGGACGCGGATGTCGGCGGGGTTGGGCAGCCGCGTGTACCACGACAGGTCGCCGAGCCACTTGCTGGCGGGATCGTCGAGGGAGAGGGTGCCGTCTTCGACCAGCAACATGGTGAGCGCCGCGACAAAGGTCTTGCCGGTGCTCCCACCGGGCATGGCTATGTCGTTGTCGAGCGGCGTGCCGGCTTCCTTGTCGGCAAGGCCGGTGGCGGCGCGGACGATGCGGCCATCGGGAAGGCGCACGGCGGCTCGCAGGCCGGGCATCTTCATCTCGGCCCTCGCCTCTTCGAGCAGGGCGGCAAGGTGTTGCTCATCCAACGTTCTGGCCTCGCTCCCGGCGGTTAGAACGCAGCAAAGCAGCGTGGTAGTCAGCAGCCAGTTTCGGCCCCTCATATGGCCATCCATCCGTCAAGCGATTGGGGCAACGGGTAGTGTCTCACGTTGGCTTCCCTTCAGTGGCTGCTCTCAAGCCGGAAGAGGAGGCCCAACGTCCCTTCGGGCCATGGAGGGCGAGACGCCCTCCCTCCGGGGATGGCCCGGAGGCAAAAGATGCACGACCGGGCAAAGCCGCCTAAATCGCCCCGGCCCCGGAGAGTTCTTCGAGCTGTGCACGGTCGAGCCCCAGTAATCCACCATAGACGCTCTCGTTGTCGGCGCCGAGCGGTCGCGGGAGGGTGACGGGCGGGGGTTCCACGTC
>VXSY01000247.1 GCA_009837725.1 Gammaproteobacteria bacterium | reverse complement strand
AGCCCGCTCCGTCCTGATCCCCTACCCGTCGCTTTCACCAAAGCCCTAGGCGTTCTGGGATTTCCGTCGGTCTAGACCTTCGAGACGGGGCCTTTGGCGGCAGGGACGGCGGGAAGCTCTCCCTTCGAAGGGATGTCTCCATCGAGGTGCGTTTGTCGGGCTGACGGTTGTCGGTTTTGCTGGCATGCTGTCGTGGCTACGGTTCTTGGGGAGTCGCGAGTTTGGTTGCCATTTCTGGCGGCACGGCGTTGCAGGAGAGCGTTGCGGCAGAGCTTGGGTTCATTCCGGCGGAGCAAGCCGGAGGCGCGGTGCACCGGGTTGATTTGCGCACGCGAGCGTACGGGCGTGGGCGGCTTGCGTGGAGCGAGGTTGCGGTTGCGAACGCCCGCGGCTTGAAGGGGCTCGGAATCGACACCAGCGGCTTTGCGCTCCTGGATAGCCCGAGCGCAGTCGAGGACTTCTACGACTGTGGCAGCGTGATGGCGACCTACTATGCCGAATGCAAGGCCACGGCGCGGGAGCTGACCGGCGCCCGCACCACCTTCACGTTCGACCACATCATCCGCGAGCCTGGCCTGCAGTACTCGGGAGGCGGCATCGACGGGACGCAGCGCCGGTCCGGCGTCGAGCGGGGCGGTGGCTACATCGGTGGCGTGCATATGGACTACACCGACAACACGACCTGGGATCGATACTTGGCGCTGCATGGCGAACGTGTTCCGGAGAACGCGAAGCGCGTCCGCGTGCTCAACTTCTGGCGGCCGCTCAGCGCGACGGCAGATGGCCATCCGCTGGCGGTTTGCGATGCGCGCACGGTGCGCGCCGAAGACCTGCAGGAGTCCGTCATCTACGGCTATGGCGCGGAGAACTACAGTTGGCACGACATCGGCATCGAGACCTTCAGCGTCGCCCACTCGAACCGCCACCGGTGGTACTACGTTCCCGGCATGACCCCGGAGGAAGTGCTGGCCATCAAGTCCTTCGACTCCGAAGGGGTGATCGGCAGAGCCTGTCCGCACGCCTCGTTCGCCCATCCCAATCCGACCGGCGAGCCACGACGGAGCATCGAACTGCGGGTGCTTTGCTTCCTGTAGCGCCACTCGCCTGCAACGCCACGGTGGCAACGAGGCCGGGCTGAAGGGGTGGGGCTATGAGGCTGCACCGCAGCGCTGGCTCCCATGGAACCGATCTCGCAACACGTTAAGCAACCAAGGGCCCGACGGTGCAACCAGCCCTCACCCCGCGAGACGGGCCTGTCGCGACGCCAGTTCTCGATACACCCGTGCGTAGCGCTCGCCCATCATTTCGCCGGTGAACTCCTGGTCGAATCGCCGGCGTGCGCGCGCTCCCATGGCCCGCGCCGTGGCGGGGTCGGCATGCAGGCGATCCATCGCTTCGCGAAGTGCCGGTGGAGATCCAGGGGTGACCACGAGCCCCGTCTTGCCATGCAGGTTGACGTAGCTTGTGCCGGTGCCCTGTTCGGTGGAAATCATCGGCCGGCCCTGCATGGCCGCTTCAAGCAGCGTCACGCCGAAGGCCTCGGAGCGCATGGCGGACGGGAACACGAGGGCGCGGCAGAGGCGCAGGAGCGCGACCTTGGTTTCGTCGCTGACGCGGCCGGCGAAGGTCACGTTGTCGAGGCCAAGGCGCGTCGCTTGGCGGCGGAGCGCCGGCCCCTCGGGCCCTTCCCCGGCGACCACGGCGCGAAACGGTGCGCCTTGCATGGCGTCGAGCAGCACGTGGACGCTCTTGTAGTAGCGCAGCACGCCGACGTAGAGGAAGAACCCACTGCCGAACTGGGCGCGTGTCGCCGCCAGACAATCTTCGTCCACGTCGGGATACGAACTCGGCGTGAGGCCAATCGGAATGACGTCCACCTTGCCCTTGAGGCGCGCGAGCACCGGCGAGGAGGCGAGATAGTGCGGCGAAGTGCAAACGATGCGCTCCACCGCGCCCAGAAAGCGGTTCATCAGCGGCCGATAGACGGGTTCAAGCAGGCGCTGCCGCACGATATCGGAGTGATAGGTGAGCACCGCCGGGCGCTGCACGCCGACGCCGAAGTGGAGCATGTCGGCGAAGGGCCACGGGAAGTGGTAGTGAACCACATCGGTCATGCGCACCATGCGGCGCATGGCCGCCGGTGCTGCCAGCGACATGGTGCAGGAGGCCACTTCCGCATGGCGGCGCACCCGATGCACCTCGGCCTCCTCGCGTTCGAGCGTGGCCGGCTGCGCGTCTGGGCTCAGCGCGAGTACGCGGCTTTGCACCCCACAAGGCTGGGTGTTGAGGCAAATTTGCCGAATGGTTTCCTCGACGCCCCCTTGGGTGTCTGGAAAGTAGGTGCGGTAGGCGTGCAGAACGCGCATGGACTCAAGCCGGTGAAGCGAGGGCAAAGAATACCCGTCCCGTAGAATGCGCCACTGGCGCGTCCCAAAGGGCGCTTGTGGCGATGTGAACGATCCGATGGCCCCTGCCCTCATTCCCGTGATACTGGCTGGCGGCGCCGGCGTGCGGCTGTGGCCGCTGTCGCGGGTGGCGCACCCCAAGCCGTTCCTGCGGCTGCTGGGCGATCGGACGTTGTTCCGGCAGGCGCTCGATCGGGTTCGTGCACTCGGCCGCGCCGGAGAGGAGACGGAGCCGCCGTGGATCGTCTGCAACGAGTTGCACCGGTTCCTCGTGGGGCAGGAGTGCGGCGACGCCGACATCGTGCCGGGGCCGATCCTCTTGGAGCCTGAGCCTCGGAACACCGCGCCGGCAGTGGCGCTCGCCGCATTGCACGCCATTCGGGGCGGGGAGGATCCGCTCCTGCTGGTGCTGCCGGCAGACCATCACATCGGCGACGAAGACGCCTTTGCGGACGCCGTGCACAAAGCGTTGCCACGTGCATCGACGGGCGGTCTCGTGACGTTCGGCGTGACGCCGACCGCTGCCCAGACGGGCTATGGCTACATCCGTGCACGCGGCTCTGCCGCAGGGCAACGGGAGTCGACCGGCCCGCTCGCGGTCGCGGAGTTCGTCGAGAAGCCGTCACGCCAAGAGGCGGAACGCATGCTGGCCGAGGGAACTTACCACTGGAACAGCGGCATGTTCCTGTTCCGCGCAAGCGCCTTCCTGGACGAACTCGGCCGTCACCAACCGGCCTTGACGCGAGTCTGTCGCGAGGCCATGCGCGTGCCGGGCAAGGACGCCTACCGACATCGCGCCGGTGGGCCAGAGGTTCACTTCCTCCGGCCCGGTGCGGCGTTCGCGCAGGCTCCTGCCATCTCCATCGACCACGGCGTGATGGAACACACCGATCGGGCGTGGGTCGTGCCGGTGGATTGCGGCTGGAGTGATGTCGGTGCCTGGCCGGCACTGCGCGAGCTGGCGGCGGATGCAAGCGGCAATGTCCTCGGTGGCGATGTAGTCGCGCTCGAAGCGAAGGATTCCGTGGTCCTCGCCGAGTCACGCCTCGTGGCGGTGCTTGGTATCGACAACGCCGTGGTTGTGGAAACTCCAGATGCCGTGCTCGTAGCGGACGGTTCCGGCGTGGAGCGGGTGCGCGAGTTGGTGCAGACCCTCAAGAAAGACGGGCGCGAGGAAACCGATTCTGCCAACCGAGTCGTGCGCCCTTGGGGCACCTATGAACGCCTCGCCGCGGGACCACGGCATCAAGTGAAACGCATCGTGGTTCGTCCCGGGGCGGCGCTGTCGCTGCAGACCCACCGCCAGCGCAGCGAACATTGGGTGGTGGTTCAAGGCTCGGTGGAGGTGACCCGCGGCGAGGATCGGATTCGCCTGCAGGAAAACGAGTCCACGTACATTCCCGCAGGGGCGCTGCACCGTCTCTCCAATCCTGGGAGCGAAGCTGCTGAACTCATCGAGGTGCAGGTGGGCGACTACCTCGGCGAAGACGACATCGAGCGTTTCGCCGACAATTACGGACGAGCGGACGAACCGAATCGGGATTCGAGCGTGGGGGCGTGACAACGTGAGTGCTGGCAGGAAGTGCATCGTCACCGGGGGAGCGGGGTTCATTGGTTCCGCGCTCGTTCGGCATCTGCTGCGCCGTGGCGAAACCGTACACACCGTGGACAGCTTGTCCTATGCCGGCCGCATGGAAAACCTTGTCGACGTGCAGGATTCGCCGCGCCACCGGTTGCATCGGCTCGACATCCAGGATCGGAAGTCGTTGCACGAACTGGTGCTAGACATCGAACCGGACGCAATCTTCCATCTAGCTGCCGAGACCCACGTGGATCGCTCCATCGACGGCCCCGCTGCCTTCGTGCAAACCAACATCGTCGGCACATTCAACCTGCTCGAAGCCGCACGCGAGGTCGCGCGCTCCAGCGCGGATTTCCGCTTCGTCCATGTCTCCACAGACGAGGTGTTTGGCGCCCTGGGAGCGACCGGCAGATTCACCGAAACCTCTCCCTACCGTCCGAACTCGCCGTATGCCGCCTCCAAGGCCGCAGCCGACCACCTGGCCCGAGCTTGGCACGAGACTTTCGACCTGCCCGTGTTGGTGACCAACTGCTCGAACAACTATGGTCCCCGCCAGTTCCCGGAAAAGCTGATTCCGCTCACCATCGCCAACGCCTTGGAAGGCAAGCCGATCCGCATCTACGGCGACGGCTTGCAGGTGCGCGACTGGCTCTACGTGGAGGACCACGTTCGCGGGTTGGTGCGGGTGTGTGACCAGGGCAAGCCCGGCGCCACCTACAACATCGGCGGCAACTGCGAACGCCCCAACCGCGATGTGGTGCACACGGTGCTGGAACGGCTTGCGCGGCACGTCGGTGTGGAGGTCGAGTCCCTGCGTCGCCTCGTCACCTATGTGGAGGATCGGCCAGGGCACGACCGCCGCTACGCCATCGACACCACCCACATCGAGCGTGAACTCGGCTGGGTGGCCGAAACCTCCTTCGAGGACGGCATGGACGCCACGGTCGCGTGGTACTGCGACCATCCCGAGTGGCGCAGGAGCGTCCTGGGCGACTACGACGGCGGGCGGCTCGGCACGTCTCGATGACGGTCGAGCAGCAACCAACGCGAGGCATCGTCCTCGCCGGCGGGCACGGCACGCGCCTGCACCCGGTCACCGCCGGTGTCTGCAAGCAACTGCTGCCGGTGTATGACAAGCCGATGATCTACTACCCCCTCACCACGCTCATGCTCGCTGGCGTGCGCGAGGTGCTGGTCATCTCCACGCCCCGCGACACGCCCCGCTTCGAGGAACTGCTCGGCGACGGCAGCCGCTGGGGCATGTCGCTTTCCTATCGCGTGCAGCACGATCCGAAGGGCATCCCCGATGCCTTCGTCGTCGGGCGCGATTTCGTCGGCACCGAGCCGGTGGCGCTCATCCTGGGCGACAACATCTTCTTCGGCAGCGAACTGTCGCGCACGGCGCAGGAGGCGGTGGCGGGCAACAACGGCGCAACGGTGTTCACCTATCCGGTGAACAACCCAAGTGCCTTCGGCGTGGCCGTGCTCGATGCGCAAGGCAGCGCCGTCGACATCGAAGAGAAACCGGCCGCGCCCCGATCCAATTTGGCGGTGACCGGCCTCTACATGTACGACAACGATGTGCTCGACATCGCTGCCTCGCTCGTGCCCTCCGCCCGCGGCGAAACCGAAATCACCGACATCAACCGACACTACCTCGAGGCCGGCCGCTTGCAGGTCGTGCAGTTCGGCCGCGGCATGGCCTGGCTCGACACCGGCACCCACGACTCCCTCTTGGAGGCGAGCATGTTCGTGCAGATCATCGAGCACCGCCAGGGCCTCAAGATCGCCTGCCCCGAAGAGGTGGCGTGGCGCATGGGCTGGATTGCCGACGAAGACTTGGCCGCCCTCGCCGGGGACTTCGCCGGCAGCGCCTACGGCGCCTACCTGACGGAGCTGCTCGCCTAGGAGCTTGCGCCGTAGAAAACGGCGCTGGCGCGAAAGGGAGTGACAGGAGCGGCTTCGTTCGGAGATTGTGGCGTTGGGTCGGCGGCCCCCCTCCGAGAAAAGCGGGACGCTTTTCTCGACTCCCCTCGAGGGGGGAGTGACAGGAAAGTGCACGCGACGACCGTTGTTGGGGGTGCAAGGGCCTTCCTGTCACTCCCGCCGTGCGGGGGAGTCGAGAAACGGCGTTCCTCGCCGTTTGTCGGAGGGGCGCCAGGGTGCAGAGGCACCAGTCCGCGCTGGCGAGGGCCTTCCAAGAATGGCAGTGGGCTGAAGGCAGCCTACGCTCGCAAAAGGCCGTGAGGTGGGCCAGCGCCACAAGAACCGTTGCCTTCGGACAACACTTCTTGCCCCAGCCCAAACCGTCCTATCACCCGGTCGGACTTTGCCGAGGCGGCGAAGCTAGGTGAAGGGAATCGTGGACATTGGGAACGCTCCGTCTCCGGAACATCCCCATCAGTCTTCGGCAATCCACTGCTTCACGTACTCAACGTGCATGAGAGGTTGAACCATGCCGGAGTACACGTCGGCAACGATGCCGTCCTCGTCGATGAGGTACGTCACGCGCCAGGGGATGATCCACTTGGATGCACCGTACTCCCGACGCACGAGGTTGCCGGGGTCGCTGGCAATCGGGAACGGCAGTGCCTGGCTGCCGGCGAAGCGTTCGTGCGACGCGATCTTCTGCCCGCTGATGCCTACGACCTCGACACCGTGGCCAACTAGCTCTTCGTAGGCGTCGCGGAACGCGCAGACTTGGGTTGTGCACCCAGGCGAGTGGTCAGCGGGGTAGAAGAACAGCACGACTTTTCGGCCTCGCAGCGAACTCAGCCTCAGGGTTCCGCTGCCCGTCAGGCTCGCGGTTTCGAGGGTGAAATCCGGTGCTACGTCGCCGACATCAACTGCCATTTTTCTGTCTAACTCCCATGAAACCAACTCCAACGCCGATCATCGGAGGGGGTAACGGCCCTTTTGCCCGAGACACGCACAGCCTACCCGATGTCGCGTTGCCGGACGCTGTTTGCTGCGGGTCCCCGCCTCTCGGGCAGCGGCTACGGCCGCTTTCTGACGGACCTCTTGGGGGGTTGAAGCGGCGCAGGCGCGACGAAACGCGATAGAGTTCCTGCCCCGACTCGCATGTGCCGAGCCACCCGAACGACGCCACGCGGCGTGGCGCAGGTAGGAGGACCAACCGAAAAAAATGGCCACGTTCGAAGCGCTGGTGCATGCCCTCGGCCTCGAGGTGCATCTGTATGCGGATGGGCTCGGCGTTCTCGGCGACCACCTCTCCCGCCCTGCCGGCACGGCATCCAGCTAGATGGAAGTCGAAGCCACGGCGTTGCCCGGCGTCGTCATCGCCCGGCCTCGGGTGTTCGGCGACGAACGGGGCTTCCTGCTCGAAACCTACAGCAAGGAGCGCTACGACGGGCATCCTGCGCTCACGCAGGATTTCGTGCAGGACAACCACTCCCGTTCCCGGCGCGGCGTGTTGCGCGGCTTGCACTTTCAGGAGCACGAGCCGCAGGGCAAGCTCGTGCGGGTGAGTCGCGGGCGCGTGTTTGACGTGGCCGTGGACATCGATCCCGCTTCGCCCACGTTCCGCCAGCATGTTGGCGTGATTCTCGATGACGAAAGCCACACCCAGCTCTTCATTCCGCCGGGTTATGCACACGGCTTCTGCGTGCTCTCCGAGGTGGCGGATTTTGAGTACAAATGCACCGCTCACTATCGGCCGGACGATGGCCGAGGCGTGTTGTGGAACGACCCGACTTTGGCCATCGACTGGCCGGTTGTGGACCCCATCGTCTCGGCGGCGGACCAGCAGAACCCCACCTTGGACGAATATCTCGGCACGCTGCCGTGAAGGTCCTCGTAACCGGTGCGGCCGGCCAGGTTGGATCGGAGCTTGTGCGGCTAGGCACGGAAACCTTCCAGCCCATCGGTCTCAGTCGCGACGATCTCGACATCACGAATGCGGCTGCCGTGGCCCACGCAATCGAACGATGGCAGCCGCAGGCGGTTGTCAACTGCGCCGCCTACACCGCCGTGGACCGCGCCGAGAGCGACATCGAGACCGCCCATGCGGTGAACGTTGAGGCGGTGGCGCACCTCGCCACCGCCTGCTCCAACGTTCGCGCGGCTCTCGTTCATGTCTCCACCGACTACGTCTTCGACGGCAAATCCAGCGCGCCCTATCGCGAGGAAGACGACACGGCCCCTCTGGGCGTCTATGGCCGCACCAAGGAACTCGGCGAACGCGCCGCGCGCGCCGGCGCCCCGCGGCACATCATCCTGCGCGTAAGCTGGGTGTTCGGAGCCTTGGGCCGCAGCTTCGTGGATACCATGCTCCGCCTGGCCCGCGAACGCCCCGAACTCACCGTCGTGGACGACCAGATCGGCGCCCCTGCTCCCGCCCAGGCGATCGCCCAGACGCTCCGAACCATCTGCCTAGCCACAGCGAGCCGGGAGGACCTCTGGGGCACCTACCACTTCAGTGCCGAGCCAACGGTGAGCTGGTGCGGCTTCGCCCGCCAAATCGTGGAGGAAGCCGAGCGGCTTGGGCTGATCGAACAAGCGCCCGAAGTGCGCGCCATTGCCACCACCGAATACCCAACCCCGGCCATGCGTCCTCTCAACTCCCGCCTGAACGCCACCCACTTGGCGCGCACCTTCGGCATCCAACCCCCAGACTGGCGCCCTCAGCTCCGCGCCTATCTGGGCTCCCTCCGACACGCTCCCTGAGACCGAGCTCATTTTGGGAAGGTTCTTGCTCTGGGGGTTCCTTACTTCGCTTGCGCTTTACCTAGCCCGAGCACTTGCCGCCCCCGACTACGCAAAAGCGGGAGCAATGCGGATGGTTGAGCGCGACCTCTCCGAGTGCGCCGGCGAGCGTCGGGCCGAGATCGAAGGGCCTTGCATAGGGCAGCAGCGTGCAGCTCACCACGGTGGGTCGCATGGCGCCCCTGTGCCTTACCACCATGCGTGACGAAGCGCACATGACGTTGCTCGGACGCACGCCCAGGAGCTCCCAGCATTCGGTGGTGATCTCCGGCGTGTCGGCGTCCTCATCCATTTCTGGAAACAGCACCAGTCGCTCTGGGTCCTGGACGTCGAGGTCGATTCCGTGCGTCTCGAGCAGTTTCTTGAAGCCGGATCGCATCGCCTGCTCGTCGTCGCCCCAGCGCAGGCGCCCAGCCACGCGCAGGTTGAAGCCGTTTTCGGCGAGCCATTGCAGGGCGTGCATCGCCTGCGTCCAGGAACGGCTGCCACGCTCCTCCTCGTGGAGCTCCCGGCGGAAATGGTCCACCGAGACACGCAGCGCCAAACGTTGCCCAAAGCGATCCTTGAGCGCCAACAGACCTTCGGCGCACTTCATCAAGGGTCGCATTCCGTTGGTGAGCACAAGCGCTCTGTGACCCCGGCCCAGGCTCGAATGGAGCATGTCGAGCATGTCCGGATTCATGAACGGCTCGCCGCCCGTAAAGCCGATCTCCTCAACGCCCAAGTCAAGGCTCTCGGCCTCGGATAGAAACGCCTCGACCTCGGCCGCGCGCAGATAGACCAGCGCATCGTTGCGCGGAGTCGACTCCATGAAGCAGTTGGCGCAAGCGAGGTTGCACAGCGTGCCGGTGTTGAACCACAGGGTACGAAGACGCTCGAGCGCCACCCGCGCCCGCGCCTTCCCGTCTGCGGTGATGTGCGCATGGTGGAACTTATGGCCTGCCTGAGGCCCGGCCACGGCACTGGCAATGATGTCCGTCATGCCGTCACTCCGATGCACTGTTTGCCGCTGCCCCGCCATGGACGGCAGAGTGTAGTGGCGTTACGACGGGGTTTCGTGCAAGTGCTCGTTGCACATTTGCACGATCGCTGTAAGCGGTGGCGACGCACCCTACCGGTTTGCCGCAGCGTGCAGGATGGCCATGGTCCGCTCTGCGGCGTGGTCCCAGGAAAACAGGCTCGCCCGCCGTTCGGCCGCCACGGCGTGCGTGCTGTATGCCTGGTTGTCGGCGCCCAGGGTTAGGAAGCCGCGGGCGATGTCGTGGGCGTCCGCTGGGTTGACGAGTACGGCTGCATCGCCGGCGACTTCGGCCAATGCGCCGGCGTTGGCGGCGATCGCGGGCTTGCCGCGCTGCATGGCTTCCACTAGCGGCAGCCCGAAGCCCTCGTAGTGCGAGGCCATCACTACGCCCACGCAGCCGGCGTAAAGGCTTGCCAGCACGTCCTCGTTGACCGCGCCTAGGTCGATGATGCGATCGTTGGCGGCGATGGCTGCATCGAGCATTGGTTCGTGCCAGCCTTGGCTGCCGGCAAGCACGAGATCGACGGGCGGCAGGCCACCTTCGCAGGCGCGGGTGAAGCCCTCGATGACGCCGCGCAGGTTCTTGCGCGGTTCCTTGGTGCCGACGAACAGGAAGAAGGGGCGTGGGTGGG
Organism: Gammaproteobacteria bacterium; assembly: GCA_009837725.1. Taxonomy (GTDB): domain Bacteria; phylum Pseudomonadota; class Gammaproteobacteria; order Pseudomonadales; family Azotimanducaceae; genus VXYL01. Next base: position 21,628 of record VXSY01000247.1, on the reverse strand, counting down.
AGAAGGGAGGTGCCTTCGGGAGGCAGCGGGCGCCTTCGTGAATGACGTGGACGTTGCGGGAGCGGTAGGGGGCGAGACGATTGGCGGTGTCTTGGGACACCGCGATGATGTGGTCGGCACGCTTTAGCGCCACCGGCATCAGGGCGGTCTCCAGCAATCGGTTGGCGCCTCGCATGGTTTCGGGCGCCACGCGCCAGACCAGATCGTGGATTGTGACAACCGTGGGTAGGTTGCCCAGCAGGGCAGGGAGGTGGTGGCGGGGGGAGAAGAACACCTCCACTCCGTCCTTTCGGGCCCAGCGCGGAAACAACGTGTGAACGACGAGGGGATCGGGCAACCCGCGCTTGGCTCCTGAGCGGAAGGTCGCAGCGAAAGGCGGGTCCTCGGCCAAGCCGCTGTCGCGGAAGTCGTCGAGATAGACGCAGAGGTCGTGATGCTTGGCGAGTCGCGCCAGGATCTCCCGCGTGTAAATGCCGATACCGGTGAATGGATTGCGCAGCGGCCGCCCATCCACTCCGATCCGCAAGCGTTGCATTCGCTAGCCCGGGCTCAAGCCGGGCGCAGCTCAGCGTCCAGGTCGTGGTCGTCGCAGAAGTAGAAGAAATTATCGCGCAGCTCGGCGATGCGGGCGTCCGGGGGCACTTCGATCTCCATCACCAGCGAGAAGATGGGGGTGCCGGTGTGGGCGGCGCGTTCGGTGACCGTGTCGAGGTTGTAGATGTTGATGTTGCGCGACGAGAAGAACCCTGCCACGAGGTGGACGATGCCGGGGTGGTCCATGGCGGTGACGCTGACCGTGTAGGGAATGCGACCCTGCACGTCGCCGCGCTCGCCGGTGAGGCGGAAGAGGAAGGCAAGGTCCATCTCCTTGGCGAGCTTCACCAGGCGAGTTTCGAGCCGTTGCAGGTGCAAGGCGCCGCCGGTGACCGACATCAGCACCGCGAACTCGCCGCCGAGCACGGTCATGCGGCTGTCCTCGATGGAGAGGTTGAGGTCGTGCACCACCTTGGCGATCTCGTTGACGACGCCGGGGCGGTCCTGGCCTACGGTGGAGATCACGGCGCGGCTGATGGTGGCGGTGTTGCCGATGGTGGATGTCCTTCTCATGCGCCAGCCTCCGCTGCGGCCACCGGCGATGCACTGTCGCTTGCCGCCAGCGCGCTGTGCAGGCGAGCGGCGAGTTCGGCCACCGGAACGCGTTCTTGCACCATGCTGTCGCGGTCGCGAATGGTGACGGTGTCGTCCTCCTCGATGGTGCGGAAGTCGATCGTGATGCACATGGGCGTTCCCACCTCGTCGTGGCGGCGGTATGCCTTGCCGATGTTGCCGGTGTTCTCGAACAGGATGCGGCCGAGTCCGAGCCGCTGCAACTCGCCCTTGATGGCCCGTGCCCGCGCCACTATGCCCTCGTGGTTGCGCTTGAGAGGAATGACGGCGGCCTTGATGGGCGCGAGGTGGGCTTTGAGTGCGAGCACCGTGCGCTGGCCGCCATTGTCGAGCTGCTCCACCCGGTAGCCCTCGTTCAGCACGGCAAGTACGCCGCGGTCCACGCCGGCCGACGGCTCGATCACCCACGGCACGCTCCAGCGCTTCGCCTGCTGGTCGTGAACTGCGAGGCGCACGCTCGAATCGGCGTTCGGCATCACCTTGGCGTGAATGTCGAGATCGTCCTGATTGCGGGTGTGGGAACCGAGATCGAAGTCGGAGCGGTTGGCGATGCCTTCGAGTTCCTCCACGCCGTGCGGGAAGCGATACATGATGTCCACGGTGGCCTTGGAGTAGTGCGACAGGTCCTCTGCGGGATGGTGGTAGAGGCTGAGATGCGCAAGGCTAACCCCCTGCTGCGCCCACCACGCCATCCGCTCCTGCACCCAGCGCTCGTGCCATTCCTCGTCCGTTCCTGCCTCGACGAAGAACTCGAGCTCCATCTGCTCGAACTCGCGCACCCGAAATATGAAGTTGCGCGGCGTGATCTCGTTGCGGAACGCCTTGCCGATCTGGGCAATGCCGAAGGGTGGCTTGCGGGAGGTGGAGTCGATCACGTTGCGGAAGTTGGTGAAGATCGACTGCGCGGTCTCAGGGCGCAGATACGCGAACGAGGAGCCGTCGTCGATGGGGCCGACAGAGGTGCGGAACATCAGGTTGAACGGGCGCGGCTCGGTGAGGTCGTCGGAACCGCAATTGGGGCAGCGGCCGTCCTCGATGTGGTCCGCGCGCCAGCGATTCTTGCAGGCGCGGCAGTCCTGCATGGGGTCGGCGAAGGTGTCTTCATGGCCGGAGTAGCGCAGCACCTTGGGGTTGGTGAGGATGGAGCAGTCGAGGCCCTCCACGTCGTCGCGCTCGTAGACCATCGACCGCCACCACGCCGCCTTGAGGTTGTTCTTGAGCTCGACGCCCAAGGGGCCGTAGTCGTAGATGCCCTGCAAGCCGCCGTAGAGCTCGCTCGCCTGATACAGAAAGCCCCGTCGCTTGGCGAGTGCGACAAGCTCATCCATGCTCTCGGCAGTCAAGGAAAGGTCTCCGGGTCGGTGGTGCGAGGGGCTGACGGGGATTTTATCGCAGGCGCTGCCCCGCAAGGGCCTCTGATCGCGTTCCTTGGCCGTTCCGATGCGATCAAGGAGAGCCTCGCCTGCTCAGGCGGAACTCCTTGTGCGGGCGCGAACGAAGGCGATCGCCAGTAGCGCGACCATGGCGAAAAGCCATATGTGGCCGAAGCGGGTGAACGGGGTTTGGCCGTGGACGACGTGGAAGGCGCCGTCAAGCACCCCGGCCTGGAACTGCGGCAACGCCGCGACGTCGTTGGTCGTATTGCCGGCCAGCAACGCGCGTGCCGGCACAGGGTCGCCACGCTCGTCGACAATCGCCGTGATGCCGTTGTTGGTGGCGCGGAGCAGGTAGCGACCGGTTTCTACCGCGCGCATTCGGGCGATCTGCATGTGCTGGTGGGGCCCTATGGAGGCGCCGAACCAAGTGTCGTTGCTCAATGTGACCAATGCTGCGGCGTTGGCTGCATCGCGACGCACCATGTCGGGATAGGCGATCTCGTAGCAGATGGCAATGGCCAGCGACACGCCGCCGGCAAGCAAGACCGGCTGTTGCGCCTCGCCCGGTTGGGAGCGCGACATGGGCAGGTCGAAGAAGCCAATGAGGCCGCGCAGCAAGCCTTCGAGCGGCACGTATTCGCCAAACGGCACCAGCCGACGTTTCAGATAGGTGCCGCCGCCGCTGGAGACCGCGCCGTTGTGGAGCGTCGCCGCTTCGTCCGCCGCTCGCGCAATCGGGATGCCGAGCACGAGGTCTCCAGCGGTGGCCTTGGTCACCGAGTCGAGGTAGGCGCTGGCCCGATGCAGATAGACGGGAATCGCCGCCTCCGGCCATATGACGATGTCGCGATCGGCCACTTGCTCGGTCAGGTCGCGATAGCGTCCAAGGATCATCTGCCGAGATTCCGGCTGCCACTTCAACTCTTGCGGCACGTTGCCCTGTACCAGCGCCACGGTGCGAGATTCACCGCGATCAGTCCAGGACACGCCGGCTAGCGCGGCGGCCAGGAGCCACGGCAGGGCGGCCCACACAAGCGCGAGACGAGAACGAACGGCGACGGCTAGGTTCGCGGTCGTGAACACTGCTGCCAACGACACGAGGAGCACGCCGCCCACGGGTGCGAGCGAGACCAGTGGCGTGTCGAGCATGGCGTAACCGGCAAAGAGCCACGGGAAGCCTGTGAGCACCCAGGTCAAGAGCCACTCGAACAGCACCCATAGGCCGGAGAAGAGCGCTGCGTCCGTGCACGGGTTGGCAGCGCCGTCCACTCGCCGCCGCAGGGCGCTGAACATCCACGCCATGGCCATCGGGAACAGCGCCATACCCGTCACGAACAGCGCCACCAGGAACGCGGCGAGCGCTGGAGGTGCGGCACCGTACACGTGGATGCTGACATAGATCCACGATCCGCCCACGGCGTACTTGCCGACGCCATAAAGCCAGCCGAGAAGCAGCGCGGTGCCACTTCCTGTCACACGCCTCAGCAGCAGAAACAGGCCGCCGGCCGAGACCGCAAGAAGCGGCCAGACGTGGAAGGGTGCCAGCGCCAGTGGCAGCAGGCCGCCGGCAAGCAGGGCAAGAGCTGGGGCCGCCAGCCGCAGGAGCGCCGGGCGAATCCTCGCGAGCCGCGCGGTCAAGCCTCGCGAGTGAGTTGCAGCAGGTTGATGCGGCGGCTGTCGGCGTTCAGCACGCGGAACTCGAAGCCATCGAAGGCGACGGCCTCCTCTCGCGTCGGCAAGTGCCCGAACTTGCGCAGCACGAGGCCGCCGATGGTGTCGAACTCGTCGTCGTCGAAGGCGGACGCGAAGTATTCGTTGAAGTCCTCGATGGGTGTTGTCGCCTTGACCGTGTAGCAGCCATCGCCCTGATGGCGGATGGAACTGTCGTCGTCGGTGTCGTGTTCGTCCTCGATGTCGCCGACGATCTGTTCGAGCACGTCTTCGATGGTCACGGCGCCAGCTACGTTGCCGTATTCGTCGATCACCACCGCCATGTGGTTGCGGGTGGCGCGAAAGTCCTGCAGCAGCACGTTCAGGCGCTTGCTCTCCGGCACCATCGTCACCGGGCGGATGTGATCCTTGATGTCGAACTCGTGGGTGTGGCGGGACAACGCGAGCGGGAGCATGTCCTTGGCATGGAGGATGCCCCGCATGTCGTCCATGTCTTCGCCGGTCACCGGGAAGCGCGAATGCGTGGATTCGACGATGGTGGGCAGGAAGTCCTCCACCCGGCTGTCGATGGAGACGGTGACGAGTTGCGAACGCGGGATCATGATGTCCCGCGCTCGCATGTCCGCTACGCCTATGGCGCCGTGGATGATGTTGAGGGCCTCAAGGTCCAGCAGTTGGCGCTCGCTGGCGTCCTTGAGCATTTCCAGGAGTTCGCGACGGTCCGTCGGTTCCCCAGAGAAGAGGTCCGCGACCCAGTTTCGCCAAGTCTTGCCGTTGTCGTCGTGGCCGCTCATTGGTCGGGTCCGTAAGGGTTTTCGATGCCGAGCCGGGCGAGCAGCTTCACTTCCTGCTCCTCCATGGTGCGCGCCTCGCCGGGTGTTGCGTGGTCCATGCCCAAGAGGTGCAGCACGCCATGCACCACGAGGTGTGCGTAGTGATGCGCCAACGGCTTGCCCTGGGCGCGCGCCTCCTCCGCCGCGACCGGGGCGCAAATGGCGATGTCGCCGAGCACCCCTGCCTCGTCGGCCGGAAATGCCAGCACGTTGGTGGCGCCCGCGCGCTGGCGGAAGCGGTGGTTCAGGTCTGCACCCTCGCCACGATCGACGATGCGAACGCAAACGTCGCTTTCCTCGCCATTCAAGGCGGATTCGGTCCAATGCCGGAGCAGCGTTGCTTCCGGCGCATTCGCCTCGCAGCCGAGCTGCACGTCAACGCCCATGACCGACCTCGCTGCGTCTCGACCCCTCGGCAGCGTCGCCGTCTTGACTGCGACGTGCATCGTCGCGCGCATAGGCTTCGACGATGCGCTTCACGAGGGGGTGCCGCACCACGTCACGGGAGCCGAAGCGGGTGAAGCTCAGGCCTTCCACATCCTTGAGCGCGTGCAGCACGTGGACGAGCCCTGAACGATGCCCCTGGGGCAGGTCGATCTGGGTGATATCGCCGGTGATGACGGCGGTCGAGCCGAAGCCGATGCGCGTCAGGAACATCTTCATCTGTTCCATCGTCGTGTTCTGGCTCTCGTCGAGGATGATGAAGGCGCCGTTCAGCGTGCGTCCGCGCATGAAGGCTAGTGGAGCGACTTCGATGACGTTGCGGTCGATGAGCTTGTTGACGCGCTCGACGCCAAGCATTTCGTAGAGGGCGTCGTAAAGAGGGCGCAGATACGGGTCGATCTTCTGGGCAAGGTCGCCGGGCAGGAAGCCAAGCTTTTCGCCTGCCTCCACCGCGGGACGCACGAGCAGGATGCGGGAGACGGCGTTGTTCTCGAGCGCCTCCACGGCACAGGCGACGGCAAGGTAGGTCTTGCCGGTGCCTGCCGGACCGACCCCGAAGTTGACGTCGTTGCCGCGGATGAGTTCCACATAGCGCCGCTGATTGCCGCCGCGCGGCTTGATCGGCTTCTTGCGCGTGCGGATGACCAGTTCGTCGGTCACGTCCCCACCTAGCAGTTCGTCCACCCCGGCCTCTTGCAGAAACAGATGCACCATGCTGGCGTCGAGGGCGTCGCGCTCTTGCGTCTCCACGTAAAGCTGGGACAGCAACGCTCCGCCCGCCTGCACGGGTCGTGCCGGGCCAGATATCCGAAAGGCGTTGCCGCGGCCTTGGATGCGGATGCCGAGCCGTCGTTCGAGTTGCCTGAGGTTCTGGTCGAACGGCCCGCACAGGGCTGCGAGACGGCGGGAATCGGCGGGTTCCAGATTGACGTTCGTGGTGTGAGCCACGACGGCGGGCGAGTCGTCGGCCAAGTACTTCGCTTTGCTTCCCCCTTGGGCCATCAGAGAATAGCTGTGTTCCCCCGCGTGTCAACGTTGGTCTGGCTGCAAGGGTCTCCCTGCGAGGGGTCGGAGGCTAGGAGGCTGCGCCGTTTCTACGGCGCCCGCAGCTCGCCCCGCAGGGAGTTCGGCAGGGCCTCGGTGATGGTCACCGGCACCAACTCGCCGATCCACTCCTCCCCCGCGCGAAAGTTGACGACGCGGTTGTCTTCCGTGCGGCCCTGCACTTGGCCTGGGTCGAGCTTTGAGGGCCCGGTCACCAGCGCCGTGCGGGTCGTTCCCACCATCGCTTCTGCGTGCGCCGCCGCCTGCCGCCGAAGCTGATCCTGCAGGATCGCCAGCCGGTGCTTCTTCACTGCCATCGGCGTCGGGTCCGGCAGCGAAGCGGCGGGTGTTCCGGGCCGTGGGCTGTAGATGAAGCTGAAGGAGATGTCGTAGTCCACTTCGCGCGCGAGAACGAGGGTCGCCTCAAAATCGCGGTCGGTCTCGCCGGGAAAGCCCACGATCAGGTCCGTGGAAAGGTGAATATCGGGTCTCGCCGCCCGAATGCGGCGAATCTTCGACTTGTACTCGAGCGCCGTGTGCCCCCGCTTCATCATCGCCAGAACGCGGTCGGAACCGGACTGGATTGGCAGGTGCAGGTGGCTAACGAGCTCTGGAATGTCGCGATACGCCTCCACCAGCGTGTCCGAAAACTCCACCGGGTGTGACGTCGTGAAGCGGATGCGGTCGATGCCGGGCACCTCGGCGGCGTAGGCGATGAGTTCGGCGAGGTCGGCCCGGTCGCCGTCGATGGCGCCGCGATAGGCGTTCACGTTCTGCCCCAGGAAGTTGATCTCGCGTACCCCTTGGCGGGCCAGCGCCGTCACCTCGCGCATCACGTCCGCCACGGGGCGGCTCACCTCCTCGCCGCGTGTGTAGGGGACGACGCAGAAGCTGCAGTACTTGCTGCATCCCTCCATCACCGAAACGAACGCGGATGGCCCCTCGGCCCGAGGCTCCGGCAGCCGGTCGAACTTCTCGATTTCGGGAAAGCTCACGTCCACCACCGGTGCCTTCGATGAACGCGCGCTGTCGATGAGCTCCGGCAGGCGATGCAGGGTCTGGGGCCCGAACACCACGTCCACGTAGGGCGCCCGCTCGGCGATGGCGGCACCCTCCTGGCTCGCCACGCAGCCGCCGACGCCGATGACGACGCTGGGCCGGGCACGCTTTAGCGCCTTCCAGCGACCGAGTTCATGGAACACCTTCTCCTGCGCCTTCTCGCGAATGGAGCAGGTGTTCAGCAAGAGCACGTCCGCCTCGCCAGGTGCGTCCACCAATGCTGCCGACTCGTGCATGGCCAGCAGATCGGCCATGCGCGCCGAGTCGTATTCGTTCATCTGGCAGCCGTGGGTCTTGACGTAGAGCTTCATGCCTCAAGTCCCGCTCTTCGCGGTGTGGGAAGGTGATGCGCGATCGGTGGGCAAGTATATGGCCGCTTGAAAAATGCCGGGCATTGCCCGTAAATGGTGCGAAGCCAAGCCGAGGCGGCAGCGACCATGAGCGACGACAAGAGCCACATCTACCGCATCTATTTCCACAGCCACGGGCAGATCTACGAGGTGTACGCACACTCGATCTACCAGAGCGACCTCTATGGCTTCGTGGAGATCGAGGATTACATCTTCGGCGAGAAGTCGAAGATGGTGATCGACCCGAGCGAGGACAAGCTGCGCACCGAGTTCGAGAGCGTGCAGCGCACCTACATCCCGATGCATGCGGTGATCCGCATCGACGAGGTGGAGAAGGAAGGCACCGCGAAAATCACCGACAGCAAGGGCAGCAACATCACGCCCTTTCCCATGCCCATCCCCGACAAGAAGGGCTGATGCCCTTTAGAGAGCGAGACCATGACTGATGCCGCCCGCGAAGACCCCGCCGAACTCGTGCTCGAAGAACGCTTGGAGCATGTGCTGGTGCTCTCCCTCAACCGGCCACGCCGCCATCACGCTCTGAACCGCGCTCTCGTGGGACGGCTGGCGCACGCGCTGCAGGCCGCCGAGGCGGACGACGACGTGCGCGTGGTTGTGTTGACAGGCGCTGGCAGCAAGGCGTTCTGCGCCGGTGCCGACATGCTCGAGGTCTCCGGCGTGGAGCCGACCTCCAAGCCGCCTTCCACCAAGCAGCCGACCGGCGCCGCCGGCAACGCCTATGCCGCACTCGCCGCAATGTCCTGCCCCGTGATCGCTGCCGTGAACGGCTATTGCTATGGCGGTGGCGCGCATCTCGCCATTGGCTGCGACATTCGCTTGGCGTCCACGACGGCGACGTTCCGCCTGCCAGGGGCTGAATACGGCCTCGTGGTAGCTGCCGCTGCATTGCCTCGCTTGGTGGGTGCGGCCAAGGCGAAGGAGCTCATCTACACCACGCGGCGCTTCGACGCCGCCGAAGCGCACGCGTGGGGCCTTGTCAGCACGGTCCACGAACCGGATGACCTGATGCCGGCGGCTCTTGAGATGGCGGCGCAAATCGCCGGCAACTCGCCGGCGGCGGTGCAGGCGTCCAAGGCGGTGATCGACGCGGCCACGCTTTCGGACGCGGCGGAGGCGCTGGAACTCGACCACAACCGGAAGCTGCGGGGGAGTCCAGAACAGTCGAAGCGATTTCGCGACGCAACCCGTCGCGTAACGGGGCGCTGAGGCGAGTTCTCGTAGGGAATGCCTCAGGGGTCCGACTTCGAGCCGAAGTCTCTCAACATCGAGCATGTTGCCGAGTCGGGTCCATGGGGCGGGACGCTCGCTAGGCGCTTGCTCGCGTTCGCTCGCAGCTACGGCTAGGAGATGAGCGCCGCTTCTGCCGCGCTTACGTCCTAGTTGCGGATTGACTTGGCCATTTGCCTCAAGGCCTTCACGAACGCTTCGGGCTGATCCAGGAAGACGTGGTGCTGGGCGTCCTCGATCATCGTCACCTTGGGGTCGCCCGGCAGTAGTTCGAGCATGTGCTCTAGGGTGCGGGCGGAGAAAGACTCGCTGTTCTCGCCGTAGATGATGCCCACTGGCAGGGTTAGGCCCGTGTAGTCCTCCGGTTGCCGTTCGCCGCCCTTCAGCGTCATGGGCAGTTCCTCGTCGAACTTCCACGCCCAGCCGCCACCATCGACGCGCATGAGGGAGTTGCGGGCGATGTACTTCATCACATAGTCGTTCTCGCACGGCTGCGGCGGGAACAGGCGGAAGCGCGCCTCCGCGGTTTCGCGGTCGGGGTAGGCCTTGGTGCGACCGCCGCCCATCATGGGGTAGTCCCGCACTGGCTCGTCTGGGGCACGAAGCCCGGAGTCCACCAGGATCAAGGCGCCGAAGCGGTGCGGGAAGAGGTTCGCTGCCTTCGCCGCCATCATGCCGCCGAAGCTGTGTCCCACCACGATCACGTCGTCGTCGAGGCCGGCGTCTTCGCACACCGCGACGATTTCGGCAGCGTAGGTCTCGGCGTCGTAGCCATATCGGTAATCGGAGTCGCCCATCCCGGTGAGGTCCATGGCGGCGATGCGGAAATCGGCCGTGAGTTGCGGGGCGATGAAGTCCCACCAGCGCCGATGCGCGTTCATGCCGTGGATGAGCAGCATTCCAGGCTTGCCGGCGCCCGCTGGCCACGTCTGGTACACGACATCGCACTCGTCCACCTCCACGGAATGCGCTTCCGAAGGCGTCTCGACCGCCTCCCAGAACCAGTCCGGCACCGTGGTCTCCGTGCGTTCCTTATCCCAACGCGCCATCGCCCGCCCCTTCAAACGTGGACGCCAAGCCAATCACGTCACTGCGGCATCGGCAAGGGTCAGGCGTGCCCTCGGGCGCGTTGGCAGTTCGCTGCACGAACTGCAGTTCGAAGGCTCCGCTGGCGCGCTCGTGCGGGCGCGTCGAGATTGCGCCGCGCGAGCGGCCGGCCTTCGGGTTCGGTTGGGCAGAACTTGCTCGGCGCAGCAGAGGGGCGGCCCCCACACTTCGATTACACTCGCAACCAATCTCGCGTCAGCTCAGTCGAAGGAGGTAATGGTTTTGGCGGATCCGAATATTGCGCAGAAAGCGCCCTATCGCGTCGATGTGGAAGCCGGCGGCAGGTACTTCTGGTGTGCCTGCGGCAAGAGCCAGGACCAGCCGTTCTGCGACGGGTCGCATCAGGGCAGCGAGTTTCTTCCGGTGCGTTACGACGCCCCGGAGGATGCCACGCTGTTCTTCTGCGGCTGCAAGCGCACGGGCACCGTGCCGTTGTGCGACGGCACGCACAACGGCCTGTAAGGACCGAACGCCGGGCATACGCCGCCGGTCTCGCCCGCATGGCGGTTGTGGCGCTGGGCATGGCGGAACCAGACCGGTCGGTCTCGAATCAAACTAGGGGATCCCGCTAGGACACGACGGCGCGCGGCCCCGTCACCGCTGAGCCAACGAAAACAATGCGCTCTTTCAACTTGAAAAACCTGTTCAAGCGGAAGCCTCGGCTAGATCACGCCGAGGCGTCGATCCGCCTTGCCGCGGTGGCCGCGCTGGACGACGAGCAGGACGTACTCGGACGCGTTTTCCGGGAGGATGAGTCGCGAGATGTCCGTTTGGCGGCCCTCGGGCGCCTCACCGACGCTAGCGTCATCGCCACCGGGCTCGACGACCCCGATGTGCAAGCAGATGCCGCGCATCGTCTCCTCGCCTTGGGCAGCGAGTTGCCGGACCACATCCGCGCCCACGTCGCCGTGGCGCGAGTCGAGTTGAGCGAGGCCCAGGACGAGACGCGTGCGGCCCGTGCCGCTGCCCGCATCGATGACCCCGACCAGCGTCTCGCGGCGCTCCTGAAGAACCCCAGCAACCGCATTCGCGCCGCCGTCATGGAGGGCGTTTGGGATGTGGAAGTTCTTGCGCTGGTCGAGCGAGCCTCGCGAGGGCGCGACAAGGGGCTCTACCGCATGGCGCGGGAACGCATCGCCGAGCGGCGCAAGGGGCAGGCAGAACGAGAGGCCGAGCAGGGAGAATCCGAGCGCCTGTGTTCCGCAGCGGCGCAGATAGCCGACGACGACGCCCATTACGACGCCAAGCGCGACGCCATCGAGCGCGAGTGGCAGCAGATGCTGCAATCCATGCAGGAGACCGATGCCGGGTTGGCACGGTTCGGCGTTCCCCCACGCGACTTGGAGTCGCTGCAGGATGCCTTCCCGGCACGCCGCGTGCGCCAAGTTCGCGAAGAGCCGCCGGTGGCGGGGGCGGAGGCCGAAGTGCCGGCGGACGCCGGGCCACCAGCAGAACCCGCGCCGACCGAACGTGTGGAGGCTCTCATCGAGCAAGCAGACGAGCTGGTGGTTGGCGGTGTCTTGACGGCGGACTCCGTCGCATCGCTGCGGGCCGCGCTGGAGGCATTGCAGCCGGCCTCGGAACCGGAACCGCCGGTCGAACCAAAACCTGCCTCCGACGACGACGGGGAGGCATCGCCCGAGGTAGGTGCACAGGAAGGGCTGACGATTGGCGCTACGGCGGCGATGGCAGATAGCCAGTCACGCCCAGAAACCGATCCGGAACGCGAGGTACGCGACCCGGAACACGTCGCTTCGGCGGAGCGCCCCGGAGCGATGGCACCCCAGACCCGCGCGGCGTCGGCTCCGCTTCCAGCCGAGGCCCGTGGTCCCTTGATGGAACCTCCGCCTAGGGTCCCTGAACCCCCTGCGGCGCCTGCTGCATCAATGGCATCGCCTGAGGGTTTGCCTGGCGAGGCGGCGGAGCAGTCGGACGATGGCTACATCAGGGCACTGCGCAAGGCGAGCGAGAGGGTCGCGGCGTTTGAGCGAGCCGTGGAATTAGAGGCACGCGCCTCCGATCTGGTGGCTCGGTCGCTGCCACCGGAGGCGGAGGACGAGTCATGGCAGGCACTGTCGGAACGACTTGGTGCCACGCACGAACTCAGGCGAGAAGCACGCGCATTACAGCGGCGCTACGGCTGGCCTAGGGACATGCCGAGGCCGGCGCAACTCGAGGGCCTCACCAATGCCCTGACCCAAGCCCACGCGGCCATAGCGAGCGCCGGGCAGCGGCTGCAAGGCTTGGCGGAGGAAGTCGCTGACATTCTCGGCAAGTTCGAGACGGCCATCGGCGACGGCTCCGTGCGCGCGGCCAGCGAGCACGAGCATGCCGCGAGAGACCTCGTTCCCTTCCTGCCTCGGGACCGCGCACGCTCGCTGCAGGCGCGGCTCGGCAGCCTGTCCGCCCGGCTCCGGGAACTGCGCGACTGGCGCACGTTCGCCGAGAGCCCGAAGCGCGAGGGCTTGTGCCAGCGCATGGAGGAACTGGCCGAGCAACCCTTGGCGCCGCAGCCGCAGGCGGATGAAGTGAAGTCGCTACGGGCGCAGTGGAACGAGCTCGGCCGGGTTGCACCGCATCGCGATCGGGAGTTGCTGGCGCGCTTCGACGATGCGGCGGAACGCGCCTTCGAGCCTTGCCGTGCGCACTTCGCCGAACTCGCCGAACGGCGCGCGTACAACCTGGAACAGCGCCGTGCCATCGTCGATGTGCTCGAGGACTATGTCGCCGGCGAGCGCTGGCAGAGCAGCGACTGGACGGGCGTCGAACGGGTGCTGCGCACGGCGCGGTCGGAGTGGCGCGGCTATTACCCGGTGGACCGGCGCGCGGGCCGTGAGGTGGAGGCACGCTTCAACGAACTCACCGCGACCATTCACGATCACCTCAAGTCGGAATGGGACGTCAACTCGGCACGGCTCGAGTCCATCGTTGCCGAGGCTGCCGCGGCCCGTGCCTCGGACGCGCCGCTGCCGGAACGAATTGAGGTGCTGAAATCGCTCCAGCAGCAATGGAAGGAGTCGGGCCCTGTGCCACGCCGTGTCTCGCAGCGCCTTTGGCGACAGTTCCGGGACGAGTGCGACCCTGTGTTCGCAGAACGGGAGGCGGTGCGTGAGGATCGGGCGGAACAGTTCCGCAGGACCACGGATGAGGCGGAGAGGTTGATTGATGAGCTTCGCGCCCTGGTGGATAGCACGTCCCCCTTGGACGAACGCGAGGTGGCGAACCTGCGGACGCGGACGGCTTCGATCGGGCAACTGCCGCGGCGCCTGCTGCGCCGCCTCGACGAAGCTCTCGCCGATGTGGAACGCGCACTTTCTGCGCAGCGGGCCGCTAGCACGCGCGAGTCGGAACTCGCTTGGCTTGCCCGGGTCGAGGAGGTGGACCGCGCCTTCGCCGAGGCTGCGGCTGGTGACGAACTCGAGGCGTGGCGGGATGCTGCTGGGGAGTTCGCGGCCCTCTTTGCCGCGCGCTTCGAGGACGATGCCGCCGAAGAGGATGAGGACCCGCACCAGCTCACGATCGTGAGCGAGATCGAGGCGGAGACGCCTTCGCCCGAAGCCGACCAGAACCTTCGTCTTGCGCTGTCCATCGAGCGCTTGAATGGCGACCTCAGCGGCGAGCGCGAAGCATCCATGGACCACCGCTCCCTCGCGCTGCGCTGGTGTGCGGCACCGGCGACGGCGGAGGAAGAGCTGCGCACGCGGTTTTTCGGCGCCTTGCGGTCGATGGTCGCCGGACATGTGAGCGCTCGCGGGTACACAAATGCCCGCGGACCGGGAGCCAACTGACGGTCGTGTCGGCGAAGTGCGGGGATGCGCCGTTGCCCTCCGCCGCAAGGCCGGCTATGCCCCGACGCTTCTTCGAGCGTACTCCGCAAGCTGTGGCACCGGCATTGATTGGGGCGCTGCTGGTGCATGGCGACGTTGCCGGTCGCATTGTGGAGACGGAGGCATATGCCGCCAAGGGCGATCCGGCGGCGCACGCAAGTCGCGGTAGAACGGCGCGCACGGAAGTGCTGTTCGGGATGCCGGGTCGCGCGTATGTGTTTCGCACCCGCCAGCACCATTGCCTGAACGTGGCTGTACAGGAGTGCGGCGTGCCGGGCTGCGTACTGATCCGCGCCGTGGAGCCGGTCGCCGGGATCGAGATCATGCGAGCGAGGCGGGGGCCGGTGGATGACGCTCGCTTGACAGACGGTCCCGCGAAGCTCTGCGAGGCTTTGGACGTGGACATGCGCTGCTACGGCGACGACTTCTGCGACGGACGTGATCTTCATCTGCTACCTGCGACGGGAACCCCGGCACGCGTCGTGACCGGGCCTCGCGTCGGCATCACGGCAGCTCGCGACAGGCTGTGGCGCTACTGCGACGCACATAGTCGCTACGTCTCCCGTCCGTGGCCAGCCGCGAAGCGGCGCCCCTAGAAGCGGCGCCCCTAAAGGAACGCGCTTGCTCTTTGGCAAAGCAAGGAAGGAAGGCGCATCGCGATTGCAGCCGACGAAGGTGGCGAAAATGGTCGCTACGACGAGGAGAGAACTTTTTCGGCTGCTCGGACGACTGCATTCTGTAGGTTTCGGCGGGGCTGGCCGCCGCTGGAGCGTGGGCAGTGGGTTGCAAAACAACGCGCAAGGAGATCGGAAGGATGCGGATGGTGGAGCAACTGGCGAAGGGGTCTTTGCGTGTGTCCGTCGGTTTGGTGGCTCTGGTCGCGTTGAACGGCTGCATCATTTCGGTGGATGTGGAAGACGTGGGCATGTTCGAGGGCGGCTGGTCGGAGAGCGAGCGCGATCTTTCCGCAAACCTCACCAAGATCGACTATCAAGGAGGGGGCACGCTATACGTCGTGCAGGGCGACGACGCGCGCCTGCGCTTGCAGGGCAGTCGCGCCGCCTTGGATGCCGTCTCCGTCAACCAAACCGGCGCAACGCTCCACATTACCGAGCGCAAGATTGCCACCTGTGTGGTTGGGGTGTGCCCGAGCCGGCAGCCGAGCGGGGAGCATCTGCGCTACTACTTGGAAATCCCCGACGTGGAGGACATTCGCCACAGCGGCAGCGGCGAACTGAAGGTGGGTCCGCTGACCACTCAAAGGCTCGTCATTGTGGTGGAAAATCACGTCAACACCAAGTTCTCCAGCATCAACGTGCGGGATTTCGCGTTGCAGGCACAAGACCACGCCGACATCCACGTCGAAACCCTCGATGCCGACGAGGTGTCGCTGGCGGCCTCGTCCCACGCAGACGTCTATGCGCACGATGTGAACACGCTCGAACTGCAGGTCTATGCCGACGACCACGCCCAAGTCTGGCTCGCGGGCCGGGCTGACGAGGCAAACGTCAGGCTGTCGGATCACGCCAGCTTCGACGCCTCTCGCGTCGAAGTCGATGTGGTGGACATTCGAGCCGACGACCTCGCGGTGGCGCGGCTATGGGCCGAAGAGAGCCTGCGCATCTACCGCGACGACCGCGCGACCGTTGACTGGACCGGCAGCGCCGAAGTCCGCGAGCAACACGCAGTGTCAGGCCACTAGTAGCGTCGAACAAAGCCCGCCGGCAAACACCAAAAGCAACGGCCCCTGCCATGCGAGGGCCTCGCTGGGGGGAGGGCGTCCCGCCCTCCCAGCGCGCCGAAGGCGCTCACGCAGCGAAGCCGGCCAAAGCCGCCGCCACCCGCGTTCCAGACAACGCCAACAAAGCGCCAGCCCCAAACAACGCCACCAACAAACCAGCCCCTGCCATGCGAGACCCTCGCCGGGGGAAGAGCGTCCCGCCCTCCAAGCGCACTGAAGGTGCGCACGCCTAGGGTCGGGCCGCGGAATCCAACCACTTGTGCATGCGCACAGCCGTCTCCTGGCCTTGGTAATAGCCGGGGATGGTCTTGCCGGGTGCGAAGCCGGCGGCGCGGTAGAAGCGCTGCGCGCCGCGGTTGCGCGCGCGCACCTCGAGGTCGATGCGGTCGAGGCCGGCCGTGTGCGCTGTCAGCACCAACCAATCGAGCAACTCCCGGCCCAGGCCCTGGCGGCGGCAGCGGGGGTCCACCGCGAGCAGGTTGAGGTGCGCGGTCTCGAAGCCGAACCGCATCGCCGCGAAGCCCATCAGGGTGCCAGCGGCGGCCTCGGGCAGCGATGTTTGCAGGCGCGAGATGATCACGGACGATTCAGTGTCGCGAATCATGGCGCGGATGGCCTCCGGTCGCCAACGCCATTGCAGGCCGTGCTCAATCTCATCGCGCGACATGCGGGCGATGTCACCGGCGTCGCGCATGGCGGCAAGTTCGATGGCGGTGAATCGCGTTTCCATTGTATGGTCGGGGCGTCAGCTTGCGTCGCAGGGCTGGCGGGGGAGGGCAAGCGACCGAAGGCCACCAAGGTACCGTCCCAGGTTGCGGGCCTGGCCGCTGTCATGCCGTCCGCGACGCGCTGTTTGCGACGCATGGTGCCGGACAGTCAAGGAGCAGGATTTGGACTTCGACAAGGTCACGCTGGATTTCGACGAGAACGTGGCAACCCTGCGATTCAACCACCCTGAGGTGTTGAACGCCATCGGTGCCGACATGATGCAGGGCCTCGATGCTGCGCTCAGTGAAGTGGAGGACCCGAATAACGGCATCCGCTGCCTGCTTGTCACCGGTGTGGGACGCGGCTTCTGTGCCGGCGCTAACCTCTCGGGCCGTGGCGACGGCAAGGGCGGTGCCGGCGGCACCTTGCGCAGCTCGTATCACCCGCTGTTCTTCCGCATGAGAGAGCTCGACATGCCGATCGTCACGGCAGTCAATGGCGCCGCCGCCGGGGTTGGCATGAGCTTCGCGTTGTTCGGCGACATCGTGTGCGCGTCGAAGGGCGCGTTCTTCCTGCAAGCCTTCGCCCGCATCGGGCTCGTGCCGGACGGCGGCGCCACGTTCTTCCTCCCGCGCATGGTCGGCTGGGGCCGGGCGATGGAGCTTTCGCTCTTGGCCGAGCGCCTGCCAGCCGAACGTGCCTATGAGTGGGGCTTGGTGAACCGGCTCTACGACGACAACGACGCCTTGATGGAAGGCGCGGGTGCTATCGCGACGCAACTCGCCGGCGGCCCTGCGTCCCTCGCCATGATCCGCCAAGCCTATTGGGCAAGCTGGGACAACTCCTACGAGCAGCAGCTTGACCTCGAGGCCCGGTTGCAGGCGCGTGCGGGGCGTACGAAAGACTACGCCGAAGGGGTTTCTGCCTTCCTGCAGAAACGAGACGCCGAGTTCAAGGGCGCGTGAAGGCGACGGGAGGGATGGCCATGCAAGGTCGGGTTGCACTGGTTACCGGCGGCGGACGTGGCGTCGGACGCGCCATCTCGCTGGCGCTCGCTGCGGATGGCGCTGCGGTTGCCGTCAACTATCGCCGCGACCAGGCAGCGGCCGACGACACCGTGGCGGAGATCCGCGCTGGCGGCGGCAGGGCGGAGGCATACCGCGCGTCGGTGGACGACTACGATCAGAACGCCGCGATGGTTGCTGCGGTGGAGGCGGACTTGGGTGCCATCGGCATTCTCGTTCACAACGCCGGCATCGCCAGTCGCGGCATGTCGGTCGTGGATACCGAACCCGACGAGTTGCGTCGCGTATTGGCAACGCATGCGCTCGGCCCGCACTACCTCTCCAAACTGGCGATTCCGCAGATGCGTACACTCGAACGGGGCGACGTGGTGATGATCTCCAGCGTCGCCACACGGGGGCTCTCCGCGAACGGCGCCCCCTACAACATGGGCAAGACCGCCTTGGAAGCGCTTGCCGTCACACTGTCGCGAGAAGAACGGGGCAACGGCATCCGCGTCAACGTCGTCGCCCCGGGCCTCGTGGAGACGGAGATGGGTCGCCGGCTGATGAAAGCGACCGCCGGCGTCACGGACCTGCGCACGCTCGACTCCGCCAGCCCATTCGGTCGCGTCTGTCAGCCCGAGGACGTGGCCAACGTAGTCCGCTTCCTTGTCTCAGAGCAGAATACCTACGTCACTGGACAGAAGATCTACTGCGACGGCGGAGGTCCCGGCTAGGTATCTGAGAGCGGACTGCGCAAATGGTGGCCTTCTTGCACGCCCCAGCCCCTACTCCCTCCCCAAGGTCACCTCGTCCACCGCAGCCACAAGCGTTTCCACAATCAGCCCCATTTCCTCCTCGTCGATGATGAGGGGAGGGCCCAGCACGACGATGTCGCGCACCACACCGGTGCCGCCGGCATAGAAGAAGACACCGCGTTCAAGACCTGCCGCCATGATGCGCGAGGCGACGTGGTCATCGGCGGGGAAGGGTGTGAGCGTGTCGCGGTCCCGCACCACTTCGATCGCCTGCAGCATGCCGCGCCCACGCACCTCGGCCACATGGGGGTGGTTGGAGAAGGCTGTCGCCAGACGCTTGCCCAGCTCCTCGCCCACGGTTGCCGCTCGCTCGACGAGATTCTCGCGCAAGAGGATGTCGAGCACACGGTCCGCGGCCGCGCAGGCACCGGCGTGGGCGCCGAAGGTGTGGAACATCACCATCATGCCGGCATCGTCAAGCACTTGGCCGATGCGCTCGGTGGCGAACACCCCCGTGATGGGCGCGTAGCCGCCGCCGAGGCCCTTGCCACCGACGACGACGTCCGGGACGAAGTCCCAGTGCTCGAAGCCGAACTTGGCGCCGGTGCGGCCGAAACCGGTCATCACTTCATCTTGCAGGATGAGGATGTCGTGACGGTCGCAGATTTCACGTGCACCCTCCCAATAGCCTGCGGGCGGCACGATGGCGCCACCGCTCGCGCCGGTGATGGGCTCGGCCATGAAGGCGGCGATGGTGTCTGGACCTTCTTCCGCGATCGTGCGTTCGAGATCGCCCAGGTAATGCTCCGCGCTGTGCGCCGCCTCGCCATCGACGTCGCAGTGCAGGGGATAGGGGGTTGGCACGCGCGGATGACTCGCCAGCGCATGCCTGAGCCCGGACTTGCGAGCCTCGTGGCCGCCCACGGCAGTGGTGGCGAGGGTGGTGCCGTGATACGACACCGAACGCCCGATGATCTTGCTCTTCTCGGGCCGTCCGAGCGCCGCCTGATACTGGATCGCCAGTTTCATGGCCGTCTCGTTCCCCTCCGAACCACCGCAGGTGAAGTGCTGGCGTGTCAGCGCCTGCGGCAGCCACTCGGCCGTGAGTCGCTCGGAAAGGCGCCGGCGTTCCGGCGTTAGCCACACCGGCACCACATAGGTGTTGTTCAGGGTGGCGTCGCGTACTGCATCTGCCACCTCTGTCCGACCATGGCCGATGTTGGTGACGATGGCGCCGCCAGCCGCATCGAGGATGCGAGCGCCATCCGCCTTGTGCAGCCAGGCACCCTCGGCACGCACGATCTCGGTGCTGCCGCCGTTGCCGTTGAAGGGCCAGCGCACCTCGCCAGCTTTGTCCATCGATCCTCCGGAAACCGCCCATTGTTGGTGTCCCGCGCCGGCACGCATGGCGACCTGATTTGACGCACTGCCGGGCAAACGGGTATGACGTGCGGAATCATACGCGCACGCGGCCTAAGGCACGGGGAGCAAACATGCCCGAACAAGTGGAAGGAATCGACGCCGACAACGTTACCGAGTGGGTCGTGGAGCGCATCCCGGACCTAGCGCCGCCGCTCACGTTCTCGCTCATTGCCGGGGGCCACTCCAACCTCACGTACAAGTTCGTCGACAGCGTCGGTGCCGCCTATGTGCTGCGCCGACCGCCGCTCGGCCACGTGCTCGAGAGCGCGCACGACATGGGTCGCGAGCACCGCATCATCTCGGCCGTGTGGGGCACCGACGTGCCGGTACCGAAGACGTGGGGTCTGTGCGAGGACAAGGATGTCAACGGTGCGCCGTTCTATTTGATGAGCTTCGTCGAGGGCGTGGTGCCGCACGAGGCCGAGGTGGCTGAGACCCTGCCGGTGGCGGAGCGGCGCAGCGCCGGCGAGCACATCATCGACGTGCTCGGCACCCTGCACCTGATCGATCCGGACGACGTGGGCCTCGGCACCCTCGCTCGCAAGACCGGCTATGTCGAGCGCCAGCTAAAGCGTTGGTCGGCGCAGTACCAGGCCACCAAGACGCACGAAATCCCGGAGATGGACGCGAGCGAACGCCTGCTCCACGAGGATGTGCCCGAACAGGTGGGTTCGGCCATCGTTCACGGCGACTACCGCATCGGCAACATGATCCTCAAGGGCGGCCGCATGGCGGCGTTGCTCGACTGGGAGCTGTGCACGCTCGGCGACCCGCTTGCCGACCTCGGCTATCTGCTCAACAACTGGGGCCAACCGGGCGAGGGCGCGTCGGACACAGCAAGCCCAACCGCGGTGGGCGGCTTCCCGGACCGCGACGAACTCTGTGCGGCGTACGAGAAGCGCACCGGGCGTGATCTCTCCCGCATCAACTACTACCGCGCCTTCTCCCACTGGCGCCTTGGCGCCATCGCGCAAGGCGTGTACAAGCGCTATCTCGTCGGCGCGATGGGCAAGAACCGCGATTTCGATCTGGAGAAGTACAAGCTTGGCATCCACGCCCGGGCCGAGTCTGCGCTTGCGCTATTGACGACGTAGTTCGTCGCACTTAGGTCGCGACATTGCCTTGCCGGCGGCCGTTGGAAAAGCGTTGCGGCACCTCGACGTCCGCGTAGGCCCGCAGTTCGCGTTAGCGAACTGCCGACGCGCCCGCAAGGGCACGCGTGCTCGCGTTCGCTCGCAGCTACGGCTGGCAGCCTGGCGGACTTCGCCGATGCGCGGCACAGTCCGCCAGGCTGCTAGTATGGTCCGATCCGCGCCCACAATCGGCGCTAGGCGCTTACAGGGACGGTACGCATGGAGTTCTGGACCTTTCTCACAGTCGTAATCCTCGCTGGCATTGGCCTCGAGGCGTACCGCGTCCATGTCAAGGGAAAGAAGGCCCAGGGTGGCGCAAACCTGGCCGACATCGAAGCGAGGCTCGCCGCGTTGGAAGCCGATGGCGCGCTCGAGGATCGGGTGCGGACGCTTGAAGCCATCGTCACCGACTCCCGCTACCAGCTTGATTCCGAGATCAAGAGTCTCGATGGCTCGTCGAGCCAGGCAGACTCGCGTGCGTCGGACTGAAAAACTCCGCCCGAGGTTGGCGGGGAGGAAGGAAGGAAAAAAAGGGGCGCGCCGGCGGTGGTTTAGGCCGCCGGGACAGCTCTTGCAAGGGGAAGAACCACGAGAGGAGGGAGGTTCAAGAACTGTACACGCGCCTGGAGGAATCCTCCGATGCCGCTATCTTGTACTGGACAGATCGCTTTTGCAAGCCTTTGTACGGGTTCAGGACATCTCGGACATCAGGCAGCCTGCTGCAGGGTAGCGAAGC
>VXSY01000134.1 GCA_009837725.1 Gammaproteobacteria bacterium | reverse complement strand
TGCCAGCGCTTCCTTGGCCGGGTTCGTGTCGATGCCAATGATGCGGTCCGCGCCCACGAGACGCGCGCCCTGGATCACGTTGAGGCCAATGCCGCCGAGGCCGAACACCGCGACGTTGGCGCCGGGTTCCACCTGCGCCGTGTTCATCACCGCGCCGAGGCCGGTGGTGACGCCGCAGCCGATGTAGCAGACCTTGTCGAACGGCGCGTCCTCGCGAATCTTCGCCACCGCGATCTCCGGCAGCACCGTGTAGTTGGCAAAGGTGGACGTGCCCATGTAGTGCAGGATGGATTCGCCGCCCTGCGAGAACCGCGAGGTGCCGTCGGGCATCAGCCCCTGGCCTTGGGTCTCGCGAATGGCGCCGCAGAGGTTGGTTTTACCGGAGGTGCAGAACTTGCACTGGCGGCACTCGGGCGTGTAGAGCGGGATGACGTGATCGCCCACCGCGAGGTCCCTAACGCCCTCGCCGACTTCCACGACGACGCCGGCGCCTTCGTGGCCAAGGATGGCGGGGAAGAGGCCCTCCGGGTCGGCACCGGACAACGTGTAGGCATCCGTGTGACAGACCCCGGTGGCCTTCACCTCGATCATCACTTCGCCGGCCCGAGGCCCTTCGAGCTGCACCGTTTCCACCTCAAGCGGCTCTCCCGCCGCCCGCGCCACCGCTGCCTGCACATCCATCCGCAACCCTCCTCGCAGCCCACGAAACGGGCGAACCCTACAGCGTTAACGCGCTCAGCGGCAACCAGCCCGCATTTCTCACCAGCCCTCTACTGCGGACGACGATGCACTCGCTGTGGCTGCGCGTGCTCACTTCAGCCGGCTCGACATAGTGCCCAGCTATGCCTTCGCCGTCTTCCGCTCCGCGCCCGCAGCCACAGCGGCGCCTCGTCGCCCTCGCTACGAGGCCTGGTGAGGAATGCGGGCTAGGAGGCTGCGCCGCAAAAGCGGCGCTGGCTCCTAGCCGTAGCTGCGAGCAGCTAAGGCTGGCAGGGGGCCTCCAAGATGCGGGTCATGGCGTCTTGGTGTTGGGTGAAGAGGGTCGTGAGAGCGAGTTGGGACTGGGCTCGGGTGAGGTTTTCGCCGCGGCGGGTGACGCGGAAGTAGTGGTCGCCCTCAAGGTGGTCGGTGAGGAAGCGGACGGCGAGCATCAGGCTCATGTAGGCGGGCGCGGCGGCGAAGTGGCTCGGGCTGTCGATGGCGCCGTAGGTGGCTCGGAACCCCCTTGCCAGGCGCTCGAAGCGGGGAAGGGAGAAGCTGAGATCAGACGGTCGCTCGTTGCCGGCGCTGGTAGAACGCACCAGGTCGCCGAAGTCCCACGCCGGGTCGCCGGGCATGAGGGTGTCGAGGTCGATGATGGCCGTCACGTCGTCGCGTTGGGGGTGGAACAGCAGGTTGTTCACCTTGCAGTCGCCGTGGATGGCGCGCCGCGGCGTGGCGGGCCCTGTGGCAGTCGTGCCTTCGCGAAGGCGGTCGATGGCGGCGGCCTCCGCCTGCGCCTCGCCCTTCGGCAATGCATCGAAGCGCGCAAGGTAGCGGGGGAGATCATGGAAGCCGTCGATGGCGGTTTCGAGGGATGCGGCGTCGAAGGTGGCGAAGCGGGCGAGGAAGGTGCCGAAGGCGCGGCCGGCCGCAGCAAGCAGACGCTCCGGCAAGACGTCGAAGGAGCGCGAGGGCAGTCGCGGGAACAGGCGCCAGATGCCGCCGTCGGCATCCACGGACCAAGCATCGCCTTCGGCGTTGGCAAGCGGCGACACGAGCAGCGCGTGGCCCAGCAGCGCGGACTCGTGCGCAACCGCTCGGCCAAGATTGCGCATGAGCGCGGCCGGCGCGACGAACACGTGGTCGTTGATGCGTTGCAGGATGTGGGCGTCGGTGGTCCAGGTCTCGTTGATGTGTCCAGTGGCGAGGCGCGTGACGGGGCCGGCCGCGCCAGGCCAGCGCGCCAGCATGGCTTCAGCGACGGTTGCTGGCGACGGCATGAGCCACCGGAAGCAGGTATTCGCCGAAGGGGCCAGCCAAGGCGTCGATCTTCTCCCCTGACAGGCTGCAATCACCGTCGTCCAGGATGTCCGCAAGCTCACCGAGCGCGCGAGATGCATCTCGAAGTCCCGCATCCACCTGGGCCAACTCGGAGACTGCTTGACGCTGGCGCCGCCAACCCTCGATCCAAGGTTGCATGTCGCTGCCGGCCGCGAGGTCGGCCTCCACCCGGCGTGACGCCAGGCTTTCCGGGGGCAGATGATCCACCAGCCGGTTCAGCGGCGTGTCCGCGTCGTATGGCCGCGCCACGTCGCTTTCGCCAAGGCCGCTGACGCGGCGTTCGAACGCGGCTCCGAGCAGGCGGCGATACCATTTCACCGGTTCCAGCATTTCCACCAGCGGCTCGATGGGCGCGAGTTCGGGAAATGCGCGCCGGAGAGTCTCGGAATCCTCTGGCACGATCCCCTGCCGCGCTAGGCTCCGCCGAAAGGCCGCCGTGCGTTCGAGCAGCCCCGCCTCCCGGGCGCCAGCACCACACCAGAAGCGCTCCGCGATGGCCGGAAGTCGGCCCCAGAGTCGACTGTCGAGGCATCCCTCGTCCACCAGTTCCGACCACAGGCAAGCCTCGCCGCCGAGCACCTGCCCTTGCTCGCCGGCCGGTGCGACGGGCATTGCCGGCAGGCGCGCGAACCCCGCCATCCATTGCAGGCCTTCGCGGACGTGCCGCGTGCGGTCGTCGGCGAGCAAGCGGTCCTCGGCTGCCACGAGGTCGCCGCCGGGGTCGAAGCAGTGGTGCAGGGACGCGGGATAGAAGAGGTCGAGGTAGTAGGGCGCGGACAGCACGCAATCGAACCCGGCGGCGAGGGCGGCGTCGCGCGCACGGGTGCCACGCCAAGCCTGGATCACCGTGTCTCCCGCGAGGGCAGGGTGAAGTGCTTCGTCCCAAGCCAACGGGCGCCTGCCGAGTTGCCGGATGATGCTCGTCAGCTTGCGGTTGAAGTCGGCTTGCACGTCGGAGGTCTTGAAGCCTTCGCTCCGCATGAGCCTCTGGACGCCCTCGTGCGCGTTCCACCAGTTCCCGTTCACCTCGTCGCCGCCGAAGTGCAGGAAGGGGTCGGGGAAGATGTCCGCGAGCTCGCCCAGGAGCGTTTCGACAGCGCGCAGCACGGCGGGATTGGTGGGATCGAGGCAGGCTTCGTGGACGCCGAAGCGGCGGCTCGGTTGCGGGGCAGGCCCGGCGCCCCATTCGGGCCGCGCCGCCAGCCAACTCGTCGCATGCCCCGGCATGTCGAGTTCCGGGACGATGCGAATGGCTCGGTCGGCGGCGTAGGCCACGAGTTCCTTCAGTTCGGCTGCGTCCCACGCCTGGCCGCTCGCGAGTTCCGGATGCGCCTCGCTGCGGAAGCGGAAGGCTTGGTCGTCGGTGAGGTGCAGATGCAGCACGTTGAGCTTGGCGAGGCTCATGGCGTCGAGGGTTCTCTTAAGCGCCGGCAGCGGGATGAAGTGGCGTGCCACGTCGATCATCAGCCCACGCCAAGGGTAGGCGGGACGGTCGTGGATACGCTTTATCGCGTGGGATTCTCCAGCGAGTTGGGCGACCGTGGCGAGGCTGTGGATGGCGCCCCACTCGGTGGCGGCGCGTACCGTCAGCGTATCGCCGAACTCGATCTCGCTCGCTGCGTCGGAATGCAAGTCCGGTGTCAAGCCAGGCGTCGGCGCCACCTCGAAGTGGACTTCGATGCCCATTGGCGGCAGCCGCTCGAACGCGCGATGGAGGCGCGGCGATGCATCGCCGAGGACCGTGTTCGGAGCCTTGGAGTGTGTTCTGGCCGGCCCCGTTTCCACGCGGCGGGGTGGTGGCAGGAGGAGTGGCTCGGTGCTCACCCGCTAGCCCGGATTATTCATGAATGCGCGTAGCGAGGGCGACGAGACGCCGCTGTG
>VXSY01000235.1 GCA_009837725.1 Gammaproteobacteria bacterium | reverse complement strand
ATGGCACCATCCCATTATCCCACGAGGCAGACTTTGTTCAGAGCTTCCCTAGTGTCGCCAGCGAGCAGAGGTTGGTTTTGTTGGTGGCGTTGTTCGAAGCAGGCGCCCGGTTAGCACTGTTTGGAACGGGGTTGCGCTGGCCTCGGCGGTTCCGCGTGCGCGCCTCCGGTACGCTTTGGAGGGCGAGACGCCCTCCGTCCAGAGAGGCCCTCGCGTTGCGAAGCAACTGCCGACGCGCTCGGAGAGCGCGCTAGTACTCCCACTTCACGGTAATGGAGGCCGCGGCGCCCAGCTTTTCTCGGAAGACGGTCACACCTTCCCGTTCGATCTCGATCGATTGGTTCAGGATGTTGCGGAGCTTCGCCTTCACCGTCAGGAACTCGGTGGGAAACCAGGAATAGGTGAGGTCCAGCGCGTGGAACGGTTGCTCGTAGCCGTCGGGGGCACCTAAGCGGCCGGCGACGTAGAGGCGTTTGCCGAAGACGTTGTACGCGATGGTGGCGGCGCTCCGACCATCAGGGCTGTCGAAGCCGAGCATCAGGTTGGCGACGTATTCCGACGCACCTGCGAGTGGGCGCACGTCGTTGGTTGGAGCGTCTGCCTGATCTCCGGCCACGAGTTCCGAGTCCTGGATCGTCAGGTTGCCCTGCACGAAGAACGCTTCGCCCAGTTCGCCAAGGAAGCCGAGTTCCTTCAGCCCTTCGAGTTCGATGCCCGTCACCTCCGCGCTTTCGGCGTTGACGATCTCCCGCGCGACCGTGGTGTCACTGGCGGCGGACTCGAAGAACTCGATGGGGCTGTCGATCGTCTTGCGGAAGAATGAGACGGTGACCGTGTCGCTGCCGGCGAAATACCACTCGGCACGGAGGTCAAAGTTGGACACGTCCGCCGGAACCACGCCGGGGTTGCCGTCCACTAGATCGTCTGTGATGGGATCGAGATAGGAGGCGTCGGTGATCTCCCTGAGGTCTGGCCGTACTACCGTCTCACTCCAGCCGAAACGAAGCTGGAAGAGCTCCGTCACCCATGTCTCGTTCATGTAGGTGAGGGAAAGTGAAGGGTAGATCCGATCGTCCCGGAAGGTGGTCTCTTGCAGACGGCCCGGATCGGTCGTGACCACCGGATCGCTGACGGAGTAGCCGTAGATGTTCCAGTCGAGCGCCACCTGCTTGTAGTCCTCCCAGCGCGCGCCGGCGGAAACGCGCCAGGTGTCGTCCAGCGTCCAGTCCACCGTGCCGTAGGCTGCCCTCGTCATGTTGGCAGCGATGTAGCTCTGGTTGTTGGTGCCGGCGAGGTCAAAGACGAAGTTGTTGCCCTCATCCAAGATGTTCCTGTCGGAGAACACATTGCCGATCGGGCCGGCGAGGATCGATGGATCGCGCACGCTCAGCGCCCCCAAGCCGAACTGGGACTGGCGGTAGGTGCGGACCTTCTGCGAGTGCTCGAAGCCGCCGGCGAACTCGACGAACGTGCGAGCGGTGAGGATCGGCACGGTGACGTGCCAGCCGTAATTCAGCGCCTCGTCATCGAGATCGGTGAAGCGATAGTCCGCCGTGGTCGCGTCCACGCTCACGGTCGAACTCAGCACCTCGCCCGTTGCCGGGTCCGTCACCGTCTGGGCATCCACGTTTACCTGGTTCGGAATCTCGGTGCTGGCGCGGGCGTCGGAGTAGAACCAGGTCACTTCCGTGTCTTCCGGCAGCGGCATGGCATCAAGCAGGGCAAACAGCGGCAGTTCGCGGGTCTCAACTCCAAGCCGATGCGTGCCGGTGATCTGGTTCACCAGCATCTCCCGCTGCTCGAATTGCAGGCGGTAGTCGCGAAAGCCGATACCGTCCGACACTTCCCGGTTCTCGTTGAAGAAATCGCGCACGGCGGTTTCGTCGTCGGTGTTGCGCAGGAACAGGGTGGTGGTGGCGACCTCGTGGTCCTCGCCGAAGCGGGCGCCGAGGTTGAGGTTGCCGGTCAGGTCCACCGTAAAGGTGGATTCCAACTCCGTGTCCGTGCGCTCGCCCGGAAAGTTGAAGTTGCGGCTCACGCGCTCGGTTTCGCGCCATTCGGTCTTGTAGGCGCCGCCAACGAAGAAGCCTAGCTCCGAACGGTCGCCAATGAGGAGGTTGTTGCCGATGCTGCCCTTGACGTTGAGGTCCGGGCGGGCCGTCTCCTCGGTGAGGGAGATATCGCGGTTGAGATGAAGCGCAAGCTCACGATTGATGCGCCGGGCCTCTGCCACCGTGGCATCGGCGCGGCCTTCGCGGCGAAGCCCCGTGAGGATGCCCTGCACGTCGACGTTAGCAAGGAAGCGGTCGATGCCGGCGGCGAGGTCTGCCGACATGGCACGGGTGCCGTCGTCCACGCCTAGCCGGTCCTCGCCGCCGCCTTGGTAGCCGAAGACATCGCCGTCGTTCTCGAAGTTGAGCCCCGACCCCACTTCGAGCGCGTACGTGAAGCCCGCGGGGATGCCCTTGGTGCGGATGTCCACCGCGCCGCCGCCGAAGGCGGCCGGCATGTCCGCCGAGTACGACTTCTGCACCCGGAGCGACTGCACGATAGCCGTAGGGAAGATGTCGAGGGGTATGACGTTGCGCGTCAGGTCTGGCGACGGAATGGTGGCGCCGTTGAGCGACGTGCTCGAGTAGCGCTCGCCGAGGCCCCGCACGTAGATGAACTTCTCGTTCACGAGGGAAAGCCCCGAGATGCGCCGAAGCGCCACCGCCACGGTCGTGTCGCCGAGGCGCGAGATGGCGTCGTCTCCGAGCACGTCGGACACCACCTCGTCGTCCCTGCGCTCGTTCATGAGTTGGCGGGCAGCGTTGTAGAGGCGACCGATGACGATGACTTCCTCGTCGGCAGTGGGGGTTGCGTCGGCGTTGACATCGCCTTCCTGTCCGATCGCGCCGAAGCCCGTAACCAGGACGGCGACCCAGAGCGCCTGCCGCAGCAGTTTCGCGGCGGCCTCGAGACGGGCCGTTGGAGGGAAGGCATTCTGCGTTCCCTGGCGCACCGCAAGGTGCGCTTGCGGTCTCGCGGATGGGTCGGGAAGGATGGCGCAGTGGTTGTCTGCCCCGTGACCGGCCCGACGCGCCTGTCGGCGCGTAGGGAAGGCAGAATGCCTTCCCTCCGATGGCACGTGCGTAGCGAAGGTGGTTTTCATGGCGTAACTTCCCATCGGCGTCCCGCCCTACTCAAACCAGAGCGGCTGGGCGCGGTTGCCGTCGTGAATACCGTAGGTCCAGCCCAGGGTCCAGTCGGTGCTGCCGAGGGACAGGCCGCCGACGTACGCACTGCCATGCTCTGGGCTGCCGGCCGGCGACTCGCCGTTGACCACCATCGTTCGGTAGTCGATGGAATACACCGGCGGCGTGCCCTCGAGCAGTTGCAGGTCGGTGTTGGCGTTGGCCGTGGCGTCCGCCACGCCGCTGATGTCGGCGAACACGCTGCCGTTTGCCATCGCCCAGGCTTCGACGCTGGTGCCGTTCGGCAACGAGCCGCCCCTGGTCTTCTCGGCGCAGGCGAAGATGCCGGTGTTGATGGCAAGGTCGCCGTCTTGCGCCGCCTGCAGCGAGCGGTTGTCCACGCGCAGGCAATAGTTTGCGTCGCCCGAGTCCGGCCCGAAGGAGGCGACCACCATCGAGTCGTTGATGGTGGCGAAGATGCCTTCGCGCAAGCGCCAGCCAGCGCCCGGATCGTGGGTGGCCGTGGCCGCTCCGTTCGCGGAAATGATGCAGGTGAGGCCCGTGATGGTGGGGCGGCTGTTGATGCCTTGGCTGATGGTGGCTTCCACCTCATCGCCGGTGAGGCTATCGAAGGAGCCGATGCCGTCCCCCTCGATGCAGTGGTTGCCGTCAGTGGCGGACTGGATCACGAGGGCGTTGGTGATGGTGCCGGACCAGCCCTCGTCGATGTCGATGGCGTCGTCGCGGACATAGAG
>VXSY01000255.1 GCA_009837725.1 Gammaproteobacteria bacterium | reverse complement strand
ATGTGGCTTCCCTCCCACGCCCCCGGCGGACGCTCCCCCGACCACCCCGACCACGACGCCATCTGGCGCCGGCTCGAAGAATCGCAAACGCCCTTCATCCTCCACGTCGGCAGCTCCAGCCTCAGCATCCCGAACGAGTGGATGAACGATGGCCATTCCGAACGACAAAGCGCGAGGGGGCGCGCCGAGGTGATCGGCTCGAAGGACCTAACCGTCATCTTCCAGTCCGCCCAGCGCTTCATCTCCACTCTGGTGCTAGACGGCGTGCTGGAGCGATTCCCGAAACTCACGGGCGGAGTGATCGAACTAGGCGCCGGCTGGGTCCCCGACACCATCCGCCGCCTGGACCACGCCGTGGACATCTGGTCCCGCTCCGAACCCTTCCTCGCCGAGTTCCAACGCAAGCCCTCCGAACAGTTCCGGGATCAACTCCGCTTCACCCCATACCCGTTCGAAGACGTGGGCCAACTAATCCGGGAGTCCACACCCGACCTCTACCTCTTCTCCTCCGACTACCCCCACGCCGAAGGCGGCCGCGACCCCTTGGGCCGCTTCACAAGAGCCTTGGACGGAATCCCGCCAACGCAACAGGCAGCCTTCTTCGCCGGCAACGCCCGCACCCTGTACCCAACCCTCTGACTCCCGCTGCGAACGCGCCTTGCGGCGCGTCTGGCGACTCCTTCAGAGCTTCACGCAAGCCGTTCGCGCAGGAACCGCCCCGTGTGGGAACGGTCCGTGGCCGCAACGACTTCGGGGGGACCCGTCACCACCACCTCGCCGCCGCCGCGGCCGCCTTCGGGGCCGAGGTCGATGATGTGGTCGGCGGTTTTGATTACGTCGAGGTGGTGCTCGATCACGAGCACCGTGTGGCCGGCGTCCACCAGTCGGTGGAGGCATTCGAGGAGGCGGGATATGTCGGCTAGGTGCAGGCCCGTGGTGGGTTCGTCGAGGATGTAGAGGATGTGGCCGCGGCGCTGGAGCTTGGCGAGCTCTGCGCCGAGCTTCACTCGCTGCGCCTCGCCGCCGGAGAGGGTGGTTGCGGACTGGCCGAGAGTCAGGTAGCCGAGCCCTAAGTCGTTCAAGACCTTGAGCTTGCGGCCGATGGCGGGAAGGTCCGCGAAGAACTCCACGCCCTCCTCGATGGACATGTCGAGCACATCGGCGATGGTCTTGTCCTTGTGCGTGATTTCCAGCGTTTCGGCATTGAAGCGCTGGCCTTTGCAGGAGGCGCACACGACCTCTACGTCCGGCATGAAGTAGAGCTTGGTGGCGATCACGCCCTCGCCCTGGCATTCCTCGCAGCGGCCGCCCTTGACGTTGAAGCTGAACCGACCGGGCTTGTAGCCACGTTCGTTGGCGAGCACCGCGTTAGCAAACAACGTGCGGATCTGGTCGTAGAAGCCGACGTAGGTGGAGGGATTGGAGCGGCTGTTGCGGCCGATGGGCGACTGGTCGATGTTGATGACGCGGGTGAGGTGCTCCACCCCGTCCATGCCTTCGTGCGTGCCGGAAAGCGAGCGCGGGTCCACCAGCCGCTTCCACAGTTCCTTGTAGAGAATCTCGTTCACCAGCGTGGACTTGCCGGAGCCCGATGCGCCGGTGACGCAGATGAACTGGCCGAGCGGCACCACCACGTCGATGCCCTTGAGGTTGTTCTCGGCGGCGCCGCGAATGGTGAGCCGCTCGCCGTTGGCCTCCCTGCGCGTCTCGGGCATGGGGATCGACTCGCGCCCAGAGAGATAGCGCCCGGTGGGGGATGCATCGCACGCGAGGATGTCATCGAGCGACCCGGTCGCCACCACCTCGCCGCCGTGGATGCCGGGCCCCGACCCCAGCTCCACCACGAAGTCCGCCGCACGGATGGTGTCCTCGTCGTGCTCCACCACCAACACGGTGTTGCCGAGGTCGCAAAGCGAGCGCAACGTGTCGATCATCTTCACGTTGTCCTTTGGGTGCAGGCCGATGGAGGGCTCGTCGAGCACGTAGAGCATGCCCATCAGCCCAGAGCCGATCTGTGTCGACAGGCGGATGCGCTGCGCTTCGCCGCCGGACAGCGTGCTGGAGGCGCGGCTGAAGCTGAGATAGTCGAGGCCGATGCCGAGCAAGAGGTCAATGCGCTTGCCGATCTCGGCCAGGATTTGCCGGCCGGCGTCTGCGCGAGGGCCGGTCGGCTTCACCGAATCGAGAAACGGGCGCAGTTCGTCGAAGTTCATCCGCCCGAAATCGTCGATGGTGCGCCCGGCGATGTGGAACTTGAGCCGCGTGGCGCGCAGCCGAGAACCGTCGCAGTCGGGGCAGGTGTGCTCCACCATCACCCGGTCGAGCCACGCCTCCATGCCGGAACTCGGCACATCGCGCTGGCGATACCAGCGATAGTGCCGCTCGATGCCGCCGGCAATGCCCTGGAACGCAAACGGGCGCCGGAGCCAGTTCTCCTTTCGAACCTTGGCGTCCGGCGGAATGCGAAGCTGCAAGGGCTCGCCGCCGGTGCCGTAGAGCACGGCCTGCTGCGCCTCCTCGCTCAGCTCCCGCCAAGGCGTATCGAGGCTGAAGCCGTATTCCTCCGACAGGGAGTAGAGCGTGTAGCCGCGGTGGTTGTCGGGCCGGTAGGTGAAGGCGTCGCGCAGGAAGCAGCCGTCGCGGATGGAACGTTCCGGGTTCGAGATCAAGAGGTCTTGGTGCGTGCGCTTGTCCATGCCGATGCCACCGCAGGTGCGGCACGCGCTTTCGGGGTTGTTGAACATGAAGAAGTCGGGAACGATGTCGCCGTACACGAGGCCGTGCGCGGCGCTGCCGAACTCCCTCGCAAACGTAGCCATGCGCTTCTTCGTGGCACCGCCCACCACCCGCGCGAACAGGAGCGAATCGCCTACACGCAAGGCATGCTCGACGCCGGCCTTGAGCTGTTTTTCCACATCCGGTGCGACGACGAAGCGATCCACGAGCGCCGACAGCCGCGCACCGGGCGGCAGCGAGTCGGGCGGATCCTCGTTGAGGTCCACACGCTCCCCATCGATCTCAACATGCCGGCAGCCTTGCTTGCGCACCTCGGTGAACAGGAACTCCGGCGTCTCGCCATAGACCTCGAAGATCGGTGCGAGCAGTTCCACTTCGGCCCCGTTCGGCAGTGCCAGGATCGCCTCGACGATCTGCGCCGCCGAGCGAATGGGCACCGGTTCGTCGGTGTACGGGCAGTGCCCGTCGGCAATGGTGGCAAACAGCAGGTTCAGATAGCTCGCGATGTCGGTGAGCGTGCCGACGGTGGAACGCGGGTTGCGAGCAATCGTCTTCTGCTCGATGGAAACGACGGGAGAGAGGCCAAAGACGAAATCCACATCCGGCTTCTCCACCTGCGCGATGTAGCGCTTGGCAAAGCTCGACAGCGACTCCATGTAACGCCGCTGGCCTTCCGCATAGATGGTGTCGAAAGCCAGCGAAGACTTGCCAGACCCGGAAAGCCCCGTCACGACCACAAGCCGATCCCGTGGAATCTCCACGGAGATGTCCTTCAGGTTATGAACCCGCGAACCCTGTACCGCGATGGTGGTACGAAGCTGCGGCCGCTGCCTTCCTTCGACCTTCGCCGCTTCAGCCCCCGCCGCGCCGTTCCTTTTCCTTGCCATTGACCTCCCCCGGGAGAACTTCGGCACCTCAACACCAATCGTAGCAGCCTGCAGAACCACGGCTTCGTGGGACGGGGCTTGTCCCCCCGTCTTTGAATTTTGCCGATGGACTCGGATTACGCGCCCATCGGCGCGATGGAGGGCGGGACACGTCCTTCCGAGGTCCGCGAGCCCGTATTGAACGCATCGACGGATCCGAAACGCGACGGGGCAAGTCCATTCCCTACGAGGAATGCGTTGAAACGCAGCGCTGGAATCGGCTACGGACGCGTAGGGGCGTTGCGGCCCTTGCGTCAGTTCGTCAAGTCACGAC
>VXSY01000036.1 GCA_009837725.1 Gammaproteobacteria bacterium | reverse complement strand
GGATCCGGAGATGCGGCCGAGTTCGTACCACGGCGTCACGACCGCGCTGATCGGCAACTGCGGCGTCACGTTCGCGCCCTGCGGCAAGGACAACCGGCGCTATCTGGCGGAGCTGATGGAGGCGGTGGAGGACATCGCCGCCGACGCCATCATGGACGGCCTGCCCTGGAACTGGACCACCTTCGGCGAATACCTCGACTGCGTGCAGTCGCTCAAGCCCACCCTCAACGTGGTGGGCATGTGCGGCCACTCGGCGATTCGCTTCGAGGCCATGGGCGACAAGAGCTGCGACGAAGGCGTGCAGGCGGACGACCGCGAACTCAAGCGCATCGTCGAACTCGTCAAGGAATCCGTCGAAGGCGGCGCGGCTGGCTTCTCCACCTCGCGCTTCTTGGGCCACCGTGTCCCCGACGGTCGCCTCACCCCCGGAACCTGGGCCGATCCCCGCGAAACCCGCGCCATTCAGCAAGCCGTGGTCGACGCGGGCGGTCGCGGCGGGATGTTCCAGGTGGCGCCGGACATGCGAACGCGCTACGACATCGAACGCCAGATGTTCGAGACCGGTGCCGAAATCGGCTGCCAAGTGCTGTTTTCGGGCGGCACGGGCCCGGACGGCGACGGCGGCGTCGCGCGCTGGGCCGAGTTCTTCGAGCGCAACAATCAGGACGGCAAGCGCGTCACCGGGATCTGCCATACGCGACCGAGCGGTTCCTTCTTTGGCCTTGCCCAGCAGGCGTTCCTGCGCACCCCCGCATGGCAGGAACTGATGAAGCTGCCGTCGATTGCCGACCGGGTGGCTGCGCTCAAGGACCCTGCCACCCGCGAGAAGCTGGTGACGGAAGCGAAGGAAAACGGCGGCTTCGGCGAGGTGGCGCGCATTCTGCACCCGATGGGCACCGACGAGTTCCCGGACTTCGACCTCGAGAACAACCGCAACCTGCAGAAACTGGCCGATGACGCCGGCAAGGACCCGGTGGATGTCTATGTCGAACGCCTGATCGCCTCCGAAGGCAAGGAGCTGTGGAACCTGTGGGCCTTCGGCGGCGCGCTTGAGAACCAGTGGAACTACATGCGCCTGCCGCACGTGGTGCCGATGCTCGGTGACGCCGGTGCCCATGTGGGCCAGTTCACCGATGCCGACTCGCCCACCTTCCTGCTCGGCGAACTCACCCGCGACCGCGGCGTGTACTCGCTCGAGGAGGCGGTGCACCGCATCTCCGGCAAGTCGGCGGAGGTGCTGGGCCTCAAGGAGCGCGGCGAACTGCGCGAAGGCTGGCACGCCGACATCAACGTCATCGACTACGACAACCTCACTTCCTGCCACCCCGAGTACGTCAACGACTTCCCTCACAACGGCGGCCGCCTCGTGGTCAAGAGTCGTGGCTACGATGCAACGCTGGTGGCCGGCAAGGTCGTGATCCAAAACGGCCAATACACGGGCAACCGCCCGGGCGAGGTGATCCGGGAGTTCATCCGCGACTAAAGACATGCCTTGATACTGTACGAAAACGCATGTATCGTGCCTTGTCCCTGTATGAAAGAACAGAGGACAAGGCATGGAGGTGCGCTTTCTTTCCGACCTTCTCCGTCGGGGGCGGCTGTCGCAACGCTCGCGGGGTGAGGATTGCCTCGCCACCGGCTTTCCCGGACTTGATGACGAACTGCACGGAGGCTGGCCGCGTGCCGGCCTCAGCGAACTGCTCTGCGCGGCGAGTGGCATTGGCGAACTGCGGCTTTTGGCGCCGGCGCTCAAGGGGCTCTCTGAGAGCGAGAATCGCTGGATCGTCTGGATCAATCCGCCGCACGTTCCCTATGCGCCGGCGCTTGAGCGGCTTGGCGTTGATCTCGGCAAGGTGCTGCTGGTCTTTCCGAAGGACCATCGCGAAGCGCTGTGGGCGTTCGAGCAAACCCTTGCCACCGCCTCCTGCTGCGCGGCACTCGGCTGGCTGAGCGAATCGCGGCTGCGCTTTGCCGACATTCGCCGCCTGCAACTGGCGGCACGCAAGGGCGGCGCCTGGGCGACGCTGTTCCGTCCTGCATCGGCTGCCGGCCATGCATCCCCCGCAGAACTTCGCATCGAGGCTACGTCCTTGCCTTCGCCGCCGGCAAGCCGCCTGCGGCTTGACATCCGCAAGCGTCGGAGCGGCTGGCCGGTAGAGGGAATCGAGGTGGAACTCGACGCACCGCTTGGGCGTCGCGAAGCAGGAAGGCTGTCACTGGTGCCGGTTGCCGAATCCGCCTGATCCAAAGAGCGCGCCGATGGCGAATGAGCGTTGGCTGGGTGTGCATTTCCCCCGCCTGAAGCTGGAGGTGTGCATCCGCCGGCTGACCGGCGATGCCGAGGTGCCCGTCGCGCTCATCGAAGACGGCAAGGTTCTGGCGCTGAACGCTGCTGCTGCAGCGGCTGGCGTCTTGCCGGGCTCTTCGCAGGCGACGGCTGTGGGCATCTGTGCGGACATCGTCTGCTGCCCGCGCGACGCTTCGGCAGAAGATGCCCGCCTCAGCCTCTTGGCCGAAGTTGCCTGGCGCTTTACCTCCCATGTCAGCTTGGCCGAGCCGGATGGATTGCTGCTCGAAGTGGGTCGCAGCCTGCGTCTCTTCGGCGGCTTGGCGGCGCTTTGCAAGGAGGCGGGGGCGCTATATCGGGAGCTGGGCCACGAACTGCGGCTGGCAACGGCGGATACGCCGTTGGCCGCCACGGTACTGGCGCGGGCCGGCACTTCGTCGCTTCAGGCCGTGCCGCTCGCTTGCACGCATCTGGAGCCGGATGCCATCGAGCGATTCGCCAACATGGGCGTCATGAGTCTGGGGCAGGTGCTTGCGCTGCCGGCGACGGAACTCGGACAGCGCTTCGATCCCGAACTCCTCGCCTATCTGGACCGGCTTGTGGGCCGCGTCCCCGACCCCCAAGACCTCCTCGTGCCGACCGAAACCTTTGCCTCAGTGGTGCATCTCGTCAGTTCCGTGCAGGACGGCAATGCGCTCCTGTTCCCGGTTCGACGGCTGGCGGGTGAACTGGCTTCCTGGCTCGCATCCCGCCGTCTGGGCGCCAGCGAGATCGTCTGGACCTTCACTGCGCTGCACGGCGAGGAAGCCTCCCTTGCCGTGCGCTTTGCCCGTCCGCGCAGCGATGCTGGGGCGCTGTTCGATCACACTCGGCTGCGCTTCGAGGGATTCCGTCCGCCTTCGGAGGTGATGAGCGTCTCGCTGCGGGCGGAGTCTCTGCGGCTCCTCAAGGCCGTCACCCGGCCGCTGTTGCCAGAGGTGCCGGGGGCTGGAATTCATGGCGATTCCGCTGCGCTCGAACTCGTGGACCGTCTGGCGGCGAGGCTTGGCGAGGATGCCCTGCACGGCATTCGGGTGGTGGACGATCACCGCCCGGAGCGGGCTTGGGGCATCCGCCATGTGCGGCAGATGCACGACAAGGGCGGGCTGTCCCGGCAAGGCACGCTTCCGCTGCGGCCCATCTGGCTGTTGCCGGCACCGGAGCCCGTGCGACGGGGCGACTTCACCCTCCTCGGCGAATGCGAGCGCATCGAGACCGGCTGGTGGGACAGCGCCGTGGCACGGGACTACTTCGTCGCCACGGCAAGGGATGGCCGGCAATGCTGGCTCTTTCGAGAAGAGAAAGAAAGGTGGTTCCTGCATGGCTACTTCGCCTGAAACCTTTGCTGAACTCCACGCCGTTTCCAACTATTCCTTCCTGCGCGGCGCATCGCACCCGGAGGAGATGGTGCAAGCGGCCCATGCACTCGGCTACCGCGCCATCGCCATCACCGACGAGTGCTCCGTTGCCGGCGTCGTCAAGGCACACATGGCGGCTTCGGCGCTCGGCATCAAGCTCATCGTCGGGGCTGAATTCCACTTGGAAACCGGCGCCCATCTCGCCTTGCTTGCGCCCACCCGAAGCGCCTACGGACAGCTCTCGACGCTCATCACCCGCGCCCGCCGCCGGGCACCGAAAGGCGAATACCAACTGACGGTGGACGACCTCGCCATCGTTCAGGAATGCCTGGCACTGTGGATTCCGGGCGCGGGCCCGTTCCCGGACGTGCTGGAAGCCGGCAGGGCGGTGCAGAGCCGCTGCGGCAAGGATTTCTGGATTCTGCTCGAACTCTTCCGCGAGCAGGAAGATCTTGAACGCGCCGCCCGGGCGCTGACGTTGTCCACCCGTCTTGGCGCCAAGGTGGTGGCGAGCAACGGCGCCGTCATGCACGTTGCCGAGCGCAAGCCCTTGCAGGACGTGCTCACCGCCGTGCGGCTGAAGTCGAGCGTGCACGAGCTTGGCACCGGCCTGCACCAGAACCGCGAGCGTCACCTCAAGCCCGTGTCCACGCTGCTCGAAATCTATCCGCAGGAGATGCTTTTTGAGGCCGCCGCCATCGCCGACCGCTGCCACTTCTCCTTGAATGAACTCCGCTACGAATACCCTCGCGAACTGGTGCCCATGGGCTTTTCCCCAGGCGCTTGGCTACGGCGACTCACGGAAGAGGGCGCGGCCAAGCGCTGGCCCGAAGGGATTCCGGCGCATGTTCAGGAGCTGATCGAGAAGGAACTGGCTCTCATCGCCGAACTTCGCTACGAGTTCTTCTTCCTCACGGTGGAGGACATCGTCCGCTTTGCCCGCAGCCGCAACATCCTCTGCCAGGGCCGAGGCTCTGCCGCCAATTCCACCGTGTGCTATTGCCTTGGCGTCACCGAGGTGGATCCGGCACGGATGCACCTTCTGTTCGAGCGCTTCGTTTCCAAGGAACGCAACGAACCGCCGGACATCGATGTGGATTTCGAGCACGAGCGGCGCGAGGAGGTGATCCAGTACATCTACGCCAAATACGGTCGCCATCGGGCCGCCCTTGCCGCCACGCTCATCACCTACCGGCTGCGCAGCGCCATCCGCGATGTCGGCAAGGCACTCGACTTCGATTCCTCTCTGCTCGACGTGCTGGCGAAATCGATGGCTTGGTGGGACGACAAGAGCGAGATGCAGAAGCGTTTCGTTGCCGCCGGAATCGATCCCAAGGGGCGCTCGGTGCGACAGTTCCTGCATCTGGTGCGTGAGATCGTCGGCTTTCCGCGTCACCTCTCGCAGCATGTGGGCGGCTTCGTGATCTCGGCGGGGCCGCTGGCGGAACTCGTGCCCATCGAGAACGCGGCGATGGAGGATCGCACCGTCATCCAGTGGGACAAGGACGATCTCGAATCTCTGGGCCTTCTGAAGGTGGACGTGCTCGGCCTCGGCATGCTCACGGCCATTCGCAAGGCGCTGGCCATGCTCGGGCAGCCGCCGTCGGCCATGGCGCACATTCCGCCGGAAGACCCTGCCACCTACGCCATGCTGCAAAAAGCCGACAGCGTCGGCGTCTTTCAGGTGGAGTCCCGGGCGCAGATGTCGATGCTGCCGCGGCTGAAGCCCGAGAACTACTACGACCTCGTGATCGAGGTGGCCATCGTCCGGCCGGGGCCGATTCAGGGCAACATGGTGCATCCGTATCTGCGCCGGCGCAGGGGCGAGGAGGAGCCGGACTATTCGAGCGAAGCGGTGAAGAGGGTGCTGGAACGCACTCTGGGCATCCCCATTTTCCAGGAACAGGTTATCGAGCTCGCCATGGTGGCCGCCGGCTTCACGGCGGGGGAGGCAGACGGTCTGCGGCGCGCCATGGCGGCGTGGAAGCGGCGTGGCGGGCTCGAAAAGTACGAGCGCAAGCTCATCGATGGGATGCTCGAACGCGGCTATGAGCAGGAGTTTGCCGAGCGGGTGTGGGGGCAAATCCAGGGCTTCGGCGAATACGGCTTCCCAGAATCGCACGCCGCCAGCTTTGCCCTCTTGGTCTATGTCTCCGCCTGGCTCAAGTGCCACGAACCGGCGGTGTTCTGCTGCGCACTGCTGAACAGCCAGCCGATGGGGTTCTACACGCCCTCGCAGCTCGTGCAGGACGTTCAGGCGCACGGGATCGAGGTGCGTGGCGCCGATGTGCAGGCGAGCGGCTGGGACTATCGGCTCGAATCCGGGGCGATCCGGGTGGGCTTACGACAAGTGAAGGGGCTGCGGGAGGAAACGGCGCTCTCCATCGAGTCGCAACAGCCGTTTTGCGACATCGACGATCTGGCGCGACGCGGATGCCTCGAAGCCAGGGAACTGACGGTGCTGGCCCGTGCCGGTGCGCTTGAGAGCCTGAGCGGACACCGCCATCAGGCGCATTGGGACGCCGCTGGAGTGGCCCGCCCCACGCACTTGGAAACGGCCGCAAACGGCAAGCAGGCACCGTATCGCACTGAAGTAGAGTTGCCGGCGCCAGCGGTGGGCCAGGAACTGCTGGCGGACTACCGCTATCTCGGCCTCACCTTGGGGCCGCATCCGATGGCCCTCTTGCGCTCCGCCGGCGAGTTCCGCGGCTGCCGCTCCGCACTCGAACTCAAGGACTCCCGCAACGGCCAGTTCATCGAGGTGGCCGGCGTCGTCACCTGCCGCCAGCGTCCGAGTGGCCCATCCGGGGTCGTCTTCATGACCTTGGAAGACGAAACCGGCAACAGCAACATCGTGGTCTGGAACCGGGTGCTGCACGCCTTCCGCGCCGCCCTCCTGCAATCCCGCCTAATCGCCGTGAAGGGCGTCGTGGAACGCGAGGGAGAGGTCATCCACGTCCTCGCCGGCGAAGTGCGAAACCTGAGCCACCTCCTCGCAGGACTTTCGGGCGACATGGTGGCCGCGGACCAAACGGCTTTCCGTTCCCGCAACTTCCATTGACTGGCGACGGTGCGTACCATTCCCATCAGTCTAAGTATTGAAGATTTTTGTGGTAGATGGCGGAAAACGTCTTCCGCGGAAACGCTTGGCCGCGAAATTTGAAAGGCACGCCTCCTGGCTCTACACTTCGAGCATGACCACCGAACCTGCAGCTGCCGCCAACATCACGGAGAAGGCGCTCCGTGAACGCATTCACCGCCTTTTCTGTACAAACGCGCTCCCTGCGCCAGCATCGGCGACACCACCGCAATTCTGGGTCGGACCCACCGAGGAGCAAAGAAACACGCCGTCCTTGGAAGTCGAAGAGCGCATCGTGCTGAGCGACGACGTGGCGGCGCAGGCAGAAGCGCAATCGGACGAGCAGCGTTGGATGAATTCGCCTCGCATCGATCTGGGCGGCTGGTCTCCGGAAGCAATGCTCACGGGCGGCGAGCATTCGCGCCAGCGTCTTTGCATGCTTGTTACGGCCATCGAGGTAGCGGTTCGGGACGGTTCATTCAGTTGAACCACGCTCGCGCCGGCGAGCTCCCTCTCATCCGCCTCGCCCAAATCCTCTGGTACCGATCCGTCGAGGAGCGCTACCAGTTCGAGCCCCCGCTCGCCCGCGAGCATCCCACACGATTCAATCCAGGCAACCTTCAAGTGATGTACTTCGCATCGGACCAAGTGCTCGCTCGGTTCGAGGCCCGTGACGTGCTTGGCCACTGGTTCGGCGATGCGGTGCCATCTCCTCGGGACCGACACGTCGTGGTCGAATACAGCATAGATCTGGGGCCCAACCCCGTCGTCGATGCCCGCCCACCACAGCTCGCCACGGTAGAGACGACCGTCCAGGAGATGACAGGCGATTGGCATAGCTACCCTTGGGGAGACGAGGATGCGCCGACGCAGGAACTGGCGAGAGCCATCCATGATCGCTCCGACGCCCCGTTGGGCCTGACCGCTCCCTCCGCACGGAATCCCCAGCTAGGCAACCTCATCCTCTTCGCCGACAGACTCCCACCACGATCGGTCTCCTTCTCCAAGCTCCTTCTGTGGCACAGCAACCTGATCTCCGGTCGAACTTCCCGCACGGCCGGTCCGCAGCCGACTGATGGTGTGGCCCGGGAACGCACCAAACGCAGGGGAAACACATGACCTACCACACCGCGATCATTGGCGGGACGATGCGGCTGGCTGGTACTCCCGGCGAGGCCGTGGCCGAGGAAGAGCTGGTTACGCCCTTTGGTCGGGCTAGCCATGCCGCGAAGTATCCGGGCACCGATGCCATCTTCGTCAATCGCCACGGTGCGCGCGGGGAGTTTCTGGCGCATCGGGTGAATTACCGGGCCAACATGCACTTTCTCAAGCGTTGCGGAGTGCGGGAGGCGCTTGCCGTGTTTGCGGTGGGGGGGATCGATCGGACGCTTGCGGATGGCGACTTTGCGATTCCGCATGACCTGATCGACTACACCTGGGGGCGGGAGCACACCTTTGCGCCGGAGGAAGGTGTGCGGCACATCGAGTTTGGTGAGCCGTTTGCTGCCTCGGTTCGGGCGCGGATTCGTCAGTCGGCGGCGCGGGCAGGGATCGCGGTGCGGGATGGGGGCGTTTATGGCGTCACGCAAGGCCCTCGCCTGGAGACCCCGGCGGAGATCGATCGCATGGAGCGCGATGGCTGCACGCTGGTGGGGATGACCGCCATGCCGGAGGCGGCCCTGGCGCGGGAGCTCGGCATTGCCTATGCCGGCGTCTGTGTGGTGGTGAATCCGGCGGCGGGACGAGGCGAGGGTGCCATCGACGCGGCCGGCATTCGGGGTGTGATTGCGCGTGCCGAAGCTCCGCTAGCGCGGCTCGTAGCCGAGTTCCTCGAGGGCGGCGGCTAGCTCTGGCGGCTCCTCGATGGGGTCGATCTGCACCAGAAGGCCGAATGCCGGATGGTCGAGATAGTGCAGTTCGCCGTCGGCGAGGCGGCGGTTCTCCTGCATGAGCGCGAGGCCCCCGCTAGGCAGAGCCCGGGTCAGGAGCACCTCGAACTGAGGATAGGGGCGGGCGGTTAACCTCAGCGTGCCCTCGATCTCGTGTCGGCCGTTGGCGCGTTTTGGGCCGAGCTGCACCAGCATGGACGTGGCGGAGCGGGGCGGTTCGGTGCGCTGCCGCCATGCACCGGCGGCGAGGACGCGGAATTGCCGGGCGAGGGTGTCGCGAACGCCTTGCAGCGAACGAACCCCGGACCAGACTTGAAGCATCGCCTCGCGCAATTCCTCGTAGTGCATTTGCGCCTGGTCCC
This sequence comes from Gammaproteobacteria bacterium, assembly GCA_009837725.1. Taxonomy (GTDB): domain Bacteria; phylum Pseudomonadota; class Gammaproteobacteria; order Pseudomonadales; family Azotimanducaceae; genus VXYL01. The sequence goes on along the minus strand of VXSY01000036.1, from coordinate 23,700 downwards.
GTGCTTTCCATTGTGCAAGGGTCTCGTCGTCCGGTTCTACCACGGCACGGCTAGCGGCAGGGAAGCGCGGCGTGCGGCCATCCTCGAAGCAGGAGTGCAGAGCGGCGGAATGGAAGTCGTTGCCGAATGCCGTGATGGGGATGGCGGGCCAATAGGTGCGGGGCAGAGCAGGTTGCTCGCCGATGCCTTCGCAGTCGGGATGGGGGATGGGCTTCATCCAGGCGGGGCGTTCTGGCCGGCCGGCGGGGGTTAGGAGAACTGGCGATGCCGGCGGCGCGGCACCGTAGCCGCAGCCATGCGGAGGCTCCTCCCGCGGCACGACGGCGCGCGCGATGGTCTGATTCGGCAGGTGCAGGTGTGCCACTAGATGCTCTGGCGCAGTGCCGGTGTCGTCCCGCGTGAACGCGATCATTTCCACTCGGACCCACAGGGCATCTCGCATGCGTTCGACTTCGGTGGGGAGGACCGCCGCCACGGTCGCTGCGCCTGCCAGCGTCAGGACGAGGAAGACCCCTAGGGTCTTTGGGCGCGCGCTTCGGGCGCGTCGAGACGCCCTCGCTCCAGAGTAGCTACGCACCCGCAGCGCGGGTGGCCCAGCGGCCGGCTTCGGCATCCATGGACGCAAGGCCCGGAGAAGCCTCCTCACCTTCCTCCCTCGGCGTGAGCCGCTCCACGAGTTCCTCCACGAACTGGAACCGCTTCTCGGGCTCCTCGAGCGACCGGGACATGCGCAGGCGACTGGTGGATTCGTTGCGGGCGCCTCCTTGGAGCTGGTAGGTGCCGGGTTCCGCCTGCACCAAACGCACCAGTGCAAGGGCATCTGCTCGCGGGTCCGGGGCGAACTCGAGGCGGCCGCCGCCTCTTCCCACGTCGATGCGTGCGATGCCGATGGCGCCGGCGGCGACCTTCAGCGCGGTGGTACGGAACAGGTTGCGGAGCGGATCGGGCAGCAGGCCAAAGCGGTCGATCATCTCGATCTTGAGTTCGTCGAGGGCCTCTACCGTCGCCGCGTTGCTGATGCGCTTGTACATGATGAGGCGCATGTGAACGTCGGGCAGATAGTCGTCCGGTATCAGCGCCGGCACGTGCAGGTTCACGTCGTGGCTGGTGTCGAGGGGTTCGGTGAGGTTCGGCGTCGTGCCGGAGCGGATGGCCTTGACGGCGCGTTCGAGCATGTCCATGTAGAGGGAGAAGCCGATGGTCTCGATCTGACCGGACTGGTCATCCCCCAAGAGCTCGCCGGCGCCGCGGATCTCGAGGTCATGGGTGGCGAGGGTGAAGCCGATGCCGAGTTCACCGGAGGTCTCGATGGCGTCGAGCCGCTTGCGGGCATCCGGCGTCATCTCGCGGGGGTCTGGGGTGAGCAGATAGGCATAGGCCTGGCGGTGCGAGCGGCCCACCCGGCCGCGCAACTGGTGTAGCTGCGCGAGCCCAAAGCGATCTGCCCGCTCGATGACGATGGTGTTGGCGTTGGGGATGTCGAGGCCGTTCTCGACGATGGTGGTGCAGACCAGGACGTTCACCCGGCGGTGGTAGAAGTCGGTCATCACCCGTTCCAACTCGCGCTTCGGCATCTGACCGTGACCGACGCCGATGCGCGCCTGGGGCGCAAGTTCCTTGATCTCCGCGGCCACCCGTTCGATGGAGCGGATCTCGTTGTGGACGTAGAACACCTGGCCGCCGCGCGCGAGCTCCCGGCTAACGGCTTCGGTTACGAGACTGCGCGAGCGGCGCATGACGAAGGTCTTGATGGCCAGCCGCCGCGCCGGTGGGGTGGCGATGATGGAAAGGTCCCGCAAGCCACTCATGGCGATGTTCAGCGTGCGCGGAATGGGCGTCGCGGTGAGTGTCAGCACGTCGGCTTCCGCCCGCAGGCTCTTCAGGCGTTCTTTCTGTCGCACGCCGAAGCGGTGCTCCTCGTCGATGACGATGAGGCCGAGATTGCGGAAGCGGAACTGTGCCGAGAGCAGGCGGTGGGTGCCGATGACGACATCGAGGCGACCGTTCGCGAGCTCTTCGGCCAGCGCCTTCACTTCCTTGTCGGCGCGCAGGCGGGAGACGGCACCCACACTTATGGGCCAATCCGCGAAGCGGTCCGAGAAGGTCTCGAAGTGCTGCTGCGCCAAGAGCGTTGTCGGCGTCAGCACCGCCACCTGCTTGCCGCTCTGCACCGCCAGGAACGCGGCCCGCATGGCCACTTCCGTCTTGCCGAAGCCGACATCGCCGCAGATCAGGCGATCCGTGGCGCGGCGGGAGGTGAGGTCGTCGATCACAGCATCGATGGCCGTGGCCTGATCCGGCGTCGCATCGAAGGGGAACTGTTCGCAGAAGCGTTGGTAGTCGTCCGCCGGGGCACCGAAGGCGAAGCTCTCGGACGCCTCGCGGCGGGCGTAGATGTCGAGCAGCTCCGCCGCCACGTCGTGCACCTTCTCCGCAGCGCGGCGCTTGGCCTTGTCCCACTGATCGGAGCCGAGCCGGTGGAGCGGGGCGTTCTCCTCACCCGCGCCGGTGTAGCGGGAAACAAGATGCAGCGCAGTCACCGGCACGTAGACCTTGGCCTCTTCGGCGTATTCGAGGCACAGGAACTCCATCGGATAGCCGTCGATGGTGAGGGTGACGAGCCCGCGATAGCGCCCCACGCCGTGGTCGAGATGCACCACGGGCGCGCCGATGTTCAGTTCGGTCATATGGCGAATGACCGCGTCCGGGTCCACCCCGGCACGCCGGCCCGCTTCGGCGGCGCTCTCGTGGCGGTGGCCAAGGATCTCCGTCTCCGTGACGATGGCGATGTCGCCCAGCCAGAGGCCGCGTTCGAGCGGCGCCACCGCCAGCACCGGACGGCTCGCGTCTTGCTGCGCCTCGGTGCCACGCAGGAATTCGCGGATGTCGTCGATCTCGTTGGTAACGATGCCGGCGCGGCGCAGCAGATCGTCCAGATGCGCCCGCCGACCGGCGCTCTCGGCCGTGAGCGCGATCCGCGCCGACGCATTGCCGACGAACGCCCGCAGGCTGCGCATGGGGTCGCGAGCGCGGTGATTTGCCGCCAGTTCCGGCAGTTCCCGACTGGCAAACGCCACCCGACCGCGGCGTTTCTCGCCGGTCTTGTCGAGGCAGATGCGGGCGAAGGGAGCCATCCGCTGGCGTAGCTCGTCGCTCGTCAAGCAGAGCTCCGATGGCGGAAGAATGGGCCGCTCTATGTCGTGCCGCAGCGACTCGTAGCGCCTCCCCACGTCCGCGAGGTGGTGCGCCACTGCCGCTTCGGTGTTGTCCTCCACCACCAGCACGGCGTCTTCCGGCAAGTGGTCGGTGAGCACGGACGTGGTCTCGAAGAAGAGCGGCAGGTAATACTCCACGCCCTGTGACGCGACCCCCTCGCTCACCTCCTGATAGATCTGGCAGCGGCGCACATCCACGTCGAAGGTGGTGTGCCACTTGGCGCGGAAGCGGGCAACGCCGTCGACATCGAGCGGCACTTCCAAGGCCGGCAGCACGCGCACGGCCTCGGTTTCGGCAATGGTGCGCTGGCTGTCGGCATCGAACGTCCGCAGGCTGTCCACTTCGTCGTCGAACAGGTCCACTCGCACGGGGTTGGGCGCACCCATGGGGAAGATGTCGAGCAACGAGCCCCGCACCGCAAACTCGCCGCGTTCGGCCACCGTGGACACGGCGCGATAGCCAGCTCGCGCCAGCCTCTCGCGCTCGGCGGCGAGGTTCAACGTCTGCCCCACCTCCACCACTAGCGATTGCTCCTGCACGAACCGCACCGGCGCCAGGCGCTGCACCAGCGTCGCCGCCGTAACCACCAGCACACCGTGGTGCAGGCGCGGCAGTTCGTGCAGCGTCGCGAGCCGCTCGGAGACGATGTCCTGATGCGGCGAGAAGTGGTCGTAGGGGAGCGTCTCCCACTCCGGCAGGGCGTGAACCGGAAGGTCGTCGGGCGCAAAGCAGCCAATCTCCTCACGCGCGCGCACGGCGCCTTCCGCGTCGGCGGCAACGCACACGAACAGGCGCCGCGAAGCCGCGGCCAGGTTCGCCAGTTCAAGACTGCCGGCAGCACCTTGCAGCCCTTGCCAATGGCGGACTGAACGCGGCGCCGGAGCTTCCACTTCCGGTGGGGAGGTTTGCATCGTTACGCATTCTAACGCCCGCGCGGGTCGCCTATGGGTTTGGTCGCTGACGTGTGGCGATGGGCGTGGTAATCTTTGGACACGGCCAACCGCCTTTTTGGGGATCGACTCACGGTTAGATGACGCCCAAAACGCCACCACCTTGCCTGGCATGGGGTTGCGAGTGCATTGCCAGCAAGGCCGTGGCCGCTTCGGAGACGCCACCGCGCCCACATCGCCCCCTTTGGCTCAAAGCCGGCATCGAGCAACTCGAGGCACCGGGGGAAAGAAATGAAGCACGCACTTGGACTTGCCATCGCAGCACTGCTGCTTGCGGCACCGGCGACCGCGGACGTCGCCGACGACCTTCAGCAAGCTATCGAACTCGCACGCGAAGGTGACGGCAACGCCGTCAGGATGATGGGGACGGTGCCACGCGCCTGCAAAGTCCTCCGTCGAGCGGCGAGCGCTGCGGAGGAAGCGGAGGATTCCGAGGCCGCAGAGAGCATCGACGTTGCTCTCGAGCACTGCAAGCGGGCGGTACAGGCACTCAGAAACGGCGATGCAAACCGCGCGACGCGTCGCGTGGAGCACATGATCGCCGCCATCGACGGTAGCGAGTAGCGACTCTCACGCGGCCACGTAGCCTTGCTCCCGTGACCACACCAAGGGGAGTTCCTCGCTGTCCATGCGATCGCCTTCCTTGAGGGTGGGCGACTTGCCGAGGTCCAGCGCCATCCCTTGGCGTTCCCGGTAGCGGACATCGTCGCCGAGGTAATGAAGCGAATGGGCGCGTCGGTCTCGGTCGGTGGTGTTGCCGCTTGCGCTGTGCACCGTGTTGGCGTGGTGGACGATGATGTCGCCGGGCTCGGTGGCGTAATGCACGATGTCGTACCCGGCGTTGTCGCCTTCGATGTCCGGCAGCTTCGGCAAAGGGGTTCCGTATAGCGGAATTGGGGTCACGAAGCCGTTGGGGGCATGGCGCTGCCAGCGGTGGGAGCCCCGGACGTACGCCATCATGCCGTTGTCGGCGTTCACGGCGTCGAGCGGAATCGAGACGGTGCAGCACTTCTCGCCGATCACGTGGAAGTAGGGCGTGTGTTGGTGGAACGCCGTGCGGTGCAGCGAGCCTGTTTCCTTGAGGAACAGTTGTTCGCCGTAGAAGTTGATTCGCTGCGACTGCATGAGACTCGCGATCCTCTCCGGCAGCGGCGGCCCGCAGCAAAGGGCCGCCAATCTTGGCAGCCGCCGCCAGTTGAAGCTGTTGATGCAGAGTCGCCCGTCGCCGACTCGACGCCCGGAGTGACGAACTCGGCGCCGGTCGCCTCGATCATCGGTGCGAGCGCATGGAAATCCACCACGTGGAGCTCTGTCTGATCGACCGACATTTCCTCCGCGTAGGCCGCCTCCAGTCGCCCGAGCCAGTCGTCGTCGAGGAAACCCGGCAAATGCACGACGCCGTCGCGGTGGTAGCGCTGTCGCTCTTGCTCGGTCCCTCAAGTCTCCCGAAAATGTTGGGACGAACGGTACACTGCGAGGGACGGAAGGGACAGGAGGCGAGCATGCGCCAAGCGACCATGGATCTCCTGTTCGCGTTCATTCGTGCCGGCGCGCGTTCTCCTGGCGACAGGGGCGCTTGATGCGACTTGCGTCCAATACTCTGGCTTTTGGCGCATCCGGCACTGCCTTGGGGCTCGTCAGTAACGGCATCGCGTTCTTCCTGCTGATCTACTACAGCCAAGTGGTGGGCCTCGACCCTTCGCTCGCGGGTTTCGCGCTGCTGCTGGCATTGGTTGTCGACGCGGTTTCGGATCCTTTGGTAGGACGCTGGTCGGATCACATCCGCAGCCGTCTTGGCCGCCGCCACCCGCTGCTGTATGCCTCCGTGGTACCGGTTGCGGTTTGCTACTACGCCCTGTGGGTGCCGCCGGAACTGTCGGAAGCCGGCACGTTCGCGTGGCTGCTCGTCTTCACCGTGGGCCTCAGACTGTCGCTGACGATGCATTCGGTGCCGTTCAACGCGCTCTTGCCAGAGCTCGCGCCGGACTACGACGAGCGTACGAGGCTCATGAACTATTCGGTAGGTGCCGCGTGGTTTTTCGGCACGCTCATCTCGGTGGCGATGTATGCCTGGTGGCTGGCCGACACGCCGGACTACCCGGACGGGGCAGGCGTCCTGCGTCGGGCCGGCTACGAAGACGCCGGTGCTGTCGCGGCCCTCGCGGTGTGCCTCTGCCTCGCGCTGGCCGCGGCGGCCACCCACCGACGCATCCCTGCCCTCGCGAAGCCGCCTCCCCGCACGCAGTCCGGTGGCCGAGCACTCGCCGAGATGGCGGCGACGCTGCGCGACCGCAATTTGATCATCCTGGTGGCGAGCGCGGCCCTGGGGGCGATTGCCGGCGGCACCTCCAGCGCGCTTTGGGCGTACATGCAGCCTTGGTTCTGGGGCCTTGGCAGCGAGGAGATACGCACGATTCTGGCGGCGCAGTTGCTGGCGCCGGTTGCCGCGATCGTTTTGCTGCCTCGCGTTGGCCTCGGCAGCGACAAGAAGCTGCGCATGATCCAGTTTTCCGTGCTCTCCATTCTGGTCGTCTGCGGGCCGGTGATTGCGGACCTGACCGGCGCGTTCCCGTCCGACGGGCACCCGGCACGGTTCCCGGCGCTGGTGGTGCTTGGCGTGCTGCAGGTGGTCCTTGCGGTGATGACCGGTGCCTTGGCCGCATCCATGGTGGCGGACGTGGTCGATGCCCGTGCGGTGGCGGTGGGGCGCCGCGAGGAGGGCCTCGTCATGGCGACGCTGTCCTTCGTCGGCAAGGTGGCGGCAGGGATGGGCGTGTGGCTCGGCGGGTTGGTGCTCGCCGTGATCAACTTCCCAAGCGGGGAAGAGATCGCCACGCTTGATCGGGACATGGTCGAGCGCCTGGGCTGGTGGTATGGCCCGTTGCTGGCTTGCCTCTATGCCGCCTCCATCGCCGTGTTGCGCTTCTACCGCCTGAGCCGAGGCGACCACGTGGCACACCTGGAGGCGCTTGAACAGGAGAATCGTGCGCGTTTGCAGGGAGTGGAAGGGAAATGAACCGGGATTTCGAGAGACCGCGGCAACTCCTGCCTACCGACGCCTACACGGATCCCAAATGGCTGGAACGGGAGCGCCGGACCTTGTTCGACCGCGCCTGGGTGTGGGCGGGGATCGAAGCGGACTTGGCGCGGCCCGGCGACTTCCTCACCACGAGCATTCAAGGTCAGCAACTCTTCGTCTTGCGGGACGATTCGGGCGAGCTTCGCGCCTTCCACAACATCTGCCGGCACCGAGGCTGCGAGGTGGTGGAGGGGAAGGGCAACGTGGGCAAGGTGGTTCGCTGCCCCTATCACCGCTGGACCTATGACCTTTCCGGCGGCCTCCGAGCGGTCTCGAACGAGGCTGACTGCTTCGGCGCCGTGGGGCGGGAAGGACTCTCGCTGCACCCGGCGTCCGTTGGCGCGCATCTCGGCATGGTGTACGTGAACCCCCACCCTTCGCCGCCGGAGCCGTTCGCCGAGTGGGTGACGGGACTCGCCGAACACGCCTGGCCGCACGATTTTGGAGACGGCAGCCTGAAGTTCGCCGGCGAGATCACCTACGAGATATCCTGCAATTGGAAAGTCTTCTACGAGAACGCCGTGGACGGCTACCACCTCGGCTACCTGCACGACGGCACTTTGGGACCGCTGTATCCCGACCGCAACGTGTGGCACCCGGCCGGCCGCCACGCCTTGTGGTATTCGACAGAGCGCGACGGGCCGCCCCAGTCGAGCAGCATTCTGACGGAACGAATGGTGGACGGCGCCGGCGCACGGCGTCTGCAAGGCCACTCGCCGGCCACGTATCCCGGCGTGGTCGCGCTGTTCCCGCTGACGTTTCTGACGCCGAACCCTTGGGGCATCTCCGCGTCGGTGCTCGAGCCCATCGATGCCGAAACCACCCGAATGCGCACCTTGAACTGGGCACCGGCAAGCCCCAAAGGGTGGATCGCCAAGGTCCTCGCTCGGGCGGGAACACGGAAGTCCAGTTTTGCGAAGAAGCCGCCCGTGTACCGACTTGCCGACGCCGACCGGCATCCGCTGGAATCCGGCGACTTCCAGATCGAAGACATGTGGATCTGCGAGAAGATCCAACGCAATCTACGCTCCCCCCATTTTCAGGTAGGGCCGCTTGCGAACGGCCCCGGCGCGGAATCGCCCGTTGCCCACTTCCAGCAGAGCGTGCTTGACTACGTTGGCGACGGCGATGGTTAGCGCAGCGCGTCCAGCACCATGCCCGCGTCGATCACCATCCCGGTCACGTCGTGGTCAGGTTTGGGTGCGTCCGGCGTGAACAGGAATGCGTGAACCGCGGCGTCGCCGGTCGGGAGACTGCCGAGCGGTGGCGGGGTTGCGGCCTGCCGCGGGCCGACCGCGTTCCACTTGGCCTCGCCGACGAGCAAGCTCCGGGTAGCAACCGACTGCCCCACGATGTCGAGTTCGGGGTCGTTGCCGCGCCAGTAGCGCTGTCCCGGGGCAAACGGACCGAGTTCCGCGATGACCGGCACGACCTGGTGCAGGTGCGGAACCGCCATGCGACACAGTTCCTCCCATGCGTACGCTTCAAGCTGCGTGCGATGGCGTTGCCAGAGCAAAAGGCGGGTCTCGCGAGGCGCCTCGGCCAGCAGCGAACGATTCGGCGCCACCACCCGGAACCAGAACCGAAGGAACGGGTCCGCGATCTGGTACAAGCTGCGTTTGCCGGACTTCGGATGGCTGCCGAACGGGATTTCCCGTCGGACGAGGCCCATCTCGTCCAGTGCCGCGAGCGGTCCGGCGAGGCTTGACGCCGGGCGGCCGATCCCGCCAGCGATCTCGCTCACGCGATGGGCGCCGCTGCCGATGGCGTCGAGTAGGGGGCGGAGCGCCGTAGCCGACGGCATCTCGGCCTGTAGCAGGCGGTCTGGCTCTCGATGGAGGAGCCCGGAAGGGTCGAGCGCCAAGGCGTCCACGGCGGCATCCAGACTGCTGCCGAATGGCTCGGCCAGTTCCCAATAGCGCGGCATCCCGCCCCAGACGGAGTAGGCCGACACCAACTCGCGAGGAGTTGCCTTCGGGAATACGTCGGCAAGAAACCCCGCTCGCAGTGGGCGCACGGTAAATGCCTCCGTCGCGCGTCCATAGAGTGGCGCGCCGCTGTCGAGCAAGGCACGGTGCATCATGCGAATGCTCGAGCCACTTGTCACCAACGCGACCTGCCGATCCGGCGAATCGAGCCAGTTCTGCAACACCGCGAGCATTCCCGGCTCTGCGGCGAGCAAATACGGCAACTCATCGATGATCAGCGGGCCTTGCCATCCTTGGCTTGAAGCCTCCCGATCGAGCCGTTGCAGCAGCGCCGGCCAGTCGGGATATGCCACTTCGTCGAAGCCGGGGAACCTCGCCGCCACCGCCGTCGCCAGATAGCGCCGTTGTACGGCAGCGGCAGAACGATCGGCTACGGTGTAGAGCCCGTCGTTCCGGCTCGCCCACTCGGTCAACAGCCGCGATTTCCCCACGCGTCGCCGCCCCCAGAGCGCAGCGAAGGCACGCGGTTTCGCAACCGCCGTGTCAAGCCGAGCCATCTCTTCAATGCGGTCGATGAACTCCATCGCCCTGGATTATGCGGCAGAAAATTATGTTGAACAACATAATATGATCCTTCCCCTCCATCGGCTGCTCCGAGGCCCGCCACAAGCGCTCTTTCCTTACAATGCCGCCCCGACGAGTTCGTTTCGCCCGCCCGCTGCAAACCAGGAGAACCCTCAATGCCCGAGTCCACCCCATACGTTCCGCCGAAAGTCTGGAAGTGGGAGGCCGAGAGCGGTGGCCGCTTTGCCAGCATCAACCGGCCCATCGCCGGCGCAACCCACGACAAGGAACTGCCCGTCGGCAAGCATCCGCTTCAGCTCTACTCCCTCGGCACGCCCAACGGCGTGAAAGTGACGATTCTGCTTGAAGAGCTGCTCGCGCTAGGCATTGAGGAAGCCGAGTACGACGCTTGGCTCATCAACATCGGTCAGGGCGATCAGTTCGGCAGCGGGTTCGTCGAAATCAACCCCAACTCGAAGATTCCGGGTCTCCTTGACCGCAGCACCTCGCCGCCCACGCGGGTGTTCGAGTCCGCTGCAATCCTTCTCTATCTGGCCGAGAAGTTCGGCGAGTTCGTTCCCGCGAATGGCCGAGAGCGGGCGGAGTGCATGTCTTGGCTGTTCTGGCAGATGGGCTCCGCGCCCTATCTCGGCGGCGGCTTTGGCCACTTCTACGCCTACGCGCCGGAGAAGTGGGAATACCCCATCGACCGCTACGCGATGGAGGTGAAGCGCCAGCTCGATGTGCTTGATAGGAACCTGGCATCGCGGCCGTTCCTCAGCGGCGATTCGTACAACATCGCCGACATGGCGACCTACCCTTGGTATGGGCAGCTCGTGTTGAGCGGCCTCTATGACTCCAAAGAGTTCCTGGACGTGGACTCCTACACGAACGTCGTCCGATGGGCGCAGGAAATCCACAACCGACCGGCGGTGAAGCGCGGCCGCAGGGTGAATCGCGCCAGCAAGAGCGGCCTCGCCGAACGGCACGACGCGAGCGACCTCGACGCACTGGAGACGGATCGGCAGTCCTGACCTTGCGCGTGAGGATGCAGCGTGGGTGACCGCGTGATGGTTCGTACCTGCCTATGGTTCAACGACCAAGCACTCCCGGCGGCGGAGTTCTATTGCCGGCTGCTGCCGGAGAGCGGGGTCGAGCGGATCGAGCGCTATCCGGAAGGCCACGAGATGGGAACGCCCGGATCCATCGCTGCAGTCGAGTTTCGTCTCGGCGGAGCGCCCTATCTCGCGATCAACGGCGGCCCGCATTTCACGCTGAGCGAGGCTGTCTCGATTTTCGTTCTGACGCAAGACCAGGCGGAAACTGACCGACTGTGGGATGCCTTGACCGCGGGTGGCGGCACTGAGAGCCAGTGCGGATGGCTCAAGGACCGGTATGGACTGTCCTGGCAGATCGTGCCGAAGCGCGCGCAACAACTGATGTATGGACCTGAAGCCGTGCAGGTTTGGAAGGCCCTGATGGCAATGAAGAAAATCGACATCGCGGCGTTGGAGGCAGCTGCCGCAGGGCATTAGGGAGCCTCCGAACAAGCAACGCTTGGCGTTACTCTTCCGGCTCGGCGACTAGCCCTCGCTCTGGGCTTACGCGGGCTTCCCAATAGGAAATGCGACCGTTTTCGATCGCGTCCCTAACGGACTTCTCCCGTGCGGTGAGCTTTGACGAGCCCGACTTGACCTCGACGAAGACGATCTCGTGGACGCGGTTGTCCTCGCGGAGACCAGCGAAGACGACGTAGTCAACGGGGTTGCCCAGGAAGTGGGCATCCTTCGGATCAAACGGGAAGTCGGGCATGAACGGCACGAGGTGCTCGACGACTTGCCCAAGATTGACGGATCGGCTCCGCTGCCGGCTGTCTTCCCGCCCGAAACCCAACCCGGCGTTGTAGCCCTCTTCATACCGCGCCTTCGCCCTTGCGGCCGCTCGCCACCACAGAACGACAGTGACGATCAAAAGCACCGTCAGTACGACCAGACCGATTTCCATTGCGTCCAAAACGGCAAGCCACTCAGGTGGCTCGCGAGTCTATCAGCGGGCCTGCCGGCACTCTCGAACGCTTCGAAGCGCCAACGGCTCAGATCGGTAGTTTGTTGTCCTTCAGGTACGCCCGCGTAACCTGCTCGAAACGACCGGGCCAGGTTGCGCCTATCCTGTCCGTAAGCGAGTGCGCGACCGGAAAGAACGCATCGGCAATCGTCCGCGTGCGTTCGTGGACTGACGACCAGGTAGATCCAGCGGGGAGGGCGACGAGCGCTGCCTGCTGGCCCTCCGTCAAGTCCTTCCGCAAAGCGAGCGCGCCTCGGCGTGTCTGCACGCCATTCGACATGACCAACACGCGGATGAGCATGTCCCTGAGGAGGTTCGTGCCGGTTTGCGCCACTACGAGGTCATTGCGGCCCTGGACCACTACAGAAAGCCCAAGGACGCGAATGAACTCGTTGACGATGTCGAGCAATGCCTCCGGCGTAGGTTGGGAAGGTGACGGTTTGGCCTTGGAGAGAGGCTCTGACAACCCAAGCTCGTCGAACAGTGGCTTGACCTTTCCGCCGGTCAGAAAAGCCAGCTCGAACCCGTTGACCACCGTGAGATCGAACCGGAGCCAGTCATCCGTGATGCAGTTGATTGTGCGCGCGTTCGGCAGCGTCTTGGAGAAGAGAATGGGTGCAATCCTCTGCAGCACCTGCGACACGCGAGTCAGGACATCGGACACATCGTCGGCGTTCGCGACGACGACATATACATCGACGTCACTGTACGGGTCTGCCTCGTCGCGGCCGTGGCTTCCACCAAGGAAAGCGCTGCCAACGCCAGGGACTTCCCTGAGCACCTCGCCAATCCTCTTTGCGAGCGCCGCCTGATCCATGCATGCCTCCTTGGTGAAATGGCAAAGCGAGGGCCCTAAGACCCTCACGCGGTTTGGCAGAGGCGGTCCACGGCCGGCTCCAGCCAATGATCGGACCTCGAAGGGCTAGAAGGTGAGCTTCATTTCGACTTCGTCAGTACCGGTCAAGTCCCGGCTGTACTTGAAGCCCATCCCTTCATAGAAGCCCCCGCTGTTTGCGTCTACGTTGAGGTAGCTCGTGATGAGGGCCCTGGGATTGCTGGATCGGCGAATGCGTTCGATCAGCAACTGCACCGCGCGCCTCCCGTACCCTCGGCTCTGGAAACGCTGATCGATCATCAGCCGCCAAAGGAAATACTCGCCCTCATCCGGCCTTTCTGAGGTCATCATGAATCCCACCGGCGTTTCCCCGGCATAGATCGCTCGCAGCCACACGGGGTCGCTGTCGGGTGGGTAGTGGGCTTCGGCGATGGAGTAGGCATTCGAGCGAGGGTAGGCCTGAAGCTGATGCTCAGCCACGGAAAGTTCCAGAATCTCTCGCAGATTCCCGCTGGTGATTTCTCTTAGCGTGACTGGATTCACAGCGCTCCCGACTGCGCGATTGACCTGCGCAGGATCGCACGGTTCCCGCCAACGCCCAAGGCGATGACAGCCGGCCCGTAAAGTGACGGCCGGTTCCGGCGGGACGTACACTGCGTGCTGTCTGAGGCAGCGGAATCGGTGGCATGGTGGGTCGGCGTTGAAGGAGTGGCTGCAATCAGTGCCGACGCGTCCGCGCGCCCTGGTCTGGGCGTTGCTGTTCACGGCGACGTCCACGTTCGCACAGCCGGTCCGTGAAGGCATAGACGCGTACACCAAAGCAGTCGCCACAGCCGAGTCTGCGGCGGCGCCCGGCTCCATCGAGTCAGCGCTGGCGGCGATTGACGACTTGCGCGATGTGCTCTTGGCCCGCGTTCCAGACGGGACGCTATCCGTTCTCGAAACGCTGCCGGAAGTCGATTTCGCACGCCTCGAGGCACTTCCGGGTGTCTTTGTACAGCGGATCGAGGTACTCGTCGTCAAACCGGTCCCGAGCTTCTTCGCAGCGCTCGCTGCGCGGGCCGGGGACGAAGCCGACCTGAGATTCGCCTCGGCACTGTCCGGCACCTACCGCAACGCCAAGTGGCCCACGTATATCGAACCTCAGACCGACTACAGCGGCTGCACGGCGTTCGGAAAAGGCAAACTCCTTGAAGCCTATCGCCTGTGGTCGGCCATGGAACGCGACTTCCCGGATCGCTACGTAACCGCAGTGTCCCGCGAACGTGGCCAAGTCCAGAGGAACATAACAAGGTCGACCTGCGCTTGCGGGGATGCGGCGGCAGTCGTTCGGGAGTTCGAGCAAATCGCCGCAACGCTTGATCCGGCGGACCCGATCGTGGCGGCCGTTGAGGAACGGTTGTCCGCAGTCAAGGAGGAACGCTCCAACATCCGCTTCGGCTGTGTTTCCGGCTAGCGGAGCCGGCACGCAGTCCCGACCCTCAATGGTCTGCGTGTGGGGAGGTGGGGCATTTGCGTCGGGACGTGGGGCCTTAAGTCGGTAGGGCCGGTGTCGGTCGGGTACTCGCGCATTGTGATGCTCGATCCGGCGCTTAAGTCGATGACATCCCTGTCCTGCACTGTGCCAGCCCGCCGGCCGGAGGCGATCGTCGATGCGGTCGCGCGCGATCTCCTCGGGAATCTGGTTCACATCTTGTGGCATGCAATGACCGTCTGACACGCTCGCCCGTGACCAGGGCGTGGAGATGCGGACTCTCCCCCCTGACGGAACGACGATCATCGCGGTGCTGCTGTCCAAGGGTCTTACGGCGTCGACGCCCGTGTCGCGGAACTCGCTGGTGTTCCGGGTCAGCACTGCTAGTCCGGAGGCAGCGGCGCGGCGAGAAAGGCATCCGGCAGGTGATCGTCGAGCGGCTCTCCGCGACGGCGCCTATCTTCCGTGATCCGTGCACACGCCCGAGCGTCGTCCAGCGACCAGTCTACGATCCTGTCCTCGAACAGTTTCGTCGAGTAGATCATGGAAACGGTCGGCGAGGCTGTCGCGCGTCGACCGGGCAGGTAGCCTGCCGATGCCATCGAGGATTTCCCAGACGCTAATGGCGGAGAGCCCGAGGTCTTCGTCCGCGATCGAGTCCAGGAAGGCTGCTATGCCCGGTTCCGGCATGGGCCGCATCATCTCGGAGACGACGTTCGTGTCGATTCGCGACGCAAGGGGGGCGGTCACTGTCAATCCTATGTGGAGAACGACAGCGGCCTATAGCCGTAAGGCGGCCGGGCCGGGAGTTCAACCCCGTGCCGCTTCCCGAGCAACGTGCGAAGGCCTCGGACGGCCTCGGGCGGCTCTCAGCTTTCTCGCGCTTCTCGTGGATCATGCGGCGCATGAACTCCTCCACCGAGACGCCGACCTGTCGGGCCTCGCGTTCCAGCCAAGACTTGCCGGCGGGATCGATGTCGCGGACTGTGATGCTCGTCGACGCGATTGTCATCATCTTCGCAGCAACGTCGCGTGGTGTCTCGGCGCATTCGCGATCCGACACACAGACATTCCGTCCTGCACACCCTAGGCTATCTGCCACAGCCAATCTCCTGTCCGTCTGCGGGCATCGACCCCACGCACCGTCCGGGTGCAATGCGCTGGGCCGGTGCCGCGACGCGGGTGACGGACTAAACAGGCCGTTTGCCGCGAACCACATGCCAGGAGAGCTCGGGGAACATGCACGGAACACCTGTGTGGCGCATGGACCGTGGGTTGCACCGATGGCGTGGGAGATGGCCCATGTAGGGTAGAACGAGACGTTTTGTGTGTCGGGACGAGCGGGATGCTCACGGCAGCGGTCGCGGCGCTAGACTCGAGCTCTCGGAAGAGAGGGTTGCCACATGATCCATCGGGCGTTCGCACTGGCGATCACAATGGTCCTTGCAGCAACGTCGACGCAGGCGCAGACGAACGCCGCTTTGCGAGAGGAACTCCTCGAACTACGGGAGACCGATCAGGCTGGTCGAGTCCATCTGAACGATGCGATCCAGGAACACGGCCCGAACTCGCCGGAAGTGTTCGCGCTATGGGAAGAGCAGGAGCGGGTGGATGCCCAAAACCTGCGGCGCCTGCGGGAGGTCATCTCTGAGCATGGATGGCCAAGCATCAGCATGGTCGGCTACGACGGAGCAGCTACCGCGTTTCTCATAGTTCAGCATGCGGCGAACGAAGCCCAAGTTGAACTCCTGCCGCTCCTCGTCGCAGCGGCTGACGCTGGAGAAGCAGATCCCGGACACGTGGCGATGTTGCAGGATCGAGGCCTCGTTGCTCAAGACAAACGCCAGCTGTATGGGACGCAGCTTTACCATGACGAAGCGACCGGTGAGTTGAAGCTGTACCCTATCGAGGACGAGGCGAACGTAGACGCGCGGCGTCGCGAAGTCGGGCTGTCGCCGCTCGCGGAGTACGTCGACGCGGTCAAGGGAGTGCGCAGGGACGACTAGGCGATACTCTGTGACCGACCCAAACGACGCGACGAAGTGCCCAACCACGTCGACAACAACAACGCCGCCGAACGCGTGCGGAGGCTCGCGCAGAAACCGTTAGACCGGCTCTGGGGTGGCGGCACGGACGTCGCCTGGTCAGCCATTCATTGAGGGCCATGACGTCTGGCGGGTTCGCAGAGTCGAGACCAGCGAAACGGCTGTGGTGAAGGTATGCGCGAACGTGGCGATGGCTCGGGCGATGGTGCCCAGCGGAGTTGCGGCGCGTGTGCTCGAGGCCGACGACGAATCGGGGCTCTGCGTGCTGGAGGATCTCGGGGATACTACCTTGGCCGACATATTGGCAGACGCCGACCCTGATGCGGCATCAATGGGACTGTTGGGTTTGGCCAGCAGCCTCGGTGATCTGCATGGGTGGTCGCGATCAATCGCGTCATCGCATATGTCCAACCGCCGGTGCCGCCATTGCCCTTGGCTGCGTTCTTCAACGTCTGCGGCGCGCTCGGCGTAGACGCAGGTCCGGCGCGAAGCGAACTGATTGAGGCAGAGCGTTGCATGCTTAGCGAAGAACCGCAGGTGGTTCTTCACGGCGACGTCTGTCCTGACAACTACGTGCCGGTGACGTAACGCACCCGGTCGGGAAGTTCGTTGACTTCGAGGGATGCCGTCGTGGAAACGCGATTCTCGAGGTGGCCTGCTGGCACATGCCCTTTCCCACGTGTTGGCGGGTCGCCCGCCTACCCGTTGATCTGACCTCGCGGATGGACGCGAGCTACTTGGCCGCCCTTGCGTCGCGTCGCGAGACGTTCGGCAACGATGCGTTTCAGCGACTCCTGGCTGCTGCTTCCATCTATTGGGTGGTCTGGTGCCTCACAGGCAAGCGGTTCATCGAAACCAACGACGAGCAATTCGCCGGGGAGGGGTTCGCTTCCGTGCGACAGCGCGGGCTGCTCTGGCTTGCTAACGCGGGCACCGCAATCACTGCGGCGGGGGAGTTCGAGGCTGCGGGTGACGTTGTGTTTGAAGTTGCGAGACGACTGCGGCAGCGATGGGAACCATCCGGTGACGCACCGACGTATCCGGCATTCCTACCTCAGGACTAACCTCCGCGGACCGCCTTTCCAATCGGACCTCCCATCCAAGACGAGGGAACGAAACCTGGGTGGCTGCCGTGTAGGACACCCCCCCCCGGTTGCGCGGGAGGAAATGCTTGTGTGTGTCGGTAAGTGAGGGCTTCCTCCGGTTTCGGGGAGGTACTATGCTGCGTCGCCTGTTCCCGTCGGATCCGTCGCATGCGCCGCCTCGCCGTTTGCTCTCTCGTGTGTCTTTTTGGCGCGTCAATGGGTGCCGCCGAGATCCCGCTCGATGACCTCGACGCGCTCGAGTTCCACAACACCGAAGGCGGTGTGACGACCTTCAAGGGTCATCCCGCCCTGCAGGTCCTCGGGCCGATGACCCGCGCCGAGGACAAGCTCGTGGTCGTTGACGTGGAGCTTGCCGACGGCACGATTGAAGTGGAGTTGGCCGGCGGCGTGCAGCAGGGCGCGATGGCAGCGGCGCGGGGCTTCGTGGGCGTTGCGTTCCACGTCCAGGAGGATGCAGAGAAGTTCGAGGCGTTCTACCTGCGCCCGACGAACGGCCGCGCCCAAGACCAGGAACGGCGCAATCATTCGAGCCAGTACATCTCCTTCCCCGACCATCCGTGGCACAAGCTGCGCGAAGAGACGCCGAGCCGGTACGAGGCGTACGTGGACCTCGTCCCCGACGAGTGGACGAGCGTGCGCATCGTGGTGGACGGCGACCAGGCACGCCTGTACGTACATGGCAACGAGCAGCCGACGCTGATCGTCAACGACCTGAAGCTCCCCGAGACCTCGGGTGCGGTGGGGCTCTGGGTCGGTCCCGGGACCGCGGCGCACTTCCGGAACCTCAGGGTGACGCCGGACGGGTAGGGGACGTTTGGATCGTCAGTCGGCGGGTGCACGGTCGGCCGGCGGCCAACGGAGCTTCGTTGGGCTGTCTGGCGCGGGCCAGACAACGGCGATGGCGCGGCCGATCAGGAGCTCAAAGATCGGATCCTCCGGGTCGAAGCTGTCGAAGGTGATGGCGCCCAACACGCTCGAACGCTCGACCGGGGAGTCCACAGGACGGACCCGTCCGTTGACCTGGAACTCGAGGTCGGTGGCACCCACTTGGGCGTGCAGGGCGTAGCGAGGATCGCGCCGGAGCTGCAGGACCTTGGGCGTGGCGCGGCTCGCGAGCACGTATAGGGCGTGATGCGTGAACACAGGGCAGACCGGCGCAACCCGGGGTGCGCCCTGGCGACCGACGGTGGCTAGGATCGCCACCTCACCGCGATCCGGATGGTGCAGCAACCGGTGTCCAATGGCGGCTATGTCAGGCGTGGCCTGCTGGAACTCGGACCAACTGACCAGACCCATGGAGCGGCCATCTGACGACCTGTGGGTGGGCGGCTTTGGCAACGGGCAGCCCCTTTGGAACGAGATCGGGGGGAGTCTATAGCTCTGGTGATTTCGAGCGGGCAGTGTTGCTCCCGTGGAACGACCGGAACCGGCCCAAGGGGCCGGTGAGCGACGGCGAGCGCCGAACGTTGGCGTGGCTAGGTGTAGGACATCGCGACCGGGTTGCGTGGGACGAAATGTTCGTGTGCCGGGAAGGCCAAACACCCTGGCTCGGGAACGGGTGGTGGCCGCGGCGGATGTATATGCGCTGGTCGTGCCTTCCGTGGCGCGAGCACTGACGCTGAACAAGGCTTACCGGGCCATCGTGCAGGAACAGGACTACATCTTCGGTCGCGATGCGATGCCGGAACCGCCCGACAACGTCTACACGCACATCGACAACGCAACCGCACCGACGCTGCCGGAAGAGTTCGTTTACGACTGGGACAGCCGCCTGGATTGGTCCCGCCCGAGTCAGCGGCGATAGTGGGCATGCGTCGGGCGGCAGGACGCCTCAGCCGCTGAGCGTGCGACCAGTCGAAGTCTACCAATGCTGCGGCGCACGCGAACAGGCAAGGGCCACGCGCGACCCGACTCGAGGGGCGCGTCGGGAACAAAGGGAAGTCTCGCTGACGTTTGAAGCGACTCACGGGTCACGGCAAGAGCGGCGGTCGCCGTCGCGTACTCGGCTGTTGTTGCCTTGGCTTGGTTGCCGCGCGCGGGTCAGCGCAGTTCCATTCCCTCGAGGTCGCCGCGATCCCGCCACTCCTTCAGCAGGGCGTTGAAGGCGTTGATGCCCGGCGCGTAGGGGGAATTCTGCCTGTTGCCCTGCGTTCCCTTGCCTTCGCGGTTGTAATAGCCGGGCGTGCACTGCTCGAGGAACTCCGCGGCACCCATGCCGGCCTGGGCCACGATCTCCGCGACCCATCGGCTTTCCGCTTCCGCGGTGACTTCGGCCACATCCTTCCCGCGCCGCTTCACCTCGTCGACGATATAGGCCACGTGCATCGCTTGGTCGTCGAACATGGCGGTCATGTTCGGCGAAAGCCCGTTCTGGTTGATACCGATCGTGAACCAGTTCGGAAACCCGTGGCTGCTCAAGCCATGTAACGTTCGAAAGCCGTCGGCCCAGTGGTCGTACAAGGACCGACCGTCGCGTCCGATGGTGTCGAAGTCGACCCGGCGATGGGCGGAGGTCGTGATCTCGAACCCGGTGGCGTAGACGATGCAGTCCACTTCGTACTCGATACCGTTCGCGACCACGCCCTTCTCGGTAATCCGCTCCACGCCCCTGGAGTCGGAGACGTCGATCAGTTCCACGTTTTCAAGGTTGAACGTATCGAGATACTCGTCGTTGAAGGTCGGCCGCTTGCAGAACTGCCGGTACCACGGCTTGAGGGCTTCCGCCACCTGCCCGTCCGCGACCGTGTCGTCCACGCGAGCCCGGATCTCATTCATTTTCTCGAAGTCGGCAACCTCTGCGCGCAGGGCCACCTCCTCCATGTCGAGCGCTTCGTCTGACTTGCGCGTCATTAGCGAGATGCCGATCCGTCGCGCGATGTCCGTCCACCCGTCCGCGACAAGGTCCTCCGTCACGTTCTGGCCGAAAAGCACCGCCGCGAAGTTCTCGCGGCGGGCCCGCTGCCAGCCGGGCTCGAGGCTCCTGTACCAGTCCTCGTCCGTCGGCCTGTTGCCGCGCAGGTCCACCGACGAGGGCGTCCTCTGGAAGACGTACAGCCGGTCGGCATGCTCCCCGAGAAACGGCACGGACTGGATGGCCGTACACCCGGTGCCGATAACCGCGACACGCTTGTCGGCGAGCTTCGTCAGGCCCCCGTTGTGATCGCCCCCGGTGTACTCGTAGTCCCAGCGCGCGGTATGGAAGGTGTGCCCCTTGAAGTCGCCGATTCCAGGAATGCCGGGGAGCTTCGGTCGGTTCGCCGGTCCCGTCGCCTGCACCACGAACCGTGCGCGAATGGCGTCGTTGCGATGGGTCGCGACGTGCCAGCGCCTGTCGTCCTCATTCCAACGCACCTCGGTGACGCGGGTTTGGAAGACTGCCCGGTCGTACAGGCCGAAGTACTCGGCCACCCGCTTGCTATGGTCGAAGATCTCGGGGGCGTAGGAGTACTTCTCCTTCGGCATGAACCCGGTTTCCTCGAGAAGCGGCAGGTAGCAGTAGGACTCGATGTCACACTGCGCACCAGGGTACCGGTTCCAGTACCAGGTGCCCCCAAAGTCACCGCCCGACTCGATGATGCGGAAGTTGGTGATGCCCCGCTCCTTCAGGCGCGCACCGGCCATCAGGCCGCTGAACCCCGCGCCTATGACGGCGACGTCGATCTCGAGGTCCAGCGGCTCGCGTTCGAAGGCCGGGTCCGCGTACGGATCGTCCGTGGCGTAGTGGGCGAATTCGGAAGCGGCCTCGATGTACTGGTCCTCGCCGTCTGCCCGGATCCGCTTGTCCCGCTCGATGCGGTACTTGGCGCGCAGGGCTCCCGGATCGAAATCGAGATTGGGAAACAGGTTGTGCAGTCGCTCGCGTTCGGATGCCATCGATTGTTCCAGTCAGGTTGGTGGAAAACTCTCTGCGCGCCGACGGTGGCCAGACCTCCCGCGTCAACCCGAGTATCGCACTGATACTCCCTCGGTTCCCGCACCGCGGTCAGTATATCGAGACGGTCGACGCAACATGCCCCCAATACACGAACCTTCCGTCCTACATGCCGTAGGAAATGTCCCACGACATGCGCCATGCCACACCTCCTTGGTGGCACGGGATCCCTCCTCCAGGAGGGCCGGGGGCATGTTCCCCCGCATCTCGCTGATCGATGCCGGCGCAGGAGTCTGGCGTTAGGCAAATGCCTCGCTGCCGTGTGTCGCGCGGAACCCAGGCCTCTTGAGACGCGCTCGTGGAAACCGCCGCCCTCGCTGCCGTGTGTCGCGCGGAACCCAGGCGTTTCAGTCGCCAGAAGCCGGGCATTTCCATTGCCATCGACAGCTCGCGTGTCTTGGCTGTCCCGTGGAAGCCGCTGGCTTGCCCCTTGCCAGCCGCCGGAAAGCCGGCCCGAAGCGGGCAAGGGAGGCGGGCGAGCCATAGGGTAGCTGTCGTGTAGGACATCGCCTGCGGTTGCGTGGGACGAGATGCTTGTGTCGGGAAGCGTCCGGCCTTGTAGGACATCGCCCCGGGTTGCGTGAGACGAGATGTTTGTGTGTCGGGAACAGCCGCGGTCTGCGGTCGTCCCCTTCCGACCGTGCCCAACGCCTTCGCCAGCCCACAACGCTTGCGTTTCCGGACCGACGCTCTCATCATTCGCACAATGTTGTTTCGACTCTGGATTGAGGGCTAACGGCACCACTTGGTGGCCAACGTAACAAAGAAAACGGTCCTGACGACCATTGACGGCACGCCCAAGAAGCGCGTGTTCCTGTCCATCATCAGCGACTACGACCTCAAAACGGGCGTTTGCGAACTCATCGACAATGCACTTGACGTGTGGCGCACCACCGGCGCCGAAGCGAACCTCGAAATCAGTGTCGTGCTCGACGTTGACCGGCAGTTCATCCGCGTCAAGGACAATGCTGGCGGCGTCGGCGAAAATGACGCCGAGTTGCTTATCGCGCCCGGCGCTAGCCGCAACGACGGTGGTCAGGCCCTGATCGGCGTCTTCGGAGTCGGTGGAAAACGTGCCGGCATCGCCCTCGGCGAGCTGGTCGAGATCCGCACTCGACAAGGCAACGGAAAGAGCTTGGCGATCGACCTCAACAACGAATGGATCGAGTCGCCCGATTGGGACCTCGACATTTACGAGATCCCCGACATAGACCCTGGTACGACCATCGTAGACATCACCAAGGTCCGACAAGGATTTGGCGACGAAGACGTCGCTGCCATCGAGGCGCACCTCGGCGCGACCTACGCATGGTTCATTGAGCGCGGTTGTGCCATCCAACTGAACGGTTGTTCGGTCTCGCCGACCACGTTTGACGTCTGGGCCTATCCTCCCGACTTTCCGCCACGCCAAGCCAAGTTCAAGGTCGAGCCAGTCCAAGGCAGATTCCTTGACGTCACGCTCTCCGGGGGCCTAATACACGACCGCGACCCCGAGCAGGACAACTACGGCGTCTACTTCTATTGCAACCACAGGCTGATCGTCAAGGAACTCAGGGTTCGGGACGTCGGCTATTTCGTCTCCGCCGAAGCGGGCGTACCACATCCCGACGCCTCGTTGTGTCGAGTCATCGTGGAATTCTATGGGTCTGCGGAGTTGATGCCGTGGAACAGCAGCAAGAGCGCCGTCAATTACGGCCATCCCGCGTTCGCGCAAATCCGGACACGCGTAATCGACTTCACCAGCTACTACTCGGGCCTCTCCCGCCGCCGCAAGTACCACTGGCCAGATGCGGTCTTCGCCCATGATGTCGGCGACATGGAGGAAGTCGAGGCCGCCACCGCGCTTTCGCCGAGGAAAAAGGTCCTGCCAAAACTCCCCCGATCCCGGAATCCAACCCACATCGAGGTACTTAGAGAACGCAACAAGGAACGCCTGGCCGAACAACCGTGGATTCTCGGTCTCGTGGAAGCCATGGGCTTCGTTGATCTTCTCGGCCGACAGAAGTACGAAACGCGGAACCGTGCGGCTCTTATCCTTCTCGACAGCAACTTCGAGATCGCGCTCAAGGAGTACATCGTCCACAGGAGGGACCTCTTTCCCCAACGCGAGTACCCCGACACCAGATTAGTGCATCTGTTTAGAGAACGGACAACGGTCATCAACGAAATTCAGACCCACGCCGGATTCCCGCCGGCTTTGATCGACAAGGTCAACCATTACTACAACCTTCGCAACGTACTCGTCCACCAACGGGCATCCGTACTCATCACTGACGCCGAGGTCGAGGATTACCGGAAGACCGTCGAGCATGTCCTCACTGAGCTCTTCGGTGTCGACTTTCCGCCGTGACCCGCCCGCCAACGGCTAGGTTTCGTGCAGGCCGCCGCGTTTCGCGCTCTGCGAGTCCTTCGAAAGCTAGCTAACTAGTTCCTGTCCGTAAACTCGCAACGGGCTGATTGAACTGGAAAAAGGTTCCTTCGGGCGGGTGTTGAACCGGCGTTTCGGCT
>VXSY01000141.1 GCA_009837725.1 Gammaproteobacteria bacterium | reverse complement strand
CGCCGGGCGGCGGCGCCGGGCTCGTCCTCGCCCGACTCAATGACGAGCCGCTGCAGGAAGGCAAGGGCAGGTACGGCAGGGTCATCGTCAACACGGCAAATGCCGAGGCGCTGGCAGCGCGGGCGGAGGCTGCCGGTTCGAAGCCCCGCTTCGTCACCATTCCAGGCGACAACCCACCGACGATCGTGTTCTTCCGGGACCCGGACGGCTACGAGATCGAGTTGTACGAGGCGCCGACGCCGGAGTAGTCGGCGACCGGCGCTCTTGCCGGAACTCGTCCCTTCAAGCCCCTTGGTGGGGCTTGCCCCCAAACGAAGAACGAGGGCGCTCGACTCCCGCCTTGGGAGTCGGAAGCGCTCTCGGCTTTGTTGGGCGTGATTTTGGTCGAGGATGCGGCAGCGGAGGAACGTGCCCGTGTGGGGTATGAGCAATGTCGCACAAAGTCGCGACCTTGTTTGTCGCGTGAGGGCGTCAGAGTTGTCCCCGGTTCATCCACCGGGAGTCCACAGATGTTCAACAGTCGCGAACGGGCCTTGGTTTTGCGTTGGAGTGGCAACGTGCTGGCGCGGGTTGGGGCGGATTCGCCAGAGGCGCTTGAGTTAGCCGACTGGCTGAGTGCAAACGCCGGCGAACTCGGGCTCGGGCCGGCGGGCGACCGCGCCGCCTTGACTGGCTCCGCGTTGGCTACCCCGGCCCCGCCCGCACATGCCGCCGAAGCCGAAATCGCCCAAGAGGACAACGCCTTTCGGCGCCTTGCGGATCTCCGAGCCGTGGTGGGGCTCGATGCTCGGGAGTCGGCCGCGCTCGAGCTGCTGTTGCGCGCAGAGACGCAACCGTCCATCCAGGCGATGGTCGATGCCGTGGGCGGCGTTCGGGCGAGCGGCTTCAGCCTTCGCGAGCCAACGCTGGGTTGGCTGCTCGGCGCCTGCCCTGCCATGGTGCAACGACTGTTCCGTGCCGACGGGCGCCTGGTGCGTTCTGGCCTCGTGCGTTTGGACGAGGATCAGCGTCTGACCCTGCCGCGACGCCTGAACCGCCTCGCGTGGTCTGCGGGAGACGCAGATGTGCGCCGCCTGTTGCTCGGCGGCGAAGGCGAGAGCGAGCTCGATTGGGAAGACTTCGAGCATCTCGGTGCCGTCCGGTCGGACGTGGAGGCGCTGATCCGAGGGGCGGCGGAACAGGGCGCCGGGGGCGTCAACATCCTCGTGCATGGGGCACCCGGCACTGGCAAGACGGTCTTCTGCCAGACGCTCGCCAAGCACCTTGGGCTTGCGCTGTTCAGCGTTGGCGAATCCGGTGACGGAGGCCGGGAGCCCTTGCGCAGCGAACGCCTGTCGGAACTCGAGCTCGCCCAATCCCTGCTCGCCGCCGACCGCCGCGCATTGCTGCTGTTCGACGAAACCGAAGACCTGCTTGTGAGCGGCGGCGAGGTGGCGTTCGGACTTGCGCCACAGCCGGCGAGTGGGGCATCGCGGGTGTTCCTGCATCGTCTGCTCGAACGCAATCCCACACCGACCCTGTGGACGACGCACGATGCCGAGGCGCTGCATCCGGCGGTGCTGCGGCGCATGATGTACGCGGTTCGAATGCAGGCTCCGCCGGTGTCGGTGCGTACGCGCATCTGGTCGCGGCAGCTTGCGCTGCACGGCATCGACGCAACCGAGGACGATGCGGTGACCCTCGCGCGGGAGTTCGGGGAGGCGCCGGGCCTCGCTGCCGCCGCCACCGCTGCCGCCCACATCGGCAAGGGCGGCCTCGCGGCCATTCGGCGCGGGGTTAAGAGCCTTTCCGCCGCCATGGGGCACGACTTGCAGGTCCAGCGGGCAGCCGCCGAGTTCCTCCCCGACGCCGGCGTTGACGTTGCGTTCGACCCGAGCCTGATCGAGGCGGACACCGACCTCGTGGCTTTGGCGGATCGCCTCGCCGAGGCCGAATCTCGCGCCTTCTCCCTCTGCCTGCAAGGTCCACCCGGCACCGGCAAGACGGCGAGCCTGCGCTATTTGGCAGGGCGCTTAGGGCTTGACTTGGCCGAGGTGCGCGGCGCGGAGCTCCTCGGCATGTGGCAAGGCGAAACGGAACGCAACATCGCCGAGGTGTTTGCCTCGGCCGCGGAGCAGGGCACGTTTCTGGTCATCGACCAGGCGCAAGCGCTGCTCGCCGAACGCCACGCGGGCTTTGGCTGGGAGACGGGCGCCGGCGAGGTGCTGGCGTGGATGGAGCGCCACCCGCTGCCGTTCGCCTGCACCGCTAGGGACGAGGAGCGGCTGGAGGCGACTGCACTGCGCCACTTCGTCTTTCGCTGCGCGTTCGGCTTCCTTGGCCCGGCGACGGCGGCGAGGGCGTACCGGCTCTGGTTTGGTCGCGACCTGCCGGCCGATTTGCGCCTGCCGGCCTCCCTCACGCTCGGCGAATTCCGCATGGTGCGGCGCCGGGCGGCACTGCTCGGGGTGCAGGATAGCGACGAGACGCTCGTTGCCATGCTTCGGGACGAATGCCGGATCGCACCGCCGCAGGGCAGGGGATTGGGGTTTGGTGTCGAATCCGACCGCGCTTTTGGCCTGCGGCGCAGAAGCGGCGCTGGCCCGCAGCCGAAGGCGCGAGCGAGTGCGAGCCCGTCGGGGCGCGCCGATTGCGCCCCTTCAGTCCGCGTCCCAAACTGCCGACGCGCCCGTCAGGGCGCGCGATTACCAGTTGGTGAACGCGCCGTCCGGGCGCCGAAGCTGCGGCGGCCAGCCGTTCAGTGACGTGCTCTTGGCCCGCGCAAGTTCCTCGTCGAGTTCCACGCCCAGCCCCGGCTCGTCCGGGCAATGGGCGTGGCCGTCTTCCCAGTGAATCTGCTTGGGAAAGAGATCGGTGGCGAAGGTGCCTGGGGCGCGGGGCATCTCCTGCACGCCGACGTTGGTGGATGCCATGCAGAGCGCCACCCCGGCGGCGGCGCTGACGGGCCCGAGCGGGTTGTGCGGCACGATGTCGATGTAGTGGGTTTCGCACCAATGCGTGATCTTCAGTGCCTCGGTGAGGCCGCCGACGATGCAGAGGTCAATGCGGGCGTAGCGGACGAGTTCCTCCTCGATCACCTCCCGGAAGGCCCATTTCGAGCACCACTGCTCGCCGGCGGCGATGGGGACGTTGGTGTGGCGCGCCAGCGTGCGATAGCTGGCAGCGTTCTCGGAGCGCAGAGGATCCTCGATGAAGAACGGGCGGAGGTGTTCAAGGCGGTTGCAAAGCTCCACCGTGTGCGCCGTGTCGAGCCGGGTGTGGACGTCGAGGCACAGGCCAATGCGGTCACCGACTTCCTCGCGCACCGCGGCCATCTGCTCCACGGCGAGTTCGATGGACTGGCCGGGGTCAAGCAAGGCTGGGTCTGCATCGAAGCCGCCTTCCACGGCGGTTGGCAGGTGCCAGCGCAGGAACTTCCAGCCGTCGTCCACCGCCCGACGGCAATGCGCGAGCAGCGCCTCCGTGCCGGTGCCCTGTACGTGCGGATAGCACAGCACGCGGTCGCGAACAGGGCCGCCGAGGAGGCGATACACGGGTTGGCCCAGCGCCTTGCCCTTGATGTCCCACAGGGCAATGTCGATGGCGCTGATGGCCGAGCCATAGACCTTGTCGGCGGGAAAGAACGCACCTCGGAACATGCGCTGCCAGAGACGTTCCGTCGCCATTGGGTCTTCGCCGATCACCACGTCGCCGAGGTGCCGAACGGCCTGGTCCACGGCACCGCCCCAGTGGGTGATGCCAACTTCGCCGAGGCCGTGGATACCGGCGTCGGTTTCCACCTTGACGATGAAGTACTTGCGTCCACCATCGTCGAGAAAGCAGAAGGTCTTGAGATCCGTGATCTTCATGGCGGTGGCCAGTTGCTCCGAGTAGGGAACCCTATTGTGTACCGGTGCGGTCACGCTTGGCCGTTGCTTCCTTCGCAACCGTCATTTCTGGAGGGAGGGCATCTTGCCCTCCAAAGCGCCGATAGGCGCGTTCCGGTGGGTGACGTGTGATGCGTTACGCTCTCGCTGCACATTGGCGATGGGAGAGGGAACGGGAATGAAGGTCAGCATCGGCATTGGCGGGGCGGCATCCGGATCGCGCCGGGACTTCGAGCAGGATGTGCGCTTCGTTGTGGAAGCGGAGAAGCTTGGCGTCGACGCGGTGTGGACGGCAGAGGCATGGGGGCACGACGCGGTCGCGCCCCTCGCCTATCTCGCCGCAAAGACAAGCCGCATCCGCCTCGGCACCGGCATCATGCAAATCAGTGCCCGCACGCCCAGCATGACCGCCATGACGGCGCTCACCATGGCCGCCATCTCCGGCGACCGCTTCATCCTCGGCCTCGGCGTCAGCGGCCCGCAAGTGGTGGAAGGCTTGCAGGGACGTCCCTTCCGAGCCCCGCTGACGCGAATGCGGGAAACCGTGGACATCGTGCGCCTCGCCTTTGCCGGCGAGAAAATCTCCTACGAAGGGCGCTTCCACCAGCTTCCGCTCCCAGGCGGCGAGGGCAAGGCGCTGCGGCTGGCGCAGCCCGGCAACGCTGACATCCCCATCTATCTCGCGACGCTGGGGCCCAAGGCGCTCGAATACACCGGCGAAGCCGCGGACGGCTGGCTCGGCACATCCTTCACGCCGGACCACGCCGGCGCGCATCTCGAGTACATCTCGGCCGGTGCACGGGCAGCGGGTCGCAGCCTCGCGGACGTGGACATCCAGGCCGGCGGCAGCGTGGCCTTTGGCGACGTGGCGGAACTCGCGGCACCTCTCAAGCGGGGCATGGCCTTCACCTTGGGCGCGATGGGTTCGGCGCGCACCAACTTCTACAACGACGCCTTCAAGCGCGGCGGCTGGGAGGATGTGGCAAGGGAGTCGCAGTCGCTGTGGGTAGCGGGGCGCCGCGACGACGCGGTGGCCGTGATTCCCGACGCCATGGTGGAAGAATCCAACCTCATCGGCGACGAGGCGCGAGTGCGCGAACGCATCCGCACCTATCGCGACGCCGGCGTCAACACGTTGCGTGTGAGCCCAGCCGGACGCAACGTCGAGGAAAGACTCGAGACGCTGGGCCGCGCCATGGACCTGATCCGCGCGGAAGCCACAGCGTAGATGGCTTCGTAGGGGCGGGGCTTGTCCCGCCCGTCTTTGAATTTCCGCACGGGGGATTCGTCGAAGCACCGCAGTTCCCGTAGCGAACTGCCAACGCGCCCGTCAGGGCGCGCTAGCGGCTGTCGGGTTTGCCACGGTCCCTAAGGAGGGTGGCGCTCGCCCTCCATCGTGCCGCGGGCACGTTAGGGCGTGACGGGCGCTGGCGTAGAGAGGCTGCTTTGTTGGTGGCGTTGTTCGGGGCTGGCGCTTTGTTGGCGTTGTCTGGGACGCGGGTCGCGGTGGCCTTGGTCGGCTCCGCTGCGTGCGCGCCTTCGGCACGCTTGGAGGGCGGGACGCCCTCCGTCCAGTGAGGCCCTCGCGTGGCAGGGGCTGTTGCTTCGGCGGTTGCCGGCTTTGTTCGACGAGGGCTCGCTAATGCCCGCTAGCGCAAGAGCTCGACGCTCCGGGCGTGCTCGACGATGGCTTCCACCACACGCGGCACTTCGGGTTCCGGCAGGTCGTGCCCCAGGCGATCGATTTCGACGATGCGGGCACCGTCAATGGCCGCTGCCGTGTCGCGGCCGGCCTCCACAGGCACCAGCGGGTCGTCCACGCCGTGGATCACCAGCGTGGGTGCGCGAACCGCCGCCAAGCGTTCCCTGCGATCGCCGTCGGCGACGATTGCGCCGAGTTGCCGCATCAGCCCTGCCGGCCGGAACGACCGTTCCACCGCGCGACGCGAAAAGCGGGCAAACCCCACTTCAGCGGAGTCGTAGTGCTCGCTGCCGATGGCTTGAAAGGCCCGGGTCTGGGCTTCGATGGCAGCGTCGGTGTCGCCAGCGCCCAGCGGCTGCAGGAACGCCATCAATGCCTCGTCGCGCCGCGGCAGGTCGGGATTGCCCGTGCTCGACATGATCGATGTCAGGCTGAACGCTCGCTCCGCATGGGAAATGGCCATGTGCTGGGCGATCATGCCGCCCATCGACAGTCCCACGACGTGGGCGCCTGCCTGGCCCAAATGGTCCAGCAAATCCACTGCATCTTGCGCCATGTCCGCGAGCGCGTATGCGGGCGCGAGGGCCGAGTCTCCGTTGGCGGCAGCGACGATAGCGTCGATTGCCGGAGGTTCCTCGGACGACTCATGCGACAGCCCCGCGTCGCGATTGTCGAGCATCACCACGCAAAACCCGGCATTGGCGACGCCATTGACGAGCGAGTCGGGCCATTGCACGAGCTGGCAGCCGAGCCCATGAATGAGGAGCACGCGAGGGTCCGCGCGTGCACCACGCTGCTCAAAGTAGATGTCCCCGCCCCGGGCATGGAATGTTGGCATCGAAGAAAACTTACGGTGCTGAACGCAAGCGCGGAATCGTATCGTATCTGCGCCTACACTTGCAGAGTCGCCTATCCAGAAACGCACCAGGGCGAGCGCCATCGGCCACCCGAACCAGGCCAGCGTACCGAGCACGGCGACCGGCACCGGCACGGCGACGAAAAGCCGACACGGTGTGGGCGAACGAAGACTCGACAAGCTCCACATCGCGGGTCGTGCGGACCAGACCAGCGGTGCGACGCCGTGACGCCCACGGGTACATCTGCTACTGTCGAACCATGAACGTACGCGATCGATTAACGGAACCAGGTCCTTGAAAGTCTTCATCAGCCACGCGCACCAAGACGCGGCTCTGGCCGCTCGGGTGGCTCAAGCGTTGAAGGTCAACGGCTTGGAAGCTTGGGATGCCGACACCAACCTGCTTCCCGGTGACAACTGGGCTGCGGAGGTTGCCCGAGCGCTGGAAGAGTCCGAAGCGATGGTCGTACTACTCACGCCGGACGCCATTGACTCCGGTTGGGTACTCCGCGAGATCGAGTATGCGCTCGGCGCGAAGAACTACAGCAACCGTTTGATTCCGGTTGTCGTCGGCGACCGGAAACGCCTTCCGGACACGGGCATACCTTGGATCGTTCGTCGAATGCCGTGGATTGAACTGCACGAAGGCCAGGGCGGCCTGCCGGAGGTCAAGCCGATTGCGGATGCAATCCGAAGCGCCGCCTGACCCCTGACCAAACAAGCCGCTAAACCATGCCGCGAGAGACGTTCATCTCCCACGCCAGCCCGGACCGGGCCTTTGTCGAACGCTTGGTGGCCATGCTGCGTCGCCACGGCGTTCCGTTCTGGTACAGCGACATAAACATCCAGGGCGGTCAGCAATGGCACGACGAGATCGGCGCCGCGCTCGGCCGGTGCGATTGGGTGGTGATGGTGTTGTCGCCGGCGGCCGTGCGTTCCAGATGGGTCAAGAGCGAACTCCTGTACTCGCTCCGTCAGTACCGCTTGGACCAGCGCATCGTCCCCCTTCTCCTCCAAGATTGTCCATACGACGACCTGTCTTGGACACTTGGCGCGATGCAAATGGTTGACTTCAGGAGCGATTTCGACGCTGGTTGCCGAGATTTGCTCCGCATTTGGGGCATCGGCTACCGAGGGGCATAGGCCCCGCCGGTGTTTGGCCGTGCAGATAGCGCATTACTCGAAGGCACGGTCTAGCTCGTCGCGCTCGTCAAGAGGCGGTTGGTTGCGCCCGTCGGCGAAGAAGTCGTCAGAGAACTCGCCGATGATCTCGTCAAGCCACGACCAATCGTCGGCGATTGGCTCAAGAATGACCGAGCTACCGTGCCTCCGAATTCGAACGGTATCGCCGGGCACCCGGAAGTCCTTGGGCAACCGAACCGCTTGCGACCGACCAGACCAAAACACCCTCGCAGTCCTTGTCACGACGTCCACCTTGCGTAGCTATATGCAAATGGTACATAGCAGTGGAACGCGCCACGCGGGCCTAGCCCGCGTATCCGTCTGGATGCCCCGAACGCCAGCGCCAAAGGTCCGCACAGATGCAGTCAAGGTCGAACGTGGCCGTCCACCCCAGCTCCCGTCGCGCAAGGCTCGAGTCCGCGCGCAGCATGGCCACGTCACCGGGCCTGCGCGGGGCGAATTCGTATGGTATTGCGACGCCGCTGGCACGCTCGAAGGCTTCCACCGCCTCAAGCACGCTGTGGCCGCGGCCCGTTCCGAGGTTGTGGATTGAGACGCCGGGTTCGCTCACCACGCGTTCCACGGCGCGAACGTGGGCGCGGGCGATGTCCACGACATGCACGTAGTCGCGGATGCAGGTGCCGTCTGGCGTCGGGTAGTCGTTGCCGAACACCGAAAGCCGTTTGCGCCGCCCGGTCGCCACGTCGGCCACCTGCGGCAGCAGGTTCTTCGGGGAGTCGGGCGGGCTTTCGCCGATCAGGCCGCTTGGGTCTGCGCCGCCGGCGTTGAAGTAGCGCAGGATCGAAATCCCCCAGCCCGGGTCCGCTGCGGCCAGGTCGCGCATCATTTCCTCCGCGGCGAGCTTGGTTCGGGCGTAGGGGCTCTCGGCCCTCGTCGGGGCGTGCTCGGTGAGCGGTGTCTCGGATGGCGCGTACACGATGGCGGTGGAACTGAACACCAGCGATGTCACCCCGTGGTGCGCCATGCGCTCAAGCAGGCAGGCCGTGCCGCCAAGGTTGTTCGAGTAGTAGCGCAACGGCTCCGCGACGGACTCGCCAACCGCCTTGAGCGCCGCGAGATGCACGACGGCCGAGAAGTTGTGCTGCTCCAGCAAACCGTCGAGGCATTTCGGATCGCGGATGTCGCCCTCAACGCTACGCAGCGTCCGACCGGCAAGCCGGTCAAGTGCAAGCATGGCAGCAGGTGACGCATTCGAGAAATCGTCCAACAGCACCGGCTCCCAACCTGCCGCCAGCAGCTCTAGGGCGACATGGGTGCCGATGTAGCCGGCCCCGCCTGTTACCAGGATGTTCACCTAACGCTTCGGCTCCGACTCAAGCAGGGAGCGGATGCGCCCTGTGCGAACCGGGCTCAAGGTTCGAGTTGGTCGCTGCACAGATCGACGTAGGAGTCGTGCGGTCTGGTAGTGCATGGCTTGCGACACCGCCCCTCCGAACTGATAGCCGAACATCGCAATGTCCACGGCGAATCGCTGGGCGACCAGTTGCCGCGTCTCGTCGTCGTAGTACGACGTGTACGGCCTGTGGTTGGACTTGCGGTAATGGCCGAGCTTGCACTTTAGGCCGGTGCGGGCCGCGATGTAGCGGACGCCATCCTCGATTTCCTCCACCCGCCCTAGGAAGTCCACGACGACTTTGTTGTCGCTGCCCACGACGTTTACGTGCTGGGAACGCCAGTGCATGTCGGCGTCTTCATCAGGAATGGTGGCGACCGTTCTCACGAAATGTCGGAAACTGGGTTCTGCGCCGAAGATGTCCGTCCATCGCCCTTGGTCGAGGACTTTTTCCGTGTAGCAGGAAACTAGCCGATCCCACGGATTCCGCACGAAGCAAAACTTGAAGTAGTCGCGGTACGGCGTGATGTTCTCGGTCTTGTCGATGCCGGCGAAGGCGCCGTCTTTGCCGATCTTGGCGGTGTCGATGTTGATCTGGTCATCGTTGGTCACGACGAAGGCCTTGAGGCTTGTGCAAGCGCATTTCGGATTGATGAAGTAGATGATCCGGTTCTTGTCGGATCGGGTGACGTAATGCTTCATCGGTTCTTGTTCGCGCCGGTCTCCTGACCGCAGCGTCTGCGGCAGGAACTTGATGGCGCAGTCTGGATGGAGGTCGCCTTCTGATCGCCACCTCAGCTTGTAGAGGGGCGAAAACCTGCGCGAGATTTCGAGCTTGAGCGCGCCCAGAGGCTTGAAGAGTCCGTGGTGCAGCAACCGATGCGGAATCAATGCGCTCACCTTGGGTGTTGCGTCCCACACGGCGCGGAACCGACGACTCCTCCGATAGCAATGACCGAAGAGGAAGTGGAACCAGTAGTACGAGTAAACGCGAAGGACTTTCTTGACGAGGAACGAATGCCAAAGCCAAGACCGGTTGGTCACCAAGCGGCGTACCTTGGGTCTGGCGAAAAGCCTTTCGATGCGGCTCACCTGCTCAATTGGCCTGAGGCGGGGATTGCGTCGCCAGTAGCGCATTGTTGCTCGGCAATAGATGTCCACCAGCGGATTGCTTGGCACCGCCGCCATGAACCAGCTGGAGATCATCCGGTCTTTGCCAGGCCGGTCGAAGGCGAAGAACCCGGACGACATGTGCTCGTGAACCCAGTCGTCGAGCGGCATGCAGCAGAAGCAGGTCGCGTCAACCCAGACGCCGCCGCGCTTAAGGAGGTGCACACGGACGACGTCAGATAGCGACGCCGGGGGCAGGTCCGGAAGCCCGTCGAAGTCGTGCGCGTCGAGGTGGTTGGACAGGTTGCCTTGGTCCAGCAGCACGATGTTCCAGGTCGGGTTGTGATGCTCCCAAGATCTACGACATTGCTTCACCACTTCCGGTGTGTCGGCCCAGCCCTGTAGCCAGAGCATGTAGAGCGTCTTGGGCAGCTTCGAGTGGTGGTTGTCGGGCATTCCGGAACTCCCTTCGGGCTTCAATAGCCCGGCCCCATCCGACGGTCCCGCGTGTTCAGCTTCGGAAAGGGATGGTCGGGAGTTGGCAGACCAAGGAAGCCGCAAAGCGGCTCCCAGCCCTCGCCGGCCGTGATGTCGATTACGAGGATATCCTCCGGTCGATGGCGGAAATACGCTCGGACTTCTTCGTTGTGGCGCCGGTAGCGATCTAGGAACACTTGCTCGTTGCCCTCTGGGTGGCCGACACCGTAGATGTAATGCCGCATCGGCGTGTCGTGGGGTCCGAAGTGGGACACGACACTGTCGAGCCAAGCCTTTTCCGATCGCACGGTGAGGATGAACCGGCTGCCTGGGTGATGCCTGTCCAACCGCTTGAAGAAAAGCGGCCACGGATTGTCTTGGAATGCATCGTATTGCCACGCGAGTGCGTCGATCAATCCCTCGGCCCTTTGGGCGATGTTGGGGTCCTTCGCGCCGACAGGACCACAGACGCGGTAGCCGAGAATCGCCAGCGCAGCACCGAGGGACTTGGTCCCGGTCTTGTGGAACCCGATACCGAAAACCTTGGGCCCCGACGAGCATTTTCCGCGCGGGCTTGGTGCGTCGATCATCCTTTCGACTCGTCCACTTGGGGCACAAGCCGACGGATGACGCCATCAGCCTTGTTCAGCAGGAACACTTGACCGTTTGGGCCCGTCCCGAACCGGAGATCCGCCCGTGGATTGGGTCGTCTGCGACGTTGCACGACGTTCGTTTCTTGGATGATCTCGAGCAGAGTCATGGTCCGCTTCTCGCGCTCGAACAGCACGCGCCTAATGTGCTTCGGCTTCCAACCGTCCTTCGGTGGCTCGTCGGCGGCAACGTAGAACACCTCGCCACTCGGACTGTCCCCAAACAGCAGCTTGTCGGCAAGCTTCGCAAGGGGGCCATCGCGATAGATGACAATGCCGGTGATGGCCGCCGAAGGCGGGTTCCCTACGGGCAGGTTTTTCTTGTGCGGGTTGAGCTCCAGCAGCGGGTCGAGTTGATCGAACTCCAAGAATGGAAAGGACACGGCGCTGTCGCTTCGGGGACCCGCAGGCAGCACGTCTGACTTGGCCTTGCGGCGGTTGTGCCGGAAACTGCCTTCCCAGTCGCTCCAGCCTAGATCCGCGCCGGGCGTCACGATGCTGATCTCTTCGATGACGTTCTGGCCAATGTCGAGGACGAAGAACGCCCCGGTTTTCGAGTCCCATGCCATGCGTTGCGGATTGCGCAAGCCGGAAGCGTAGATCTCCCCCAGCGTAGCGTCGCTGCCGTCCGAAGCGAACGGATTGCTGTCCGGTATGCCGTACTTGCCGTTGACGCTGTTCGAGCCGAGCGGGTCGATGCGGAGGATCTTCCCGAAGATGCGCCCCAAGTTGCGGGCGAGGCGTTGCGGGTCCGAGCCGCGACCGCCATCGCCAATGCCCATGTAGAGCAATCCGTAATCCGCGTCTTGCTGCGTGGCTTGGGGCCGAAACGAGAGCATGCCACCGTTATGCGCAAAGTGAGGCTGTTGCACGCGCAGAAGTTCGCGGGGTTCGTCGCCGTCGTACACGGCAGCGCTCGGATCCTTGGCGACCCATTCGAGCAGCACGGTGTCGTGGGCGCGCAGTGACGGGTCAGCAAGGTAGTCCGGCGTT
Source organism: Gammaproteobacteria bacterium (assembly GCA_009837725.1). Lineage (GTDB taxonomy): Bacteria > Pseudomonadota > Gammaproteobacteria > Pseudomonadales > Azotimanducaceae > VXYL01. Next base: position 20,799 of record VXSY01000141.1, on the reverse strand, counting down.
GGCGCAGTCGCCTTGGTATCGATCAGCGTGTAGAAGCGACCGTGTCCGGGTTTTCCGATGTCGGCGAATTGTGGATGGAAGGCGAACGACTGGAAGCCCTTGGGGCGGCCGGCGAGCTCCAGTTGCAGGTTCCAGCGTTCCGCGTTGAGTTCCAGATACGGCGTCACCTTGCCATCGTAGGTGATGCTGTAGAGCAGCCCGTTCAGATCGTTGACAAAGAGCCGCCCGGTGCCGCGCTCGTCTCGGAGCAGCATCATCCGGGCCGGGATCAGTTCGCCAAGTCCTTGGTCCGAGTCCGGCAGGTGGGCGAAGTCCTCGATCGCGACGGTGATGGTGCCCTCGGCTTGCGGAATCGGCGAGTACGGGTCCATCGTGGCTTCGGGAGCAGTTGCCGAAGCGCACGCTGCGACCAAGGGGGTCAGCGCGGCATACGCCCTGCGAGCTGTGGCAGCCCTACGTTCCGTCATTGGAGTTCGTTGGTACCCAGATTGTCGAATGGGCGGCGTTGGGATCGAATGCCGCCGGATCGCTCGTATAGTAGTAGAGCGCGATGGACTTGCGCGTCACGCCCTGCGGGGCGGCTAGGGGCTCGGGGTGGCCGTGGAGCGAGGTCGAGTCGGTGTTGAAGATGACGCACCGATTGAAGATCGGCAACACGCGCACGCTCGTCGAGCTTGCGCCATCGCGGCGCAGGCAGAGTTCGCCGCCGTAATCTGCGGGCCAGGGCCTGTTCAGGTAGATGAGAACGTTGATGCGCCTTAGAAGCCGACGACGGCCATCCACATTGAAATCCGCGTGCATGTCGAGCTTGCCACCGGCGAGAATCTGGTGAAAGGCACCACCCCGGAAGTGCGGATCGGGAATCAGGCCGGCTATGCCTGTGAGCCCCTCGAGGAAGTCAAGGAAGGGCATCTCGTTGAACTCGGACAACACGCGGCGAATCCCTGGATCGACCCCACGAAAGTAGCTCTCCTGCGTGCGGCCGAGCTTGCGAACTTGGTGGGCGCCGACGTCCGGCTGCTTATAGTGAGCGTCTTCGGGCTTGGGGAAACGGGCGAGGCAAAGTGCGGCGATGTCGTCAGGGAGGAAGTCGTCGATGACGATGTGGGGGAAGGGCTGCGCGTTGCGATAGGTATCGGCTAGGTCGGTCGCAGTGGGGAGCAGGTGGGAGTGGAACCACGAGAAGAGGTCGGTCGGTCTCTTGCGAGTGAACGGGTTGCGCAGTGTCACGTGTTTGCTCCACGGCGATGGGCGGGCTCGTGACCTAGCGGGTGGCGAGCATGAGCGGCAGCTGGCCGACGGCGTGGCAGGATGCCTGTTGGCCGCGTCATCGCGGCCGCCAAATGTCGGCTTCGAAGTTCACCGAAAAGCATGGTCGAGCTTGAGTCTAGTCGCTTCCACGGCGGTGCATTTTGCCTCGCCAGTGGCAGGAACGGGATGACTCGGTGCCTGAGTTATCCGTGAGCTTGGCGCGGCGCACACCGCCTGGCTGACGTTCCGCAGGGCTCGTTCCGGGCGCTACCGCGACACGTGCCGCGACTCCCCGACGAACGTGACATCCCCTGTCCGTGCTGCCGAACCGAAACAACGCGTCGCTTGATCGGTGTGGCGGCGCAAGGTGCGAGTTTTCTTCAACGTGACGCGAACGCTCGGCGCGGCTAACGTTGCCGTTCAAGCAATTTGGGCCGACAAGGGGCGCCATGCATGACCGACGCAACAGACACCAGCGAGAACGTATTCACCGTGGAGCATCGCGTGCCCACCGCCGAGCGCGAGGCGCGCAACGGCCATCGCGGCGGCGTGCTCTGGTTCACCGGCCTTTCCGGGGCTGGCAAGTCCACGCTGGCGTTCTCACTGGACGAGGCGCTGTTTGCCGATGGCTACCACACCTTCGTGCTCGATGGCGACAACATGCGTCGGGGAATCAACGCAGACCTCGGCTTCTCGCCGGCGCACCGGAGCGAGAACATCCGCCGGGTGGGAGAGGTGGCGGCGCTGTTCGCGGCGTCGGGCACCATCTGCATATCGGCCTTCATTTCGCCCTATCGCGCACACCGCGCCCAAGCACGGGCTGCTGCCGGCGACCACTTCCACGAAATCTACGTTCGCGCCGCCCTCGAGACGTGCGAGCGGCGCGACCCGAAGCGCCTCTACGAGCGCGCCCGCGCTGGCGAGATTGCCAATTTCACGGGCATTGACGACCCGTACGAGGCGCCGGATGCACCGGAGCTTGTGGTGGATACGGACCGACTTAGCGTCGAGGAGTCCGTTCGGAAAGTGCGCGCATATGTCCACCGGGAGTTCCGCTTGACCTAGGAGGCTGCGCCGTAGAAAACGGCGCTGGCTCCTAGCCGGAGGGTGAGCGTAGGCGAACCCGGAGGCCAGCAGTTGCGAAGCAACTGCCGACGCGCCCGTCGGGGCGCGCTAGCGGCCTGTCGGACATTGCTGCGCCAGCGAAACCGCTTTGCGCGACGAATTCCTCGACGCATCCAGGACGGGCGGGGACAAGCCCCGCCCCTACGGGTCTGTACCGAATCCATCGGTGCGTTCAGGACGGGCGGGGACAAGCCCCACCCTACGGGGGGCACTGACGCGTCGGGAAAATGCAGTACAGTGCAGATGGACGCCGGCGCGCCAAGACGCGGGCGGAACTTCGGCCTTGTTCAGCGGAGGTGAATGTGAAACTGCTCCTTCGATCGACGCACGTTGTGCGGCTTGTCTCGCTCGCGCTCATGTTGCTTGCTGGCGCGGGCGTGGCGGCCGACTATCAGGACGACTGGGGGCCGGCGGTAGGCAGCGCGATGCCGGCCATCGATGCCCCGGACCACACCGGCGCTCCGCGTGCCTTGGCCGACCTCACGGGCGCGAAGGGCCTTCTCCTCTTCGTCAACCGCAGCGCCGACTGGTGACCCTTCTGCATTCGTCAACTGGTCGAGTTGACTGAGTGGCAGGAACGCTTCGAGGCGGTGGGTGTGCAAGTTGCGGCGATGACCTATGACGGCGTGGACAAGCTCGCCGCCTTTCAGGAAAAGCACGGCGTCGGCTATCCCGTGCTGTCGGATCAAGGGGCGGCACACGTCAACGCTCTCGGCATCCGCAACGAGGAGTATGGCGAAGGCCACGGCGCCTATGGCGTTGCCCATCCCGGCATCTTCCTCATTGACGCCGAGGGGATCATCCGTCTCAAGCGCGCGCTGCCGGGCTATCGCGACCGGCCGCCGTTCGAAGAACTGCTCGGCGCCGTGACGGCGGTTGTGGGCACAGCCCAGGGGGAGCAGGGCGAGTCGTGAGCCGCGCATCCGTTGCCGTCCTTCGGCTCGCCCTGGCGAGTTGCTGCGGCCTTGTGCTCGCGGGCTGCACCAATGTCGTCACGGGAATGACGGAATCGCTCGCGAGCGACCTTACCGCCGCGATGCTCGACAACGACGATCTCGAGGTGGTGCGCAACGGAGCGCCGGCCTATCTCATCATGCTCGATGCGCTCCTGCGCTCGAACGCCGACAGTCCGGCGCTGCTGCAGGCCGCCGCCAACCTCAATGCCGCCTACGGTGCGGCCTTCGCCGACGACCCCGAACAGGCGCGCACTTTCGCGGACAAGGCGCTGCGGCTGGCTAGCCGCGCCGCTTGTGCGGAGGTGCCGTGGACTTGCGGGGCGCGCACCATGCCCTTCGCCGAATACGAAGAGCGACTGCCGACGTTGCGAGAGGAGCATGTGCCGGTCGTCTACACCTTTGCGACGTCCTGGGCCGGCTGGATTCAGGCACACAGCGAGGACTGGAATGCGGTGGCGGAGCTGGGGCGGGTGAAAGCGCTCATGGCGCGCGTCGCCGAGCTTGACGGAAGCTGGGAACACGGCGGCCCGCACATGTATCTCGGCGTCTTCGAGACGCTTGCGCCGCCGGCATTGGGTGGCCGTCCCGAAGTCGGGCGCGAGCATTTTGAACGCGCCATCGCGGTTTCCGAAGGCCGCCACCTCATGGCGCGCGTGATGTTTGCATCCCAGTACGCTCGCCTGGTGTTCGACCGCGAACTGCATGACCAAACCCTGCGCGACGTGTTGGCGGCCAACCCCCGCGCCCCGGGGCTAACCCTGTCGAACCGCGTCGCCCAGGAGCAGGCACGGGCGTTGCTCGACTCGGCGGATGAGCACTTTTTCTAGGATGCGAACCGTGAGTTCGCCGGCAATGGAGCCACCGCTCGTGGGGAAATCCCGCACCGGGTCTCGAACCTCCCGCAGGTCGATCTTCGGCGTCGCGTTTACCTGTCTCTTGCTCGCCTTCCCGACGGGTGCAACCACCTTCAAGATCGCCACCCTTTCGCCGGCCGGCTCCACGTGGATGAACATCCTGCGCGCGGCGGCCGAGGAAGTGGATGCAGCCACGGAAGGGCGGGTGTCGTTTCGGTTCTATCCCGGCGGCGCGATGGGCGACGACTGGGCCGTGCTGCGCAAGATTCGCGCTGGCCAGTTGCACGGCGGCGTGGTGACCACCACGGTTTTCAACCGCATCTATTCGGACGTCCAGCTCTACAACCTCCCGCTCATCTTTCGTGACCTGTCGGAAGTGGACGCGGTGCGTGCACAGTTAGACCGGGTGCTGCTCGCCGGCATGGAACGAAACGGCTTCGTCGCCTTCGGCATCGCCGAGGTGGGCATGGCCTATGCAATGAGCCGGCGCCCCGCCGCCACTCTGCAAGCCATGCGCCGGGCCAAGGTGTGGTCGCCAGAGGGCGACATTTCCGTGGCGCGGGCGCTCGACACTTTCGGCATCGCGCCCATCCCCCTCACGGTGGTGGACGTGCTTCCGGGGCTCCAGACGGGCCTTATCGACACGGTGGCGTCGCCGCCGGTGGCAGCGGTGGCCCTGCAATGGCACACCCAGCTCGACTATGTGCTCGACATCCCGCTCATGTATGTCTATGGCCTGCTGGCGGTGTCGGAACGACGCTTTCGCCGCTTGTCCGATGCTGACGCGGCTGCGGTTCGGCGCATCCTGGGCAACGCCGTGGCGGAGGCTGACCGGCGCAATCGCGGCGACCACGATGCCACCATGCAAGTGTTGATTTCGCAGGGGTTGAAGCTCGAAACCCCCGCGCCGGATGAGCTGGCCAACTGGCGTCGGCTCGGCAAGCAGGCGGAGGTGCGCTGGGTGCGTGAGGGCATCATATCGGACGGCCTGTATCGGCAACTGGTGGCTGCACTTGCGGCAGCGCGGGGCACGGCAGCAACTGTCACCGCGCCCGATGCAAGCTCTTCCGTGGCACGAGGTCGGTCCGGTGCCCCGGCGCGCCGGATAGGGCGTGCCAGCCGTCGGTGAACGACCGCTTGAGGCGTGCCGTTCACACCGTGGAAACGGCGCTATTGGTCGCCCTCCTCTTGGTGATGATTGGCGTCGCCGTTTATCAAGTGCTGGCGCGCAATCTCTTCGGCACCGGCATCGTCTGGGGCGACGAACTGGTGCGCGTGAGCGTGCTCTGGGTGACCATGATCGGCGCGGCATCGGCCGCTGCGACCGATAGCCACATCCGCATCGACATCGTCTCGCGCTTTGCCAGTGAGCGGATGAACGGCGTTGCGAGCCGCATCACCTCGGCCTTCACGGCCCTCGTCTGCGGCCTACTCGGCTGGTACTCGGTGCGCTTCATCCATTGGGACTATCTCGACGACACCATCGGCTTCGGCGCGGTGCCGGCCTGGGTGTGCGAGCTCATCATCCCGGTGGCGGCCGGGGTGATGGCGTTGCGCTACGTTGTTCGTGCGGTGACTGGGGGTGAGGCGCGAACCGACGCGGAGGATGGAGCGTGACCTGGAGGGAGGGCATCTTGCCCTCCAACGTTGAGGCGAAGCGTGACCTCCGGAGGGAGGGCATCTTGCCCTCCAACGCGCCGTCAGGCGCGCAGTTTTTTGGGGCGACTGGATCACGATGGCGGGCTTGAAGACAAAAACGTCCTTGAGGCTAGCAAATGTGCATGTTCGCCTCTGACGCACCCTGCGGCGCGGTGGAGGGCAAGATGCCCTCCCTTCAGAGAAAGGCGAGCATGGCGGGGAGGCGGCGGTGATCTGGGCCGGCATTGCCCTCGTCGCGTTCATGGCGCTCCTTGGTGCGCCGTTGTTTGCCATCGTTCTCGCGGCAGCCATGCTCGGCTTTCTCGCCTCGGACATCGACCTTGCGGTGGTGGCCATCGAGCTCTACCGCATCTCCGACACGCCGCTTCTGGTGGCGCTGCCGTTCTTCACCTTCGCCGGCTACGTCATGGCGTCGGCGAACACGTCGGAGCGGCTGATGGGCCTCGTGCGGTCGCTGTTCGGCTGGATGCCGGCCGGGCTTGCGATTGTCGGCTTCGTTGCCTGTGCGCTCTTCACGGCTCTGACGGGCGCGTCTGGCGTGACCATCGTGGCCCTGGGCGCGCTGCTCTTGCCGATGCTGAAGGCGGGGGGATACGAGGAGCGCTTCAGCCTTGGCCTCGTCACCACCTCCGGCAGTCTGGGCCTCTTGATCGTGCCGTCTGCGCCGCTGTTGCTCTACGGCATCGTCGCCCAGCAACTCGACGTGGGCGAACCGTTCACCATCGGCCAGCTCTTCCTGGGGGGTCTCGTGCCGGCGGCGCTGATGGTGCTGCTGCTGTCGGCCTGGGCCTGGTGGCAGCACGGCGATGCGCCACGCACGAGGTTCGATCTCAAGGACGTCCGCGCTGCACTGGTGGCGGCCCGCTGGGAGCTGCCGCTGCCGTTTGTCGTGCTCGGCGGCATCTATTCGGGCTATTTCGCGATCTCCGAGGCGGCCGCCATGACGGCGCTCTATGTGCTCGTCGTCGAGGTGGGGCTCTATCGGGAAGTGAAGCTGAAGGCGCTGCCGGGGGTGATGCGGGAATCCATGGTGATGGTGGGCAGCATCATCCTCATCCTCGGCGCAGCGCTGGCGTTCACCAACTATCTGGTGGATGCCGAGGTGCCACAGCGCCTGTTCGCGTTCATGCAGGAGCACGTCTCAAGCGCGCTTGCCTTCCTGATCCTGCTCAACATCCTGCTGCTGGCGCTTGGCGCGCTGCTCGATGTCTTTGCCGCCATCGTCATCATGGTGCCGCTGCTCCTGCCGGTGGCGGCGGGCTACGGCATCCACCCGATCCACCTCGGCATCATCTTCCTCGCGAACCTTCAGATCGGCTACTTCACGCCGCCCGTGGGCATGAACCTGTTCATCGCCAGCTACCGCTTTGACCGACCGGTGCTCGAACTCTATGCCGCCTGCTGGCCGTTCATGCTGGTGCTGCTAATCGCGCTTCTGGCCATCACCTACATACCGGCGCTGTCGCTCTGGTTCTTGCCTTGAGGGTTTGTGGGACTTCGGCAGGCCCGTGGCGTGGCCGCCGCTCGCATGGAACAGATCGTGCAACCCAATGATGGTTGGCGCATTTTGTCATAGGGGACGGGCTTGTCCGATCTCGAGCCGAATTCGTCGACGCGTCCAGCGCGGGACGGGACAAGCCCGTCCCCTACAGGTTCTCCCGATAGTCCCTTTCAATCGCCTCGTCGATGGCCGCTGCCGTCTCTTCCGACGCGTTGTTGCGCTTGGCGTAGAGCTTACCGAAGGACACCTTGTGGCGTTCGCCCCAGACGTCCGGTTGCCAGAGCTTCGAGCGCAGGAACGCCTTGGAGCAGTGGAAGAACACCTCTTCCACCTCCACGCGGATCACCAACACCGCTGGGCGACCGCGTGCGGCCAGCCGTTGGAGCAGGTCGGGATCGGCGGTGAGCGACGCCTTGCCGTTGACTCGCAGCGTTTCGGTGGTGCCGGGGATCATGAACAGCACGCCGACGTGCGGATTGACAAGGATGTTGCGGTGCCCGTAGGCGAGCCGATTGCCGAGCCGGTCTGGAATGAGCAACGTCTGCTCGTCCTCCACAGCCACAAAGCCGGGTGCGTCCCCCTTGGGCGAGGCGTCGAGCCGGCCTTGGTCGTCGGCAGTCGAGAGCACGAGGAACGGCGCCCTGGCGATGAAATCGACGGCGAACTCGTTCAAGACCGGTTCGTTCTTCTTGCCAAGGCCAGGGATTTCCTCCCCGATCACCTCGCGAAGCGCTTCCTCGGTTTGGATGGTCTCCACACCAATCCCCCTTGGCTGTTTGGCTCAATGCCTATCGTGCCATTCAAACGCATTTGAGAATTGTTTGCATCGCCTCACTACGCGAGCAGCGCGAACTTCACGGCGAAGATGACCGCCACCGCATACACCGCCACCGAGCACTCGCGCATTCGGCCGGAGAACAGGTGAATCGCGGCACAGGTAATGAAGCCGATGCCGATGCCGTCGGCGATGGAGAAGCTGAGTGGGATGCAGATGGCCGTGGCCACACCCGGAACCGCTTGCAGCGCGTCGTCCCATTCGAGGTCTCCGAAGCTGCGCGCCATCAGACAGGCAACGAAGAGCAGCGCTGCGGCCGAGGCAAACCCCGGCACGCTTTGTGCGAGCGGTGCCAGCCAAAGGCAGGCCAGGAACAGCGCCGCCACGACCACCGCCGTCAAGCCGGTTCGTCCGCCGCTTTCGACGCCGGCTGCGCTCTCGATGTAGCTGGTGGTGGAAGAGGTGCCGACAAGACTGCCGAAAACCGTTGCGGTTGAGTCGGCCAGAAGCGCTCGCCGAAGCCTGGGCAACCGGCCCTCGGCATCGACCAGGCGGCTGCGAGTACCCACTGCCACCAACGTGCCGAGGGTGTCGAACACGTCCACGAGCAGCATGGCCAGCACGATGGTCATGGCAGTCAGGCTCAATGCCGCCGATATGTCGAGTGCAAGAAGCACGGGAGCGGGGGACGGCGGCAGGGACGCAACGCCGTGAAACTCCGCTTGCCCCGTGAGCCAGGCGACGGCCGCCACCGCCAGTATGCCGATCACCAGCGCCCCCGGAACCTGCCGCACGGACAGCGCGACAATGAGGCAGAAGCCGGCAATCGCCGCCAGCGCCGGGAACGTCGTGAGGTCGCCTAGCTCGACTAGGGTCGCTGGGCTAGCGACGACAATGCCAGCGTTGCGCAAGGCGATGAAGGCGAGGAAGAGGCCAATGCCCGCAGCCGTGCCGGCCTTGAGGCCGCGCGGCATCGCATCCATCAGCCAGGCCCGCACCGGCAGCACGCTCAACGCCACGAACAGCACGCCGGACACGAACACCATGCCGAGCGCCGCCTGCCACGTCTGGCCGCTGGCCAGCACCACGGTGTAGGTAAAGAACGCGTTCTGCCCCATGCCCGGCGCAAGCGCCACCGGGTAGTTCGCCGCCAGTCCCATCACCAACGTGCCGACCGCCGCCGCCAGGCAAGTGGCGACGAACACCGCCCCGAAGTCCATGCCTGCATCCGCCAGAATGGCGGGGTTGACGAGGGCAATGTAGGCCATGGCAAGGAAGGTCGTGAACCCGGCCGTCACTTCGCGGCCGAGGCTGGAACCCCGTTCTGAGACCCGAAAGCGTTGCTCAAGCCACGCGGTCATTGCAGGGCAGCCAGCACTCGGTCGATGACGTTGTTGGGGTTGGCGGCCCAACGGGTGACGATGACAAGCCCGCGTTCAGGAGCGACGAAGACGACGTTGCCGCCAGCGCCGATGGCTGCGAATGCGCCCTCGGAAGCGTTTGGCCAGACCGATTGCACCGGATTCAGCCACCACATGAAGCCGTAGCGGTCGTTCTGCGGGCAGGCCGCAAGCGCGGCCTGGATCCAGGACGGCTGCAGGATGCGCCGCCCGTTCCATTGCCCTTGCGCCAGCCACAGCAGGCCAAAGCGGGCGTGGTCGAAGCTGTCGATCATCAGGCCCCCGCCCCAGTGGCCGCCGCCGGGCACGGAGGCCATGTCGCGTCCGTCGATGGACACGGTGGCGTTGTCGTAGGCCTCCCACCGCCAGCCGGACGATGCGCCGATGGGCTGCATCACCTCGCGCGCCAGCACGTCCGGCAGCGGCTCGCGCCAGATGCGGAGCGCCGCCAGCGCCAGCGCGTTGACGCGCACGTCGTTGTATTCCCAGAAGGTGCCGGGCTGTTGAAGGGGGCGGGGAATGCCCTTGCGCGCCGGGGCGTCGGCGGCGGAACGGTTGTGATCGACGGTGTCCGGGATGCCGAACAGGGTGCCGCTCCACTCGCTCGTCTGGTGTAGCAAATGTCGCCAGGTCACGAGCTCGTTGTGCTCGCCGGCGAATCCGTCCGCCACGCGGTGGCAGACCGGCTCGTCCACATCGCCAATCAGGCCGCGGTCCAACGCCAGCCCAACGCAGGTGGAGACATAGCTCTTGGTGGCGCTGAAGGTCATGTCCACACGCCCAGGTTCGCCCCACTCGGCGACGATCAGGCCGTCCTTCACCACGAGACCGGTAGCGGGGCCGCGAGGGCGGGTGGGGCCGATCGGGCGGTTGAACGGTGGCGGATCGTCCTTTGCCACCATGCCGCCGACGTCGACGGGCCACGGGGATTCGTGGTCTTTGGCGTGGCGAACGGCTGCTCGCAGCGCGCCGGCATTGAATCCCAGGTCGGAAGCATCGGCACGGGTCCAGGTTCCGGCGGGTGGGAAGTGGAGTTCAGGCATGAATCAGTTTCCGATGATCTGGCGCAGCCCGCCGACGATACACAACGTGGCGAGTGCGAGGATCACCCACCCGGAAACGCGGCGGAACTGGTTGTCCTCAAAGCGGGCGAGGAACCTGGTGCCGATGCGGGCGCCTACGACGGCGGTTGCCATACCGGCGAGGATGATCCAGATGGGTACAGCCCCTGCCGACGCCTCACCCCATGCGAGACCGCCGAGCGTGGCGTAGTAGGCGAGCTTGACCGTGTGACCGAGGGTTTGCGTAAACGCCTTGGTGGCGACGATGCGGAATCGATCCACTGGCGTATTGACGTAGAAGGCGTCGAGCAGGGGGCCGGAGGCACCGGCGAGGAGCTGGGCACCGGTGACGACGCTGCCGCAGCACATGGCGGTGACCGGCTGGCGCACGTCGAGCTTGCCGGTCTTCGGCAGGATGCGGGCGAGCCATGGCAGCGTGCCGACGAGCACCAGCACCACGGCGGGGTCGGGGACGAACGCGGCGAGCGAGAACAGGATGACAACCAACGCCGCGCCGGCGATGTACGGCGGCACCACCGACCACATCATGTGCTGCCGGAGGAACACGAACCGAGCGCCGTTCGACGCCGCCTGCACGGCGCCATGCAGCACCATCGCCCCGGACACAGAAAGCGTGGCGACAAGAACCGCCATCAGGATGACGCCGCCGGCCATTCCAAGGATGCCGGAGAGGATGGATGTCGCCAGAACGGCGAAGAGGATTCCCGCGGCGAGGGCCAAAGTCATGTCAGGTCGAGCTCCTCGCGGGGCAGCGTGGTCCATTTCGCCAAGGCGTCTGCCCAGTCAGTGCGGTCGTTCACGCAGGGGATGAGGGTCAGGCGGTGGCCACCGGCTTCGCGAAAGACCGCTTCTCCCTTTATGCCGAGTTCCTCGAGGGTTTCGAGGTTGTCGGCAACGAAGGACGGGCAGGCGACCGCGACGTGGCGCACGCCGGCCCCCGCGAGTTCGCCGAGGTGTTCCTCCGTGTAGGGCGTGAGCCAGCGCAGGCGCCCCAGGCGGGACTGGAAGCTCGTGCTGTGGGGGATCGTGAGGCCGGCGGCGAGCCGCCTGGTGGTCGCCAAACACTGATGTCGATAGCAGCCTGCGTGTGCGGAGGAGGGCGCCTCGCAGCAGTCTGGGCGTTGTAGGCAGTGCTCTCGTGTGGGGTCGGCCTTGCGGATTTGGCGCTCGGGCAGGCCGTGGTAGCTGAAGAGCAGATGGTCGGCGTCGTTGGGTAGCTCTTGCGACAGTAAGTCGCGCATGACTTGGAGGTATTCCGGTCGGTCGTAGAAGGCCGGCAGGACGAGGAGCTTGCGGCGGTCGGCGAGGGTCCTCGCGCGTTCGATCGTCGTGCTCCGGGTGGCACCGGCGTGTTGCGGATAGAGCGGCATGAGCAGGATTTCATCCACCGATGCGGCCGTCAGAGCCTTGAGGGCGTCTTCTAGGCTGGGAGCCCCGTACCGCATCCCCAGAGCCACCGGGATGTTGACACGCTGCCGAAGCGCATCGGCAAGCCGTTCGCTCCAATGCAGCAATGGCGATCCCGGCTCCTCGTCACGCCAGATCGCTCCGTATGCCTTCGCACTCGCCTCGGGCCGCTGCCGAAGTATCAACGACACGATTGTCCGCCGCAGCGGCCAAGGCGCGTCGATGACGTGCCGGTCCATCAGAAACTCGTTCAGATAGCGGCGCACCGCGTCGCGTTCGGGCGCAGCGGGGGAACCGAGATTGGCAAGGAGAATGCCGCGAGTGGTCAACGCGCAACCCGTGTCGGGGCGGGAGGGTGATTGTAGGCACGAAAGCCAACAGTTCGCGCAGCGAACCGCCAACGCGCCCGCAAGGGCGCACGAGCAGCCATTGATATGATTCGCACGTCGTTCTTCAAGGCCGACGTTCGCATTCGCCGTATGCCAAAGCCATCCTCCGCCAACAAACGAGCCCGTAACCGGAAGCGAACCGGCCAATCCGCTCCGGTTGCGCCCACAACTGCCGCACCGCAACTTCGGTCCGGCATTCGCGACAATCGGGAGCGCGGCACGGCCGGCAGTTTCCTCAAGTCCCACCTGTACCCGCACACCCGCCTCTCCGTCGTGTCCGGGTACTTCACCATCAGCGCCTACGGCGCATTGCGGGACGAACTTGAGCAGATCGAAGGAATGCGCTTCCTCTACGGGGCCCCCGAGTTGGTGGGTAGGATGCGGCGGGACGATCTGGAATCGAAAGCGTTTCGGCTCACAGAGCAAGGCCTGACGCTGGCGAATCAGCTCGCACAAAGCGCGTTGGCTCGTCAGTGTGCCGCATGGATAGAGGGCAAGGCCGAGATTCGCTCCGTCAAGGGTGGCTTCGTCCACGGCAAGCTCTACCACCTGCGCCGAGACGAGGACCACGCGTTGCTCGGTAGTTCGAACTTTACGGTGCCCGGATTGGGGCTGGGCGTGAATCCGAACGTAGAACTGAACCTCGTGGTTGACAGTTCCCGCGACCGAGAAGACCTCTTGGCGTGGTTCGACGAATGGTGGCGAGACGACGAGCGCACGGAAGACGTGAAGCAAGATGTGCTCGATCAGCTTGCGAGCCTCTACGCCAACCAGCCGCCGGAGTTCATCTACTACCTCACGTTGTTCCATCTTTTCCGCGACCTGCTGGACGGGCAGAAAGACACCGATGCTGAAGTCAGTGGTATGGCTTTGCCGGAAACCCACATTTGGCGGACGCTTTACGAGTTCCAAAGGGACGGTGCTAGAGCGATCATCGCCAAGATGCGAGCCCTCAACGGTTGCATCCTGGCCGACAGCGTGGGCCTTGGCAAAACCTACACGGCATTGGCCGTGATCAAGTACTTCGAGCTCAAGAACGAACGGGTGCTGGTGCTCTGCCCCAAGAAGCTGCGTTTCAACTGGACGATCTACGGCAACAACAGCAAGCTCAACCCGTTCTTGGAGGACCGATTTCGTTACGACGTCCTATCCCACACAGACCTCTCCCGCGATGGGGGCATGACCGGGGACATTGACCTCGCCACGATCAACTGGGGCAATTACGACCTCGTGGTGATCGACGAGTCCCACAATTTTCGGAACAACAACCGAGCGCGCCAAGTAGAAGGCGAACCCGCCAGGAAGTCCCGCTACCAAAGGCTGATCGAGGACATCGTCAAGCACGGCATCAAGACCAAGGTGCTGCTTCTGTCGGCAACGCCTGTCAACAACGACCTTCGTGACCTGCGGAATCAGATTTCCTTCATCGGCGGGGGCGATGTCACCCTGGAGTCTGCGGCCGATGCCGCATTCAAGGTACCGCTTGGCCTCTCCTCGGTTCAGCAGACGATTCACGCGGCCCAGCGGAAGTTCGATGCTTGGTCGAAGTCACCGGCGAGCAAACGCAAGGTGGCGACTTTGCTCGAGGACATCGGGGGCGACTTCTTCAGGCTCTTGGATGGCTTGAGCATCGCCCGCTCACGGACCCACATCCGGCGACATTACGCGAAGGAGATGGAAAGGCTCGGCGGCTTCCCGAAACGAGCAAAGCCGGAAGCCGTCTATCCCGCCATGGACCTAAAGAACGGTGATTTCTCCTTCGAGAGGCTCGACGAACGCATCAACCGACTCTCGCTGGCCTTGTACAACCCTGCCGGCTATTTGCGCAAAGACCTTGCCGATGAGGTCAAGGCCGAGTACGAGAAGGAGGTGGTGAACGGGTTCACGCAAGCGGGGCGCGAACGCATCCTCATCGGCATGATGAAGGTCAATCTCTTGAAGCGGCTTGAGAGTTCGGTCGAGTCGTTTCGCCTGACGCTCACCCGCACATTGGCCAAAATCGACCATCTGCTGGAACGGATGGATGCCTTTGCAGAGCACCAGCAAGCGAACCCCGAGGTTGAGTACAACGAGGTCGCCTTGGACGACATGGACGATCCGGAAGATGACGACGGCGATTTCGCCATCGGCGGCAAGCGCCGCTTCCATCTCGGCCACATCGATGTCCCCAAATGGCGTGAGCTGCTCGACACGGATGGGGTCGCGCTCAAGGCGTTACTTGCGGAGGCTGAGGCCGTGTCGCCGAAGCGAGACGCTAAGCTCTCGGATCTTTGGAGTCGCATCGCCTCCAAACTTGAAGAACCGACGAAGACGAAGGAAAACCGTAGAAACCGCAAGACTCTCGTCTTTACGGCGTTTGCGGACACGGCGGACTACCTGTACGAAAACCTGCAGGGCAAGGCCAGGGCGGCAGGTTCAGAGATCGCCTTGGTTCGCGGCGACGGCCGCAACAAGACATCCTTCGGTCGGACGGGGTTCGACGACATTCTCACCAACTTTAGCCCAATCTCGAAGCACCGAGCAGATCGTGCGGGCGCGGAGCCCTCCAAGGAAATCGATGTTCTCATCGCCACCGACTGCATCTCCGAAGGCCAGAACCTGCAAGACTGCGACCTGCTCATCAACTACGACATCCACTGGAACCCCGTGCGAATCATCCAGCGCTTTGGGCGCATCGACCGCATCAGTTCGCACAGCCGTGCCGTTCGGTTGGTGAACTTCTGGCCTGTCAAGGATCTGGATCGGTACTTGAATGTGCAAAACCGGGTCGAGGCGCGCATGGCGCTGGTTGACGTAACCGCAACTGGCGGCGACAACCTGCTGGAGGATGCGCAAGCCACGGAACAGATTCAGCAAGAGCTGCAGTTCCGCGACCGGCAACTGGTTCGGCTCAAGGACCAAGTGGTTGATCTGGACGACCTCGATGACACCATCAGCTTGGCGGACTTTTCGCTGGACGAGTTCCGCATCGACCTGCTGCGCTTTCTTGAATCTCGCCGGGAGGAACTTGAAGCGGCCGACCTGGGCCTGTACGCGGTGGTGCCGCCCGTTTCGAGCAACTCCATGGCGCAGCCCGGCGCCATTTTCTGCCTGCGCCACACCGGGTCGGGAGATGACGCCACGACAAGCCGCCGCGACGGCGACGATTCGGCGTGGGTCAACCCGCTCGGCAAGCACTACCTGATCTACGTCAGGGACGACGGCGACGTCCGCCTCGGTTTCACGTCCGCGAAGCGATCGTTGAGTCTATTGCGAGATCTCGCGGCAGGCATCGAGGCGGCGCACAACGACCTATGCGACCTCTTCGATCAACGGACCAAGCAAGGCTCAGACATGGACCATTACGACACCTTGATCCAAGCTGGGCTGCAGAGCATCGCCCGAACCTTCGGCAGGCAGGCCGTGGCGCAGCTCGCCAAGCCTGACGGCCGGCTTCCGAAGGCTAGCGACCAGCCCACCCAGGACGACTCGGAGTACGAGTTGGTGACTTGGCTCGCGATCCTCGCAGCAAAAGGGTAGTACCAGATGCGAGCCAACGCGACGCATCGGGCAGACGACACGACAGCCACCATCCGAGAGGCGCTTAAGGCCGGAGTGGAACGCCCGTTCGCCGAAGCCGCAGAGTCGCTGCTACGCTGCTTGGGCTATGCGAGTGAACTAACCTTGGCGAACCAAACCGGCGATGTCGATGACTTCCTGGCACAACTACCGCCTAAGGACAACGCACGTTCTACGCAGACGCAATCTGAGGAGGCGTTCCGCGCCAGCGCGACGTCGGCGCACATCGTGTTCCAAGTGTCCGACGAGGAAATCAGGGACCAGCACCAAGGCTCCTTGCTCGCTGAAACTGGTTTCAAAGATGGTCTGCAGAAGAGCTTCGTCTTCCTTGCTATTGAACTCAGCGGAACGAGCTACTCGCGCACTGACTACGCCGGTTTCGCGAGGGAGATAAACAAGCGGTTCGCCATGCCAGCATTCGTGCTCTTCCGTGCCGAGGGTGGCTCGCTCACGCTCGCCTTCGTGCACCGGCGCAAGCACAAGAGAGACGGCAGGCGCCAGGTACTAGGCAATGTCGCGCTCATCCGCGAGATCGACCCCTCCAAGCCCCACCGGGCTCATCAGGACATCTTGGCTGAACTTTCCCTGCCGAGCCGTCTCGCCTGGATGGACACCCATGCCAAGCCGACCAACTTTGACGGTTTGCTGGCGGCCCTCCTTGACACCCTGGATACCCAGGAACTCAACAAGCGGTTCTATCGCGACCTTTTCGGGTGGTTCAATCGCGCCGTCGAGGAGGCAACGTTCCCCACGGGGCAACGTCGCACGCTTTCGTCGGAAGAACATGTCATTCGGCTGATCACCCGCCTGTTGTTCGTCTGGTTCATCAAGGAGAAGAAGCTGATTGCCGACGACCTGTTCATCGAGGAACAGGTCGGCCAACTGCTCAAGGGCTACGACAGGGCGGAGGGTGACTCGTACTACCGCGCCATCCTGCAAAACCTATTCTTCGCAACGCTCAACTGCGAGGTTGACCTGCGTGGCTGGAGTCAGCGACGCCAATCGACGCACCGCCTCTTCGACCGATACCGCTACCGTAAGGAGATCGAGGACCCCGATGCCCTGCTTGAGCTCTTCGCACGCACACCCTTCATCAATGGCGGCCTGTTCGATTGTCTGGACAGCGTGGAATCCCTTTCCCAAGGGGGCTATCGCATCGACTGCTTTTCGGACAACGTGACAGAAAAGCGGGCCAAAGAGTACGGCATCGTATCGATTCCAAACCGACTCTTTTTCGACGACGAGGAGGGGCTCATCACGCTGTTCAACCGCTACAAGTTCACGGTGGAGGAGAACACGCCAGCGGAAGTGGAAGTGGCTCTCGACCCCGAACTCCTCGGTCGAGTGTTCGAGAACCTGTTGGCCGCGTACAACCCAGAGACTAGAGAAACCGCTCGCAAGCAGACCGGCTCCTACTACACACCGCGACCGGTGGTGGACTACATGGCGGACGAAGCCTTGGTGGCAAGCCTTGCCCTCAAGGCACAACCGGCTGATGGAGACCAAGCCTTCTGGCGCGACCGGCTCCACTACCTGCTCGATTACGAGGATGCCTTCGGTGACGCAAGCGACCTCTTCGAAGAGTCCGAAACCGACGGAGTGATCCGTGCGATCGCTGACTTGAAGGTGCTTGATCCCGCTTGCGGGTCCGGTGCCTTTCCAATGGGTATCCTGCACAAACTCACGCTCGCGCTCCGCCGGCTTGATCCTGCCAACGAGAGGTGGGAACGGCTGCAGAAGGAACTTGCGCAGGAACGGGCGGCAGCAGCCTTCGACACCCACGACCAAGGGGCCCGGGACGCGGAGCTCACGGAAATCAGCGCCACGTTCGAGCGCTATAGGGGCTCTGACTTCGGTCGCAAGCTCTTCCTGATCCAGAACAGCATCTTCGGTGTCGACATTCAACCGGTCGCTTGCCAAATCGCCAAGCTCCGGTTCTTCATTTCGCTTGCGATCGAGCAGCGGGTCGCAGTCTCGGAGGACAACCTAGGAATCAAGCCCCTTCCCAACCTGGAGACTCGCTTCGTTGCGGCGAACACCCTGCTTCCACTTTCCGGCGAGCTGCGACTTGGAACATCCGCCTCGAACGCCCTACAGCGAGAACTGCAAGCGAACCGGGAACGCTACTTCCACGCTCGTACCCGCCAGCAAAAGCTGGATGCAATGGATGCGGATACCCGAATCCGCAACGACCTGACGCATGAGCTTAAGCGCGGTGGTTTGGCTTCTGAGGATGCCGAACGCGTTTCGGAGTGGGACCCCTACGACCAGAACGCAACGGTTGGGTGGTTCGACCCGCGCTACATGTTTGACATCCGGCAGGGCTTCGACGTTACTATTGGTAACCCGCCGTACGTTCGTGCGGACTTTCGACACCCCAAGCATCAGGAGTCTAGGCAACTGGTTGCTGAAAGCGGTGCGTATGAGACACTTTGGGAGAAGTGGGATCTCTTTCTCGCTTTTATGGAGCGTAGCCTCCAACTGTTACGGGAGAACGGCGTTAGTAGCCTCATCGTCTCGGATGCCTTCTGTCATGCAAAATACGCACTAAAGGCTCGTGATTGGTATCTCCGAAATGCGGTTGTAGAAAGAATTGACTTCTACGGCAAGATCAAGATCTTCGATGCCGCCGTACATAATGTTTCCTATGTCGTTCGGCGAGGGGCAGGTGCTGAAAACACGCCCCTTCGACGAGCGCATGAGGGGAGCTTCGGGCAGGTTAAAGAGCTTCCGAGTGCCCCGCAAAATGCACTGGATGAACGATGCTTTTTCCCGGAGTCGGGCGAGTATCGCCGCTCCAACGTGCCAACCGTTGAGCTTTCGTCTATCTTCTACATCTCGAAGGGCATGGCCGTTCATGCACATGAGACCAAAAGCGAAACGAGCTTCAAGCTCAAGGATTTGGTCTCGACAAGCCGCGACAAAGTGCATCCACGGAGATTCGTGCAAGGGAAACACCTGTCCCGTTGGACATTGACGCAAAATGAATGGCTAGAGTGGGGCACGGAAAGGGCACCCACGTTTTTCAGCCGGCCCACATTCTCGGAGATGTATGAGGTTCCCGAGAAGGTCCTATCGGTCGACATGTCGGCCAGCGAAAGCCGGCCGAGAGTAACATATGACCACAATCAGACCTACCACAACCACTCCGTTTGGTGCTTTGTGCCTTGGCCCGCCCTTGCCGACGTCCGAAACCGCGCTATCCGTAAGCAGGCTCGATATCCGGGCGAGAGAGGTGGAACTCTTCGGCCTGACCGGCGCCAACTGGAGAAGATCAGCCGCAGATTTCTAGTGAAGTATGTCTTGGGCATCATGAATTCTTCGAGCGCTCAGGATTACCTTCAGGCACACCGTCGTAGCAACCTCCACATCTTTCCCGACGACTGGAAACCCCTGCCAATCCCGGACGTAGCGACCGACAAACAAGAACGTATTGTGAAGCTCGTTGATGACATCTTGGACGCTTTGGCGGCAGCCGCCGATGCGGATGTGGTAGGTTTGGAGGAGGCGCTCGACCAAGCGGTGGCCAAGCTCTACGGTTTCGCCTAGGGTGGCCGGGTCACCAAGAATACTATGGTCGAAAGTGGTGTACGGATGAGTTGAGTCCTGCGGCGTGCCTCTGCTGAAATTGAGTTTTGCAGATTCAAGGTTCAGCACGGAGCACGACCGCACATGGACAACGATAATGCGGCGCCAGCGACCGGTTCCGATCCGCTCACCGATCTTCTTCGCAGCGGCACCCGGCGTCTGATCAAGGCCGCGGTGCTGGATGCACCAGACCGCCAATGTCCTCAACTGCCTGCCGAAGTCCGGACAGGCGAAGGCGAAGCAGGGACTGCACGAGATCTGGATGGCCGAGACCCGCGCCGTGGCCGAGCGCGCCTTCGACAGCTTTCTCGAGCGCTACGAGGACAGGTACCCGAAGGCGTCGGACTGCCTGGCACGCGACCGCGACGAGCTTTTCGCCTTCTACGACTTCCCGGCCGCGCACTGGACGCATCCGCACCACCAACGTGATCGAGTCGGCCTTCGCCACGATCCGACACCGGAGCTCGCGGGCGAAGGGCTGCGTCTCCCGGCAGACCATGCTCTCGATGACCTGCAAGATGGGCATGAGCGACGAGAAATCGTGGCGCCGGCTGCGCGGCTTCCGGCAACTCACCAGGGTCATCGAGGGCGTGACATTCACCGACGGCATCGAAATCATCGAGGACAGCAGAGCCGCCGCATGACCGACTCGCCGTACACCAGATTTGACAAAGGCTCGGTCGCTCGACATACCGTCACATCACGCACGCTTCCGCCCGTTGCCTGACGGGCCTACAGTCGGGCAAGTTCCGCAACGGTGTAGTCCAAGGTAGACTGCAGCCAAGTCTCGATTTCACGCATTGATGCAGGGATATGGGCGTGTATATTGTGCGGAGCAGGACGCCACCACGCCGCCGCACTGGCAAAATGCACCCTGCTGAGGTTGTTTCGAATAGCCATTACTTCCTCGCGCTCTTGAGAAAGCAGGTCGGTGGGACGGAAGTCGCGTGCTACTATCCCTTGGCCTTCATCCTTCAGCAACCGCAAGAGCTCCTGCGCCTGCTCGTCGTACTCGCTGAAGCTCTCGACCGCGTCGACCTGCCAGTGCGGATGGCCTGGGCCGGTCACGGTATCGGGGCCAGCATCCGTTCCCGGTGCCGGCGCTTGCCACTCAGCGCGAAAAAACTGGGGCTTTTCGTGAGAGTTACGAACTCCCACGTGTATCGTCATCGCACTGGAACGGAAGGAAAACCGGTCGCTGTTAGGGAAGCTCTGAACTGGCGTTGCGAATCGCCGGTGTTGGGTTGTCGACGA
>VXSY01000231.1 GCA_009837725.1 Gammaproteobacteria bacterium | reverse complement strand
GAAGTGCGCAATTCCTGGTGGACAAAAGCGGGAGATTTAAAGTTGTCAGCAACACTCGTCCGAGTCCGCGCGGCGGCCGCCTGGCCGTTTCGTCTGGGTCAAGCCCCCGCCGCGATGCGACGTGGCCCGCCGTGCCTTCGCGGGGCGTCCGCCCGTACAGCGCCATTACAGCACTGTGGCACATGGCCGCCGTGTCGGCGGCGAATGTCGGCTCCACGCCGACGATGCTGCGCAAGGCAGCAACGGAACGGGCGGCACAATAGCACCGCGTCACGAGCGTTGCACGGGCCGCGTGCTTAGCAGACCTTCAGGCTGCCGCTGGCCGCAATGCCGCTTTCGCCGTCTGTCACTACCCCTTCGCGCTAGCCGCTCCGGTTCGCCCAACCCGTTTCCGGTAGTGACAGGCGGCGACCCGCGACGCAGCGATCTTGTCCCGTGTACTCGATCGCCTAGACGCATTTCCGCAGTTGACCATCGTTCCATCGTTCCAACCAAGGTCACCCAAGGTCACTGACCTCCTCAGTTTCTTGCTCAGCCCGACGCCCAGTGGCACAATCGCGCGCCCTCGAAGGAGTGCCCGCCGACCGACAGGTCACCGCTCTGGCCTCCGCGTCGAGGCCACAATGTACTCGCGCCAACGCCAAGGACTTCAGGTGCCCTACACAACGCCATACAGAAGTGTGTACGCGATCGTCATCGGCTTAGAGAATTACCGCCGTCGCTCGCTTACCGGTGTCGACTTCGCCCTCGCCGACGCCCACGCGTTCGCCGACACGCTCCGAGAGATCCATGACGATCTGGCTCCCGACGACGTTCGCGTTGAAGTCATCGCCAACGCCGACGCGAGTCTGACGGCCTTGCAGGACGCATTCGGTTACGCAGCCTTCGCGCTCGGCCCCGACGACCTTTTTGTCCTCTACTACGCTGGCCACGGCTACCACACCGCCGCTGGCAACCGACTGACAGCCTATGACACCAACCCGCAGAATCTCACAAAAACAACGCTCGACCTCTCCAAAGACGCCCTCGAACCTCTCGCGGATGGCAAATGCAGGCGCGCTCTTCTCTTCGTCGACGCATGTGCTGAGCATGTTCAGGAGTTCGCCCACGCACGAGACGTTGTCGGTGACCTCAACCCCGACGAACTAAGAGCGTTTCTCCACTCAGGCTGGTACCTCGCCACCTTCCTCGCTTGCTCACCCGGTGAGAAATCCTACTCCCTCCCGTCCTTAGGCCACGGCGTGTGGACCCATCATCTCCTCCAAGCCTTGCGAGGAGAAACCAGTGAACCGCTCGTCGAAGGGGACTGGCTAACCGACGCTGGCCTGCGCGACTGGTTACGCTTGGTTGTCCCGCGATATCTCACTCGCAAGACGACGATCCAAGGTAAACAGACGCCCCAAGCCATCGTCTCATCTTCCAACACGTTCGCCATCCGTTACCTCAAGCCTCCTCAACAGCCACAGCACAACACCCTCTCTCCGATCGGCCTTCAGGTCACGGACGCATACCTCGAGTCAACCCAATCGGGCGAGATCAGGCGTTTGCCGGGATTCCAACGGGGCTTCCACACCACCCCCGCAGACCTGAATGAGTCCGCCTATCGTTGGGTCTGTCGTTTGCTCGCGGACACAGTCGCTGACGACGTCCAAGAGGTCTATAGCACCTCCAAACAGGTCTTGAACGTCCGTCGCCGAGACACCGAGAGCGAGGCTAATCCCGAGGGTGGGAGCGTCGACACGCCTGTGTTCCGATACACAGTCGAGCCCAGTCAGAACCCCGACGACCCTGCAGAATACGTGCTCGTTCGTCGACTCAAGCTCAGGGAGCATTGGGCGACCTTGCGCGACGTCATTGGCGACGCCTTTGACCACCTCATTGTTGAGTTCCGCGCCCCCAATCTTGATTTCGACGAGCTAGTGGATAGGCTCGAAGACATCCAATCTGCCACGACCGGCAGCACACTCGAGGACGACGAGCGCTCAGAACGAGTCTACTTCGGCCTGCCGGCTGGTCCCACGCTCGTTTTTGATCTAGGGGCATCTCGTCTCGACATCACCATTGCTGGAGCTCGATCGTCCAACCTCCTGGAGCGGTATCACAGCATCGGCCTCGGTCTGCCGAGTGGTGGCCACCCCATGCTGCAATCCATGACCTCGATCCCCCCGGACGCACAGGACCCCGAACCGGCAAGGCTCCCAGCCAAGGCCAGCCCAAAGGCGAAGCGTAAACGAGCCCGCCGTCGCTAACTCGCTTCGTACTTCGAGTCGCCTCAACTACTGCGGACGCGCCACATGCTGGCGCAGCCACCGCGCAACGCTCTCGCCACCCATCTCGCCCGCCCCGCCCGACTCACCACCCACGAACTGGCTGATGCTGGGCGCGGCCCAGCAAGCAGCGATCCCACGCGCGCGGGGCACACTTCCTTTGCCTTGGATCCCAGCAACTTGGTCGCGCCGCGTTAGATGCGCTAGCGTCCGCAACCCGTTTTTCCGACAATGTCCTCGATGTAGCGGCCAAGGTGCGACCCATTGACCGAGTTCACTCGCAGAGACATCCGCACGATCGACGACGCCTTTGACATGCATCAAGGCTACGTCCTCGACTTCACTGATCACACCATGTCGGTGTTCTTTGACGAAGAGTTCCAGATCGACATCGATGCCGACAGTTACCACGCTAACGGAAGCTCGAAGGCAAAACGCCTGCGCACGTTCCTTGCCATATCGGACGACCACCTCGTCACCAAGGTCTTGCGCAAGCTCTGGGAGCGCAGGGCAGCCGTTGGCCCTCGACCACTCGCTCCCTGGCGCGCCTCGACAACGCCAACCGACGTCAAGACCCCGCTTTTCGACCTCATTTCTCGCATTGAGGGCGGCAGCGCCATACCCCGTACCGATGCGATAGACAGGTTCGCCCCCGACGAAACACTGGAGGAACTCGTCGCCTCGATCGAACGCGACATCCAAGCTGCCAAACCAGCTGCCGCGCTCGACCGCCTACATACCTACTGCATGAAGAAAACCGCCCATCTGATCAAAGCCCATGGCGGCACTTGCGATCAGCGCGAACCGCTCCACAGCCGGATGGGCAAGTACGTCGGCATCCTATCGAACGAGCGACACATCCGCGAAATCAGCATGCGCGCCATGAAGAGCAGCATCAGCATCTTCGAGAGTTTCAACGACATCCGGAACAACAAATCGCTCGCCCACGACAACGACATCGTGAACGACGCCGAAGCCCGCTACATATTCGACTCCGTGTCCGCGCTATTGCGCTTCATCAAGGCCATTGAAGCGGACGGGTTCGGTCAATGAGCCGAGCTCGGGCTCCGAAGTGGTAGAGCGTCCGTCTCCGGCGATTTACACAATGGCTGCGGACCAGTGACTGACGGGGGATGTCCAACCTTGACTCCCACTCGGATTCGAAGCGACTCCAATGGCTGCAAGGCACTCCTGACGCACGTCCGGTACCCTGGAAGCGGCCACGCCACAGCCTGGACTGCACCAACCCGCCCCGCGTCGCGTCCTTGGCGACGAACAAACGGCGGAAGGACGGTACGATCAGTTTCCTGAGGAAGCTCGCCAACGCAAATGCGCCGGGTATCCGTTGTGCCGCGCGCCGTTCGCACGTGGACCCTGCCGTCGTGACATGCAACGAGTGGCCACGACCGCCTATCCCCGGCGGACTCTGCAAGTCGTGCACACGGACCCGCCGCAGAAGAGGCGGCCAGCATCGAACCACCCTCCTAACCCGTCCAGGGCCTACCTCGACGCTCGTTTCCCAATTCTGCGCATGGGCGGGTACGCACCGACCGTACCGACGACGTTTCTCGGGCCGCCGCGGTCGTTGAAGTCCTTATGCCCCAAAATTGTTGCATACCTCTCTCGGAGGATGGCCAAATTGGCGTGAACCACACTCGTGCTCGCCAGCTGGCCTCGCTGAGTTGCATTACCCTGCCGCTAGCGGAGATCTCGACGCGATCTATGCCGTTGTCGTACCACCCCGATCTGGATGACAATTGCCAGCCGGTAGATGAAATCAAGGCTTCGATCCCGCCATGACGGCAGAGGAACTTGTGGAATTCTGGCGATATTGCGACTTGCAGCGGCCGCCGTACCGACACCCGGCCGACGATTTGCGCTCCGGTCGCGTTCAACATGGCGTGAACAACTACGACGACTACGTCGAGAAGTTCAAGCAAGGGAGGCTCCGGGAAGATGCGTTTCACCTGTCCCTCCTGCCGCAGCCGTATCACGGTGACATCAAGAACGCCAAGGTGTTCGTGCTGTTGAAGAACCCCGGCTTCAGCGCCTCAGACTATGTTGCGGAGGAGATGGACGGTGGCTTTCGGCAGTCCATCATCGAAACCATCCGCCAGAAGGTGAGTTCGCACATGTTCCTCGATCCCAAGTGGGCCTGGACCGGCGGGTTCGATTGGTGGGAGTCAAAGCTACGAGAGACAGCCCGTATCGTCGCCTGCAGGAGATTCGACAGCAACTACGCGCAGGCACTCAAGTGCCTTGCCGAAACAGTCGCCTGTCTCGAGCTCATCCCCTATCACTCGAAGTCCTTCGGGGGGACGACGAAGATCGCGTCGGCCAACGCAGTCCGGGCATTCGCGCAAAGGGCGTCGAAGGATGGCAAGAAGGTTGTTGTCGCACGTGCGGTTAAGGAATGGGGGCTCGAAGACCGACAGAACGTCATCAAGTACAGCCGTGGACAGGCACGAGGGGCATCGCTCGGGCCACACTCGCCCGGTGGCCAAGCCATCCTGGAGTGCTTGGGGCTCTAGAGTTGCGCACGCTCGCGGCTTGTCGTTACCGGCAGCGGCCCCAGGCCATTTCCGCGCCACTTCCATCGCGGCACACGCATTCTCGGGACCGGCGTCCAGTCCGGAGGTCCGAAATGGCGGAGGGTTTGCCTTGGGCTAGAGTGTCGCGCCATCGTTGCGACGTGCAGAGACAGGCGCTTGTTGACGACGTGCTTGCGGGCCACAGCCCGCCTTCCTGCCATTTTCCGGCGATCTGACGTTCGTCGAGTTCATGGGCGAGGCGGAACGGACCGGTGCCAATCCCGCGTCCGCTGCCCCCGCTTTGTTCCGCACGCGGGCACCCTTCTACAGCGAAACCGTGGAGCGGAAGGTCGCGGAACTGGGCTATCGACTGATCGGTAATGCGCACGAGGATGTGCTGACGGCCCTCGAGGCGACACTCAAGGCGATCTATCGCCATTTGGTGCGCACTCGACTGCCAGATCAGTTCAGCCGACTTGGATCAAAGCAGGCCATCGGCACTGCATTCCAGAACATCGAGCGGGCAACGGCATTGTATGCGCACCTGGGCATCGAGCCATTCTCAGTGCTCGCCCCAGCCGACGTCGAGTGCCTGGAGCTCAATATTCAGAAGCGACATGTCCTCGGCCACAACCTTGGTGTAGCAGACGAGTCCTATGTGGACATAGCTGGGGACGGCAAGGCCGGCGAGACGATCCGGCTCCTGGGGAATGAGATCCGCCTCTTCGCAGAATCCTGTTCGGCTGTCGTCAGCAACCTTGAGCAGCACCTGCTTCCGGATACTCCCTGACGACCTGGATGAGCCTCGGCATAGTATGCAGTCGCTGGTTCGCGACAAGGTCGCGTCCACCTTGAGAAGTAAACCCCAAACTCCGACTATGTGGCCTACGTCCGACCGGCATAGGAGGCAGGAAGGCGCAGGGATGAGCAACGACAGATCGATGAGCCCCACCGCTACCGGGGGTGCGGGCGAGCAGTTCGAGCAGCATGTCGCCGCGTTCGCACTCGGGTTGCTTCTCGTTCGGGCGACGCCGCCGGTACTCATTGACACCTCGGTAGTTGAGGTCCACTTGCAGGCCGGCCACCTCGGCTGGCAGACCGACGACCTCCTGCTAGTTGGCGAAGGCAGCAATGGAGTGCGGCGCAAACTGGCGTTACAGGTAAAGCGCAGCTTCTCGGTCTCGGCGGCGAACGAGGATTGCCGCAAGACGATCTTCGGCATGTGGAAGGACTACCTGGCAGCTGATCGGTTCGACCAAGCGGCAGACCAGCTGGCAGTGGTCACCCTCCACGGAACGTCCGCGCTGCTCCGAGACTTTGGGGCGCTGCTTCATTGCGCCCGGGCCTCCGCCGACGCGGAGGACTTCGGACGCAGGGCGTCTCTCGAGGGCTACCTCTCGGTTAAGGCACAGAGCCAGAATCGGGACGTCCGCCAGATCGTGGCGGAGGCGGGCAGTACACCGGCCGACGATGTTTATTGGCGTTTCCTGCGGACAGTCAACATCCTTAGCTTCGACTTCGGCAGCCCGACAGCCCAAGCGGAAGCATCGGTGTTGGGGCTTCTTGCACACTGCGCAGGCGACGGCGGAGGTTCGCTGGATGTGGCGCGCGATGGTTGGGCGGCTCTGTTGAGGCTCGCGGGCGACGGAAAGACTACGGCAAGGAGCTACGTCGGTCAGGATTCCCTACCCTCAGACCTGCAGGCCCGTTACGTACCGGTGTCCAGCGCCGATCGGGCGGGACTGGGTGCGCTAGTGGAACACGGAATGACCGTTCGGGACGGCATCCGCTCGACGATCGGTGACGGCTACGCAATCGACAGGGGCGCGCTTGTGCAGGAGCTGGCGTCGCAGCTCGTGGACCACGAGATCGTCATCGTGTCGGGGGCTGCTGGATCCGGCAAGTCCGCGGTAGCGCGTGCGCTGCTCACCGACTACGAGGGCACCTACCCCGTATTGGCGTTTCAGGCCGTCGAGTTCGCGACCGCACACGTCGATCAGGTGCTTGCGAACGCACAGACGACACTGAATCTGCAGCGGATGATGGCCCTTCTGGCGACGCACGACGCGAAGGTCATTCTTGTCGATGGCTTGGAGAGACTGCTCGAACGGTCAGTCCGTGATGGATTCACGCAGTTGCTCCAGCTTGCCCAGAGGGACCGATCGACCCGGATTGTGCTCACCGTGCGCGACTACTCGCTGGAGACGGTGCGAAACGCACTGATGCCAAGCGATGTAGCACCGGCGATTTTCGAGATGCCGCTACTGTCCGACGCTGAGTTGAACCGAGTGCGTGAGGGCGTTCCGTCGCTCGTACGGCCATTGGCAGATGCCCGACTTCGGGGCTTTCTACGAACGCCCTACCTGTTGGACTTGGCGAGCCGGCTGGGATGGGCGGAGTCGTCGTTTCCCGCAAGCCTCCGCGAGTTCCGAAGGAAGGTCTGGCAGGACCTGATCCGAGCGGAGGGATATCCAGGGGCCGGGATGCCGGAGCGGCGTGGGCGGGTGTTTCTGGACATCGCGTGGCGCCGCGCGGTAGCACTACGGTCGTTTGTCCCCGGCAACGACGATGCCGAAGCAATGGAGGCACTAAAGAGGGACTCGCTGCTGCATGCGTCGGGCGACTCGGCGGCGGTCTACGCGGTGACGCATGACGTCCTCGAGGACTGGGGTGTCCTCCAGGCGATCGACGACCGGTACGTCCGTGCGGAAGGATCCGTTGCAGTGGTCGCCCAGGCGATAGGCGGCTTTCCCGCTGTACGTCGTGGGTTCCGGCAATGGCTGGCGGAACGGTTCGACGTGGACCCGGATGATGCGGGCGACTTGGTTCTGCGGGCCGTCGGCGATCGCGAAGTGCCACGGCACTTCCGGGATGACTGTTTCGTGGCGGCATTGCTGTCGGAGTCCGCCGAGGTATTTGTGGATGGTTGTCGCGGGCGGATCCTGAGTGGGGATCTAGACCTGCTAATCCAGCTCGTCCACATACTGCGTGTGGCCTGCAAAGTCTCGCCGAAGTGGCTGAACGTACCTGGGCTGCCGTCACTGCTGCTCGTGCCGACGGGGTCCGGTTGGGCACCGACGCTTCGCTTGGTGCTTGACGCCATCGACGGATTGTTGCGGGAGCGTCCAGAACTGGTGATCGGGCTGGTCGAAGACTGGGCCCGACAGGTGCGCGGGCGAGACCCCAAACCCGACGGCGCCGCGGAAGCTGGCCTGATCGCAGATAGGCTCCTCGGGGAGTTCGACGATTACGGGTCAGCGGACGCGCGGAAGCGCGTGCTGAAGATCGTGGTGAAGGTCCCCTGCGCGGTCCCACGGTTCCGGGAGCTAATCGAACGCGCGAAGACCAGCGACCGCGCTGACAGAGTGGCGTACGACCTGATGGAACTGGTTTGCACCAATCCTGAAGGCGCACTTGCGTGCCTGGAGTTCCCGGACGAGGTGATTGGCTTGTTGGACGCACGGTTCCGGCTCACTGCGGAGAACCGCGAACGCGAGAGGCGCGCGATGGGTTCATCGCTCGGAGAGGTGGACTACGGTTTCGGGATACGTAGGGCACCAGTTGGCTCTTTCTTCCCGCCGAGCGCGCTGCAAGGGCCCTTCCGCGTGCTGCTGGAGGAACATCCAGCGAAGGCCGTGGCATTTACCGTGAGCCTTCTCAACCATTCGGCCGACTGGTACGCCAAGGAACGTGGGCCAGGGAGGGTCTTGGAACCTGCGGCGAAAACAAGACTTGAGATCCCCGGTCACGGGACCGTCAGCCAGTGGGCGGACCGGCTCCTCTACAGCCAGTACCGTGGGAACCAGGTGGGTCCCGACCTTGTCCAGTCGATGCTGATGGCGCTGGAGTCTTGGCTCCTGGCATTGGCAAAGACGGAAGGGGCAGATGTCGAGCCCTGGCTGCTCTCCTTGCTCCGAGACAGCAACAACGTGATGACGACCAGTGTGGTGGCCAGCGTCTGCATCGCGCACCCGGAGAAGGCCGGACGCGCGGCCTTGGCGCTGCTGTCAAGCCGAGAGGTAGTACAGCTAGACCGCCAACGGCTCGCGCTGGAATCCGGCGCTGCGCGGCTTTTCTCTGGGCTCAACCCGGAAAGCCGGTTGTACGAACAGGAGCGAACGACCGCTGACGAACTCCCACACCGCAAGGAGGATCTCGAGATGCTCGCGGTCAGGTTGCAGTTCACCGAACATCGCGACGAGATCTGGTCGATCATCGATCAGCACCGCGACAAACTGTCGGCTGGCTCGGGCGAGGACACTCGGGTTTGGCGGTTGGCGCTCCATCGGATGGACGCAAGGGATTTCGAGCCAAAGCACATCTCGGCCACCGTGGAGGGAGATGGTAGGGAGGGCACTAGCCACCGCGTCGTTCTGGTCCCGGCTAAGTTGGAAGCTGATGTCCAAGAAATGGTCGAGCAAACTGAACGGTCAGCCGCGCCGCTCGGCCGATACCTCGGACTCCAAAACCGAGCCCGGAAAGCGTGGGATCGGGATGGTTCGGTCGAGCCCCTTGACTGGAAGGAGTCGCTGCTCGGCGAAGCGCAGGCCATAGAACGGGAGCTCGAAGAGGCAGAGGAGTTCTATCGGGACGGGCAGGGGCTCGCGGCCGCGGTGTGTATCAGGGACCACCTTGCCGAACTCAGTCAGAGTGACTTCGAGTGGTGCGTGAGTCGCGTGGACTTTGAAGTCCGGCGCAAATCAACAGGCATTGGGTACTTGGACAGGGAGCAGCGGACAGCCGGTGCGGATTGCGTGTGCGCAAGTGTAGTGCCATTGCTGACGGCTCATGGCAGGCAAGTGGCCGGCATCGACATGACTGACCTTCTCGCGCTCGCGTTGACGCACCCGGTTCACGAGGTAACGGAATACGCTTTCGGTGGACTTGGTGCTTTTGTTGGCGACAACCACAAGGCGCTGGCGTTGGAGTGCGTAGCCGCGGCGGCGTACCGGTCGAGGCTGGAGGTTGAATCCTGGGAAGACGTGCGGCAGCGCCAGGTACGGGTCGACGATTGGAGGCGATTCGAGTCGGTGGTCCAACCCGTCCGGGCGGCGTTTGAGAAGAGCAGCTTGGACGTGGATCGTGAGCTCGCGTCCGTCGACTTCGGCGAGCCGTTAGCGGGTCCAGCAATCAGGGCTGCTCTGAGGCTGTTCGAACAGCGACCAGCATGGGACGAGTCGTGGAGCTTCTATTCCCGTGTCGCCGATTGGCTCGCCAATACATGGCGTACAGACGGGCACGCGGGCGAGTCTGTGCCGCGCGACTACGAGCTGGAGCACGCCGCGGGCACGTCGCTTGGGAGGTTCCTGTTCCGCCTTCCGTTGGAGGATGCGCTGCGGATCGGCGCGCCTGTTCTGGATGCAGCGGTCGATCATCGTCGGGACGGCGAGTGGTTTTTGACCGGACTCATTCTCGCCGCGGACAGCAACGCCGACGGTTGTTTCTGGGGCCTATGGCAGCAGCTTGCGGACGGAATCGTACAATCTGAGTGGGCGAGGGGCTTAACAGACAAGGATTCGTTCGGCCATGGCCTGCTGAACATGATCTTCCTTGGCTCTAACTGGAAGGAGGAGGCGGAAGACTGGCATAGGCTCGACGGCCACGTGCATCGCGTGGAGCAACTGGTTCGCGATCTACCGTCAACCGTGCCCGTGTTGCGGGCGTACACGAGTTTCCTGAGTAGGATCGGACAGGTTTCGATGCCGCGGGCCTTCGAGGTCGTGGCGGATGTGCTGGAGGAGGGAAACGCGGTCCGGTTGGCGTCGACGTCGGACGTGGCCTTCGACCTTGAGCGACTGTTGCGACCGTTCGTCTATTCTGAGCCGCACAGGCTCAAGACGGACCCTGGGCTTCGGAATGCAGTCATGGTGATTCTGGATGCCCTAGTCGAGGGGGGGTCGCCGTCGGCCTATCGTATGCGGGACGACTTCGTTACGCCTTCCTCGAGATGAATTGACGGCCTTTGGGCGGTTGCGCACTCCACCAACGCTTGACCGAGGTCTAGTCAGGGTCCACGATTTCCCGTGGCCGGCCAGTCCGGTGCACGGCCTTACATCGTCTCGAGCCCCTCTTGGAGAGTGGACAGGTAGCGCGCCGCGAGTTGGAGCGCCTACGCGATAGCGCTCGTGACGGCCGATGCACTGTAGCCGAGAGCGGAACCATTTGCACAGATCGTCTGGTCAAGCGTCCGTCATGGGTGTCGCGCCAATCCCGCGATTGCGTACACGGAACTGGCGACGGCCGCAGTCATACGTATAATCGCTACGTCGTGGGACCCAAATCGACCGGAATGAAGCATATGCAAAACCGCCCCGCCGGGATCATCGGCGAATGTGGGCCAAGTGCTATGGTGGCGGGAGGTGCCCCACCCTTTAGAAGGCGCAGCCACATGCCCGAAACGGGCGTGTCGTGGCGAAGGTGATGTATGGAGTTTCGCGTCGTCTCTCGGAACGCAATCCCGCGAAGTTCAAGCCCTGGTGACGCATTCCTGGAAACCGATAACTGGGACGACTTCGGATTTCGCACCCTGTTTCGCCTGGTGTTCTTCGATCGGGACGGAAGACGACACGATTTCGGCGGTGTGAAAATCGCAAAATTCGGATTGCTTAGTGGGCATCCGGACCTGCCTGGTCGTTTCAATACGCTTGGCAGTCGGTTCTTCTCACTGGGCCAAGATGCCGACTACTACGAGGGTGTCGCCAGCCTCGACACCGAGGAAGCTGCGGACCTGCTGCGTGGTCTTCGAGATGTCGTGGCTGACGACGAACTGCTCCAGCAAGCCAAGGACGAAGAAGCCTTCGACGTATCCCTCATGCGTTGGGTCAATGAGCGCACACTAATCGAGCAGTTCCGGCGTATTCTGCGTGGCGATGCTCGGCTCACGGACTACGCCTTCCAATACGTCGGACGACCCCAACAGATTGACCCGGCGTGCGACCCGATAGAGATGTCGTTCAAAGTCGAGCCACTCTCGCAACCGCCAACCAACGTCCATGTACTCATTGGTCGGAACGGCGTCGGGAAGTCGCATCTACTAAACGCGATGTCGCGAGCCCTCGCTTTGGGCGAGACGAGCCGCGAGGATCACGGCTGGTTTGCCGATTTGCCAGGACCGTTCCCGTTTGACGATGATGACAACGACCAGTACTCGAGTCCGTTCGCAAACGTGGTATCGGTAGCGTTTTCGGCCTTCGATGACTTCCCGGTGGTTCCGAAAGTCACGAACGCACCCAGCAAGGTCCAATACACTAATGTCGGCCTGCGCGGCCTAGTGCCCGACATGGTCGAAGGGGAGCCAAGCGTCATTACCCGCCAGCCCGACGAACTTTCGCAGGACTTCATCCAAAGCGCTAAGCTGTGCTCCCGCGACCACCGTAAACGTCGCTGGATCAATGCGCTTAGGACCTTGGAGTCGGACCCAGTTTTCGAGGAATCTGGTGTCGCTGCCTTGCCAGACTCGTCCGCGCACGGCTTTGATGCGAGAGCTCGTGCGTTGTTTCGGAGACTCAGCTCCGGGCACAAAATCGTCCTCCTCACAATCACGAGACTGGTCGAGACGGTGGACGAACGCACTCTTGTTCTGATGGACGAACCGGAGAGCCACCTGCACCCACCTTTTCTTGCGGCATTCATCCGAGCATTGTCGGACCTCCTAATCAGCCGCAATGGGGTCGCAATCATCGCAACACACTCGCCAGTCGTGCTTCAGGAGGTTCCCCAATCCTGTGTTTGGCAGATCAGGCGCTACGGTGACCAATCCGTGGCGGAGCGTGTGCCAGTCGAGACCTTCGCTGAACACGTAGGTACCCTTACACATCAAGTCTTTGGCTTGGAAGTCACCAGGTCCGGGTTCCACAAGATGATCTCGGATGCTGTTCAGGCGGAGAGCGATCTTGAGACGGTCAAGGGCCGGTTCGGAGGTCAGATCGGATCCGAAGGACGGGCACTCATCGCTGCGCTCATTGCTCAAGGCGCAAGAGCGGAACCCGAAGACAACGCCTAGGTGCTCTCCGTCGACCGCCCCAACTTCTGCGCCAAGGCGGCCTATCTCCTTTGCGTCAGTTCCGCAAGTAACCCCGGCCTGAAAAGGCGATTGACGAATGTCGCGCAACGAATAGCGGACGTGGCTGATGAGTATGCGGCCTGCGCAATGGCTGGCCAACTACACGACCTGCCAACTTCGCACGACGTTTCCGGTGTCGTATCCAAGGAGGAAATGGTCGCAGTCTACGAAGACCGCATGGTGCCCTTGCGAAGTCCAGGCCGTCGAATTTACGACACGATCATTGGGCTACCAAAAGGAGGAATCTGCCCGTTCTGCGCCCATGGGTTGGTTTCCACGCTCGACCATGTGATGCCGAAGGCCCACTTCTGCGAGTTGGCAGTGACGCCTGACAACCTGGTTGGCGCCTGCCGCGACTGCAACGATAGCAAGGGAGCAACCGCGCCGACCAGCCCTGAGGAAGTCCCAGTCCATCCCTATTTTGACGAGGTTTCCGGCAAGCGTTGGCTTGATGCACGCGTTGTAGAAGATGGCGTTGCGGCGGTCGTGTTCCGCGTCGTGGCGGTCGACGCGTGGGACGACAATCTCAATAAACGTATCAAGCACCAGTTCGATGTGCTCAACCTCGGCAGACTATACGCGTTGCAGGCCGCAACCGAAATCAGTGGTTTAGCGCCGAAAATGGCTGGAATCTACAACAAGCTCGGCACCGAAGCCGTTCAGCGTGAGTTGCTCGAACTGCGAGATAGTTGGGCTCGGCTGGGCGTGAACCGCTGGCAAGCCGCCACCTTCCGCGCTCTTGCTGGAAGCGAGTGGTATTGTGCGGGCGGTTTCCGTTGCGAGTGAGTGGCTTCCTCAAGCAACGCCCGCATCTGTGAGTCACCGGCGCTCTGCGGATTGTCGTGTCGTCCATCCTAGGGGTTCCTGGATCATCGCCTGTAGGTGCCTAGTCGATGTCTGGTATTCCGGCACATTGCATCTCGACCATTCCCCCCTGACGATGCTGTTAGAGCCAATCAGAGATCGCGTCTACCTCAACCCGTTCGGAGGTACTCCTCCCGTATTCTCTGTCGATAGTGTTTTCCGAGACGATCCACCACACCGAAAATCATGTCGCCGGTTCCGTGTCCCCCGACCATGTCC
The DNA here is from genome assembly GCA_009837725.1 of Gammaproteobacteria bacterium. Lineage (GTDB taxonomy): Bacteria > Pseudomonadota > Gammaproteobacteria > Pseudomonadales > Azotimanducaceae > VXYL01. The sequence goes on along the minus strand of VXSY01000231.1, from coordinate 19,300 downwards.
CATAGCTCCTCGCCCATCAGTACACAGGGGTCGTTCCTCATGTCAAACCAACGCATCGGGAAAGTCCAGTTGTAGTCCTTTCGCTCCCCGTAGGGGTTGTATGGCAACGCAAAGTACGCCGCCTTGACCGGTTTTGGGCGCATGCAGTGAAGCTTGAAAATCTTCTCCTTGGTCACTTTGGTTTGATCGCTGTTTGGCTGGGGCGCCTTGAATTCGAACGACATGCCCGGGGCGGTGCGGGCCGACGACACAAATACATCGCTGATGACGGTCGTGTTTACCAGTGTACCACTTCCGGCTGTTACATAAGCGAGCTCCGCATCCCAACTCGGACGGACTCGCTCGGTGTCTTTCTCGCGCGTCGTATGTTCAAGGCTGTCCAAAGTCTCTTGGATGCGCTGTAGGCAGCCCTGTGGGATCTCGCCACTTATGTGGTAGTCTGTCTCCGCAAAACCCAATGCGCTCTTGCCAATAATGGCCATTAGGTTTTCCCACACTTTCCCAAACGACGTGACGAAGCGACGCTCAAAATGCGACCCGATGAAAACCTCGTCGGGCACCAGCGCCGCGTAGAGTCGTTTTTCGCGCTTGTGCTTTTCACTGTCGAAGGGATCCTTCAATAGGACATTATCCATCACCCTGTCCATCATGGACCGAATCAGTTCCTCGATCTCTCGTACCTGATTTGGCTGTCCACGAAGTACTCGCCGTTGCCGCTCGGGCCCCGGCCGGGATCACCCCGCCCCGGTGCCTCTACCTTCACCACATCGGCGCCGAGCCACGCCAAGGCCTGGGTGCAGGAGGTGCCCGCCTCGTATTGGGTCATGTCGAGAATGCGCAGGCCATCGAGTGCCGGCATGGTGTTCCCCTTAACGCACGTGGTGACTCAACGGCGTGACGAAAGGTCTTCGCCGATCTTGGCGGGGGTCATGCCAGGCTCGTAGCGCGCCAGCACGTTGCCCTCTGGGTCCACGAGGAACTTGGTGAAGTTCCAGGGGATGTCCTCGCGGCCATCGGCGCCGGGCTGTGCGGCCTTCAGCAACCGATAGAGCTCGCAAGCGCCGTCGCCGTTCACCTCGATCTTCTCGAAGAGCTGGAAATTGCAGTCGTAGCGGGAGCGAGCGAACTCGAGGATTTCCTCGTTGCTGCCGGGTTCCTGGCGTCCGAACTGGTTGCAGGGGAAGCCAAGCACCGTCACCGCGCCGCTCTCCTGAAGGGTACGCAGACCTGGGTGATTATTCACTTGACGCAAGCTTTGAGTCTGTGTATCGTTGACTCATGAGCTTGGTATTCGGTTGCGCTTCAAAGGCTTGGGCTTCCTTGTCCAGTCCTTTCTTGACTCGCTTGCCAAGCAGCATCCCCACCGCCTCCGAGTCGGGGCGTTCGAGGATGTTCCTAGGCAGCTTCTTGGAGGATTGAGCCATGTCCATGAACCTCGTTCAGTTGTTCGACACCTTCAACACCGACGACCAGTGCCGGGAGTACCTTGAGTTGCTGCGGTGGCCCAACGGCCCCGAGTGCCCGGCGTGCGGCGTGATCGGAGAGGCCACCCCGATCAAGGGCCGGGGCCGGTGGCGCTGCCGTCCGTGCGGCCACCAGTTCAGCGTCACGGCCGGAACCATCATGCACGACAGCCACCTGCCGCTCCGCAAGTGGTTCGCCGCCATCTTCCTCATGGTGGAGTCGCGCAAGGGCATGAGCGCCAACCAGCTCAAGCGCACCCTCGGCGTCGGCTACAAGACGGCGTGGTATCTCTGCCACCGCATCCGCGAGGCGATGGGCAACGACCCCATGGAGGGCCGGCCCACGCTTCTGGGCGTCGTGGAAGTGGACGAGACGCTGATCGGCGGCAAGGTGCGCGGCAAGCCGGCCCTGTCCAACAAGACTTGGGTTGCCGGCGCGATCCAGCGCGGCGGGGAGCTTCGCGTCGAGCGCATCCCCAACGTGAAGCGGGAGACCCTGCACGACTTCATCCACCGCGCCGTCAAGGACGACGCCGAGGCGATCTACACCGACGAACTGAAGTCCTACCTCGGCATCGAGGACGAGGACACGCGGCACGAGACCGTCAACCACAGCGAGGAAGAGTGGGTGGTGGGAGACGTGCACACCAACAGCATCGAGGGCGTGTGGTCGCTCTTCAAGCGCAGCATCATCGGAGCCTTCCACAAGATGAGCGCCAAGCACATGGACCGCTACCTCGAAGAGCTTGAGTGGCGCTTCAACAACCGCACCAATCCCCACATCTTCCGCGACACCATGGCCCGCATCGTCCGCACCGATCCCCTCACCTTCGAGGAACTGATCGGCGGAAGGGAAGCCGCCTAGTCGTCGCCAAAGAACAGGGGCTCTAGCAGCCGCCTGCTGATCTCCCACGGCTCCATCTTCTTCTCGCAGATGGACAACTCGCATTCGTGGCCCGTCCAATGGATGTTGACGATTGTGTCGGTGCCGACTGAGCTTGCGGCGCGGAGAGTATTCGGCGCGGCAATGGTGAGCCCAAGGCGCGCCTGCCACTGGTCCGTTGAATCTTCGACAAGCGAGGAGACGGTGATCTCCCGGCCGTTCCTGAGGTCGATGCGGTGCTCGCGACCCGTTTCCTTGGTCGCTCGCTGCACGTCGATCTTCATGACTCCGTAGAGCCGCTCTATCCACGTCTCTGCGTTGCAGGCCACTCGCGCCTTGATCCAGTTGGGATGCTCGTTGTCCGTCATGAGACAAACCCTCGTAGAAGTGGGTGTATGCTCCGTGTAGGAGCCGGGGGACGAATGTCCCCGAAGCCGACCAAAGCCAACAAGAACATCCGCCCCTCGGCGTGCAACCCAACGGAGTTGGGCGCGCCGCGCATTGTACGGACTGCGCCCGTCTCCGCAACGGAGATAGGCCATGAATGTGATGGCTGGGCTGCGTGGGGCGCGGGAAGCTCTCGCCGCAGAGAGAGCGAAGCGAGGTGGGAACCCCCTGTCTTGGGCTGATGTGGGATTTGTGCTGGGCTTGTACGCGATAGGAGCGGCGCTCCTTGCTTTGTTCTTGGGGCTGGTACTGGTGATGAGCTACCCCGTGGTGGACGGGTTGGCCCGCCTGGACAACGCTCTCGGCATCGGCGTGCTTGAACCGCGCGGCAAGGTTCTGCGACGGAGACTGAGCTATCCATGGGAGGACGACCACCGGCATCGGGCGCTGTTCTGCATCGGACGGGCCGGATGCTTCACCACGGGGCTGAAAGAGGACGATCTCTTGGAGCGGATGGCGTGGTACGAAGAGAGACTCGAAGCGCCCCCATGCAAGCCCCCTCTCCGGTGTTCCACGTTCACGGTGCACGAGATGCAAGAGTTCGCAAAGCTCCGTGCGCAAGCCGAGGAGTTTGACGCGACCATGTACCGTCATCGACCGCCCCCAAGGCTCAGGCCAAGCTGGTCCCCCAACGACTAAGGGCTTCACTCCGGCGACTCCCCGGATGCCCGGACGACCTGACGATGCAGTCGTTCGGTGAGGCTCAGGAGTTCCTGCCTCTTCTCCGAGACTTCGTCCATCTGCCGTTTAAGCTCTGTGGTCGCCTGTGTCAGTTTCTCGGCGGCCTCTTTGTCGATCTTCGACACTTTCCGGTTCGTGTACCACAGGGCAATAGACACGCACACGAGATTGACGAGGACGACTAGGACAACGTAGCCGCCGACGCCAACAACCCAAAAGAACCAACCGGCCTCCTCTTGCTGGGCGCTGTAAATCCATTGCAGGACGAACCACAGCGGCGGCCACACCACGAACTGAAGAAGGGCAACGTAGGCGAACCACACCGCAGATTTCCGCGCCCACGGCCCGATTTCCTTCTCGAAGGCGTCTAGCAATCCCTCCAAACCAAAGTCCACGAGCAACCCTTCTGTCACCGCCAGCGGTCCAGCGCCACCTTTCCAAGCGGCCACCGTAGCGGGCAGGCTAGCTTGCGTCAAGTGAATAATCACCCAGACCTGCGTACTGCTTGGTCATGCCTCACTGGCTGGCGAGATTCACCACCAGGCACGCTTGGCCCTTGTACTTGGAGAAGGTCAACGGCTCGCCGGTGATGGCGTTCATGGTGATGTCGTGGAAGGCGGTCATTTGCTGCCCCCTGTCAATGCGCTGAAGCGCGGTGTGGTGGATGTGGCCAGAGGGAGTGTTGCTACCGCCCCGTGAACGATGCGTCGCGCTTCTCGCGGAAGGCCGAGACGCCCTCGCCGAAGTCCTGCGACAGTCCCACCAACGGGATGGCGGTTTCAGACCACTGCATGGCAGTGTCGTAGTCGAGATGCGCGGTGCGATAGGCCAGCATCTTGCCCACTTTCTGGCCGATGGGGGGGCCGGCCTCGATCTGAAGCGCGAATTCCATCGCGCGCTGGTCGAACTCGTCCGGCTCGACCAGATAGTTGGTGAAGCCGCACTCGTGCGCCTCTTCAGCGCTCATGAAGCGGCCCGTCATCATCATCTCCATCGCCTTGCGCCAGCCGAGGATCTTCGGCAGCGACCAGAAGCCGCCAAGGTCGGCGTAGAGACCCCGGCGCACGTAGGCCACCTGATAGCGGGCGGCGGTGGAGCCGATGGCGAGGTCGCAGTGGCTGGCGAGGTCGAAGCCGGCGCCGACGCAGGGGCCATTGACGGCGGCAACCACCGGCACCTCGAGGCGCCGGAGCGCAACGTAGGTCTCCACTTCGTGGCGGAAGTTGAGACGATAGCCTTCGACGTCCACGGAGCCGTCCGACGGCTGCGACCCGCCGCCACTGCCGCCCGCCATATCCATGCCGGCGCAGAAGCCGCGTCCGGCGCCGGTGATGACGACGCATCGCACGGTGCGGTCGAAGCGGGCGTCCACGAGGATCTCCCGCATCTTGCGCAGGAGCGGGAACGTCAATGCGTTCAGGCGTTCCGGCCGGTTCAAGGTCAGCCAGAGAATGCCGTCCTGCTCACCCTTGCGTTCGCACAGAATCTCGTCCGTTTCGGTCATGTTCCGTTGCCCCTTGCCCTCAAGCACACTTGCAACGATGCTAACAGCCTTCGCTCCCGGAAGGGGCGTGCTAACACCAGAGCCCAAAGCCGAAGGCCGTCCGGTAGCGACGGGCCTCAGGCGCGGGCAAAGCGACAAGGAGGGGGCATGAACAGGCAACATGGGACGCGCGTGGCCGCGTCGGCATTGCTGGCCGCAGCATTCAGCGGCACGGCATGGGCGGACGAGTGCCAGCACTCGCACTGGGGCGCGGACGACGAGATCGGCAGCGCCAATCTCATCACGGCAGAGTCGGTGCTGGCGGCATCCAAACTCATCAAGACGGGCAAGACCTACAGCCTCGGCATCGTCATCGACTCCACCACCCCGGCCTTCGCGCCACGCGGCCTGATGCTGCAGGTGGTGCAGCCGAACCAGCAGGAGGGCAACCGGCCGTTCCCGAACGCCACCTACAACGACGATGTCTTCCAAGGGTGGTTCGGCATCGGGCCGCAGATCGACGGCCTAGGCCATCTCGGCGGTCCGGACGGCACCTACTACAACTGCAACCACGCCAGCGACTTCGCCGGCATCACGGGGCTGACCAAGCTCGGCATCGAGAAGGTGCCGCCCATCGTCGCCCGCGGCATCGTGCTGGACATGGCCGGCCACTTTGGCGTCGAGAGCATGGAGGCGGGGCAGTACTTCACCGTGGAGGATGTCGAAGCGGTGCAGGAGAAGCAGGGCACGCCGGTTCGGGAAGGCGATGTGGTGCTGTTCCACACCGGCTGGACGGACGCCAAGCTGACCGCCGAGCCGGAGGTTTGGGTGGCGGCAGAGCCAGGCCAGACCGAGGAAGTGGCGCAATACATGGCGGACAAGAACGTGGTCGCGGTGGGCGCCGACACGTGGGGACTCGACGTGGTGCCGTCACCGGATCCAGCCCGTCCCTTCCAGGGCCACGTCATCCTGCTGAAGGAGAACGGCATCTACATCCTGGAGACGATGAACACCGGCCCGCTGGTGCGCGACGGCGCGTTCGAGTTCCTGTTCGTGCTCGGCCAGGCCAAGGTGCGCGGCGCGGTGCAGATGATCATCAATCCCATCGCGATTCGGTAAGGAGAGCCACATGAACGCTGGGCCCGTCTTTCGCCACATCGAGGTGGAGCCGCTAACGCCCACCATCGGCGCCACGCTGCACGGCGTCGACCTCGCTCGGCCATTGAGCGACGACGCCTTCGAGGAAATCCACGCCGCCTGGATGGCGCATCAGGTGATCTTCCTGCGCGATCAGCACATCTCGCCGGAGCAGCACCTCGCCTTCGGGCGCCGTTTTGGGGAATTGCACATCCACCCGGCCGCACCCTATGCGCACGGCAATCCGGAACTGATGATGATTCACACGGACAAGGAGTCCTTCCGGCAGAACGGCGCCGGCTGGCACTCCGATGTCTCCGCCGACGAAGAGCCGCCCCTCGGCAGCATCCTGCATCTCGAGACGGTGCCGAAGCACGGCGGCGACACGCTGTTCGCCAGCATGTACGAGGCCTACGACGCCTTGAGCGAACCCATGCGGGCGCTATTGGACGGCCTCACGGCCCGGCACGAGTCCGACTACACCGGCCAATACGGCGACCACAAACCCCAGCGCGAGTTCCCCAAGGCATCGCATCCGGTGATCCGCACCCATCCGGTCACCGGGCGCAAGGCGCTGTTCGTCAACGCCGGCTTCACCCGCCGCATCGAGGGCCTGTCACGCACGGAAAGCCGCGCCCTGCTCGACTTCCTGTTCGAGCACATCAAGAACCCGACGTTCCAGTGCCGCTTCCAGTGGCAGCCCCACTCCATCGCCATGTGGGACAACCGCTGCGTCCAACACGTCGCCATCTGGGATTACTACCCCGAAACCCGCAGCGGCATCCGCGTGACGGTGAAGGGAGATCGGCCTTTCCACTGAGGGCTGCGGTAAAGACCTGAGGCCTATGCAGGGCCCTTACAGGCCAAACACGTGCATCGCGTTGTCGCCGAGGAAGCCAGCGAGGCGCTTGCCGGACTCGTGCCTAACGGACTCGCGCATCAGGTCTGCGGCGTCCAGCCGCGAGTCCACGTGGGGATAGTCGCTGCCCCATAGGATGTGGTCTTCGCCGACCAGGTCCATCATGGCGCTGACGGTGCGTTCTTCCGGTTCGGCGACGAAGTAGCAGTTGCGGCGGATGTAGTCGCTGGGGCGTTCGGCGAGCGGGGTCATGGAGAGGGGACGGAAGAAATGGTGTTTTTCGTCGAGGCGGTCCATCAGATAGGCCGCGAAGCCGCATCCCGCCTCTACGCTTGCGACCTTGAGATTCTCGAAGCGGTCGAAGAGTCCCCCTAGGACTAGGGCGGCGAGGGCTGGGATGAGTTGTCCGGTTGCGCCGAGCGAAAAGCCGAACGTGGGGCCCAAGGCGGCGGTGCGCCAGCCGGCGAAGGGGGCTGCGGCGCCGTCGAAGCGGACGATGACGTGCAGACAGCCGGGGATTCCCGCTTCCTCGCAGCGCGACCACAAGGGGTCGAAATGGGCGTCGCCAGGGCTCTTGCCGGCGATGGCTTCGGGCGGCACGAACAGGCCCCGGAAGCCGAGGGCGAGGCAGCGGTCGAGTTCCTTGGCCGCTTCATCCACATCGTGCCAGTTGACGGTGGCGATGGGCACCACGCGGTCGGGGATGGTTTGGAAGAACTCCGCCTGCCAGGTGTTGTAGGCGCGGCAATAGGCGGAGGCGAGATCGACGTCGTCTTCCGGGAACGGCAGGATGCCGATGGTGGGGAACAGCACGCCGCGGTCCACGCCCCAACTGTCTAGCAGCTTGGCCCGTTCGTGGGGGTCGTAGCTCGCGGGTGGACAGCCGTCGACGTAGCGATGTGGTTCGGTGAAGAGCTTGCGGCGGTCGATGTTGGCGCCGCCGAGGCCCGCGAGCACCCGTTCGAGCACGACCTTCTCGCCGATGACGAGTTGCTCGACGCCGTCGGTTTCCTCGATCCGAATCGCGCGGTCCCGATACGCAGGTTCGAGATAGCGCTGCCACAGGTCGGCCGGCTCCATCACATGGGAGTCGCAGTCGATGACGGTGCCGTGAACGCCCACGCCGTTCCTTCGCCTGGCCTTACCGCGAGACGGTAGGCCGCTAGGAGCGCACCTTCAGCCGAATCCCAATCGTTCTCGGCCGGTTGGTGGTGATGCGCGAGTCGTAGTAGCCCGAGTTCTGGAAGATTTGCGCTCGCTCGTCCGTCAGATTCGTGATGAAGAGCTCCGCTCCCCAGGCGCCGCCGTTGAAGTCCATGCCGGCGCGGACGTTGACGAGGGAATAGGCGTCCATGAGCACCGGTGGCTGTTCGCTCTGGCGCGCGAGTAGGTTCCAGCGCTCGTCGGTGAAGGACCAGTTGAAAAGGCCATATACGGCGCGGTTGCCGCTCAAGGGGCGGTCGTAGCTGAGTCCCACCGACGCGCTCCATTCCGGCGTGTGTGCCAGGCGGCGCCCTTCGGCGGCATAGACGAAGCGAGGTTCTCGGGCGATGGTGGCAAAGTCGCCCACGAGTTCCGCGCGGTTGAAGGCGAGGCCGCCGGTGAGCGTCCAGTTCTCGCTCAGCACCGCCGTGAGGTCGGCCTCGACGCCCCGGATGGTGGCGCCTTCCACGTTGCGACGGAAGTTGAACGGCACGGTGAGGAGGTCATAGAGGACCGTCTGGAAGTTGTCCCAGTCGATGAAGTAGGCGGCGCCGTTCAGCACCACCCGGCCCTCGGCCATCGTCGATTTCCAGCCCACCTCCCACGAACGGCTGAAGTCGGATTCGTAGAATTCCGGTACCTCGGGATGGGTGACGTTGGGGTTGCGGCTGCCGCGTCGGAAGCCCTCGCCGTAGGCGGCGTAGATCAGCACGTCCTCGGAGAGGTCGTATTGGGCGCTGAACTTGAGGGTTTGGTCGGTGTCCGATTCGCCCGGTTGATCGGGATCGTACTCCTTGGGCTCCCACGGGTAGCCGCAACTCCAGCCACTGCCCTCGCCGTCGTCGGCACGGAACACGCGCATCCCAGCGGCGAGGGTGAGTTGGTCGGTGAAGTCCCAGGACACGTCGCCAAACGCCGCGGCGTAGCTGTTCGTGCCTTTCCAGCCGGGGCAACTCCACCACTCGAGCGGCAGCGGCGTGCCGCCGTCGCGGCTGACGTAGTACTCCGCCGGGCCGCTGGTGAAGTTGATGCCTGGCATTTCCCAGAATAGGTAGCCGTCGTAGCGCCCGGTCTCGGAGTAGATGCCTCCGATCCAGTTCAGCCGGCCTTCGCCGGTGGACGCCATCCTGAGTTCGTGGGACCAGCGGCTGGCGTTGGCCTCGCTTTCGAAGAAAATGCTCGGGTCGGCGCAGCCGGTGAAGCCATACCAGTAGAAGTTCTCGCAGGCGTGCTGCTGCACCCAACTCCCGAACGAGGCGTATTCGACGTAGTCGGAGTAGTCGTTCACGGCGAGGTCGTCGCGGTCGTAGTAGCTCGTTGCGTACACGAGATCGCCGATGCCCGTCTCGCCGGTGAGGGTGAAAGCGTATTGGGCGTGGTTCAGGTTCGTGTACTCCGGGCCGCGCCGAGTCACTTCGAGGTCGCCGTGCCGGGTGGGGTCGTGATCCCATGCGCCCACAGTCTTGGTGGCCTGGGTCATGGCCGTGCCCAGCGCGTGCCAGTCCTCGCTCAAGTCGAAGCTGAGGGCGATGCGGCCGCCGGTTGTTTCCTCTTCGTTGTAGTCCTCGCCGGCCCACTGCCGGTTGTTCACCGTCACGCCGTTGCTGTAGGTGAAGTCCTGCTCGATGTTGTCCACAAAGCCGTTGGACTTGTCGTGCCAGAACACGGCGCGAATCGCGGCCCGATCCGACAGCGGCAGGTTGCCGAAGCCCTCCGCCGTGTAGGTGGTGTCGCCGTGGGCGATGCTGCCGCCGGCAAGATCGAAGCCGTAGGCGGTCTCTTCCGTGTCGGGCTTGTTGGTGATGATCCGCACCGTGCCAGACACCGAGCTTGCACCGTAGTAGGTGCCCTCCGGCCCGCGCAGCACCTCGATGCGTTCGATGTCGTAGAGGTGCAGGTCCGGCGCCCCGCCGGCGCGTCCGTTCACCGGCTGCTCATCCAGGTAGTAGCTGGTGGTCGCATCGTTGGTGCGGAAGACATGCGGGATGCCGCCGTCGGACACGCCGCGAATGTGCATGAGCTGCGTGCCGGGGCCGGCGCTGATGTAGGAAAGCGACGGTGACTGATCGGCGAAATCCTCGAACCGGTCGAGGTCCATCCGCTCGAGATCGTCCGAGGTGAACGCCTGAATGCTCACCGGCGTGTCCTGAATGTTGGACTCCCGCTTGCGGGCGGTGACGATCACTTCCTCGAGCGCCGGCGCTGAAGCCGACGCCTCCTGAGCATGCAGAGACGGCGCAGCGCCAATCCCCGATGCGGCTGCAACGGCGATCGCGAGCTTGGATAGCGGAAACGGCCCGAACTTTGGATCGTTGGGTGTGCTGATCTCTCGGCCCTGCGACCTTCGCGACTTCCGCATGGTTCCTCCAGCCGACAGCGGGACTGCGGCAATGTACACCACCACGCTTGGGAAGCAACACCCCCGGTTCCTCGCCCCCTGACAGGGCCCGTCTCGCGGGGGAGAGGCTGGTTGCAGCTTCAGGCCCTTGGTTGCTTCGCCTTCGGCGGGAGGAGCGTACAAGGCCCTCGCTTCGAGGCGCTTCACACGGCGCCATCCAGCCGGCACGGTGGTGTTGGCTCGGCTTAGAAGCACTATTTTGCGAAAATCAAGGAGTTGAGGGGCTTGTTCCGTTTGAGAGAAGGGCACGCACTCCCGAGACGTCGACAGAGGTTTGCTCAGAACGTATCCCACGTTTCCAGTGCATTGCCGAGGGCCGATTCGAGAGGCGCGAGTTGCGGCCGGAAGGCTTGCCAGTGTTCCTTGGCGTCGGTGTAGATGGGTTGCCGCACCTGTTCGGCGCTCGCGGTGCGGACCACGCGGTCGGTTTCGAAAAAGCGCAGGCACGATTCCTCGAAAGGCAGGTCGCAGTGGTCGAGGAGGCGGCGGGTTTCGGCTTCGGTGTCGTCCACCATGCGCTCGTAGATGACGCGGTGGATACGGCCCGGCAGCACGTCCTGCCAGTGGCGCATCATTTCGAGATAGCCCTTGTAGTAGGCGGCGAGGGTGTCCAGGCGATAGCTGAAGGATTGGCCGCGGGCGAAGTTCTGCTTGTAGATGCTCAAGGCACAGCCCAAGGGATGGCGGCGGGTGTCCACGAACCGTGCCTGCGGCAACATGCAGGCGATGAGGCCGACGTGGAGGAAGTTGTTGGGCATCTTGTCCACGAAGTATGGGGCGTCACCGCGATGGGAGGCGGTTTCCGCGAGGTAGCGGTCGCCCAAGGCGCGCAAGTCCTCGGGCGTCATCTGCACCGCGGCATCCGGGTAGCCGGCGCCGCGTTCGAGCTCGCGCACGTAGCCCAGCACATGCGGCAGTTCCATGGTCCCTTGCACGCGGCTGTGGGACGAGAGGATCTGATCCACGAGCGTGGAGCCGGAACGGGGCAGGCCGATGACGAAGATGGGCGTAGGGGACGGAGCGACCCCGGTGCGCCGCCGCGTCTCCTGCGTTCCCTGCTTCTCGGCAAGTTCGGTCGCCGTAAATGCCAGGCACAAACGCCGGCACTGAGCCTCGAACCGTTCCACGTTGAACGACTCGTGGCTCGCTCTCAGGTCGTTGCCGCGACGGTAGTGCTCGAACGCTTGGTCCACCTCGCCGCCGTCCTCGAACGCCTTGCCGAGGGCGAAATGGAGCGCAGCGCGGTCGCGGCCGAACAGGTCCTTGCGTTCCTGCGCCGCCTGCATAGCGCTCCGTTCTGCGTCGGTGAAGCGATAGGTCTTGAGGTCCGCAAGGCTCCACCACGCCTCGCCGAGACCGGCGTCGGCACCCACAGCGTTTCGGTAGGCGCGGATGCTCGCATCCGAGTTGCCGAGCGCCTTGTGGACGTGGCCGAGCGAGAGATGCACCCGTGGCTGCTTCGGGTTGATCGCCAGCGCCCGCTCGAACGCGGCGGCCGCTTCTGCCTGCTTCAGGCCCCACGCCAGCACCGTGCCCAACGTCGTCCAGCTCTCGGCGAGCTCGGGGTTCAGCTCCACCGCGCGCTGTGCCGCAGCCTCGGCCTCCGGGAATCTCGACCGGCTCATGGCTAGACGGGCTAGAGCACGATGCACATGGCTGACGTTGGCGGAGACCGACGTGGCCCGCCCGAGCAGGCGCTCGGCGTCGTCCGGCGCGTTGCGATCGATTGCGATGTTGGCGAGGCCCACGAGGGCGTGGATGTGGTTCGGGTCCGCCTTGAGCACGTCTCGGTAGCCGGTTTCGGCGTCGCGCAGGCGGCCTTCGGCGCCGGCCTGGATCGCCGCGCGGATGTTGGGGAAGAACGGGTCGCAGGAAATCGCTTCACGCTGCGCTGCGCGGGCGTCGTCGTCCCGGCCTTCGACAAACAGACCATCTGCGTGCCGTTGCCAGGCGGCGGCGAGGTCTGCCGTCACGGCATGCTGCCGCGGCATCGCTCGCGCAGCGGTTTGCAGGTGTTCGATGGCGCTTGGCAGGTCGCCCTCGCGGGCGTATGCGGCACCTAGCAGGTGCCGGGCCTTGGCGTTGCTGGGCTCCACCGCGAGCACACCCTGCGCCGCCCGCTTCGCTCTGGCGGCCTGTCCCGCTCGCAGCGATTCGGCGGCGCGATGGAGTTCTGCCGTGACGTCCACAGGTCGCATTATGGTGGGTGTTCCGGCGATGCGTCAGACTTGAGCGCTCGCTAGGGAGGGAGAGTCTGATGGGCTACCGCATTGCTGGCCGCGTGGCCGCCATCTCGTCGTTTGCGGTACTTGCTGGCGCCTTGTGCGCAGGCGAACTGCCGCGTGTGGCACCCGCCGAAGTTGGCATGTCCGAGTCTCGGCTGGCGCGGGTGGCGGAACGGATGGACAGCTTGGTGGCGCAAGGGGAGTTCCCCGGAATGCTGGCCATGATCGCCCGCCGGGGCAGCGTGGTGTTTGAGCACGCCGTCGGAACCTTGGATGTCGAAACCGGCGCTCCGCTCGAGATGGATTCGCTCATGCGCATCTACTCCATGACCAAGCCCATCACCAGCGTTGCGGCGATGACGCTGGTTGAGGACGGCAAGCTGCTGCTGGATGCGCCGGTTGCCATGCACTTCCCGGAGTGGAAGGAACTGAAGGTGTTGGAGGACGGGGAGCAAGTGCCGGCGAGCACCGCTGTGACTGCCCGACACCTCCTGATGCACACCTCGGGCTTGACGTATGGCTACTACGGCGATACGCCGGTGGACCGCATGTATCGCGAGGCCAAGCTGATCGACGATTGGGACTATCTCACCCACGACACGCGGGAGCTGGTCCTGAAACTCGCCGACATTCCGCTGCTGTTCGAGCCCGGTTCGCGCTGGCACTACGGATTCTCCTCCGACGTGCTCGGCCACCTAGTGGAGAGGGTCAGCGGCCAGCCGCTCGATGGGTTTTTCGAGGACCGATTGTTCTCGCCTCTAGGCATGGACGATTCCTACTTCGACGTGCCGGATGCGGCGTTAAAGCGATTCGGGACAGATCACCACGTCACGGACGGCGAGGTGATCGTCCAGGACTCGCCGCGCGAGGACCCGGAGTTCCGGGATGTCACCTTCCTCTCCGGCGGCGGGGGCCTCGTGATGACCGCCGACAACTACATGCGCTTCTGCCTGATGCTCGCGAGTGGCGGCTCGTTCGACGGCGCAAGGATTCTGAGCCCCGCCACGGTTGCCCTGATGACCACGAATCTCCTCGCCGCGGGCGACTCGGCGGGCGGCGACGGCTTCGGCCTCGGCTTCGCCATCGCTCCAGCCGGCCCCTCCCGCAGCACCCTCACCCCCGGCAGCTACTACTGGGGCGGCGCCGCCGGCACCTTCTTCTGGATCGATCCCAACTTGGATCTGGTGGCCATATTCATGCCCCAACGCATCGGCTCACCACCTTGGATTCAACAAACGCTGCAGAACATGGTGTACGCGGCGGTGGAGTGAGGTCGCCTCAGTCGAAAAACGTCAGATCACGCCACGGCCCGTGCCTCACGGGCTGCCGAGCCATGTCATAGGGTCCGTCGGTTCACCGTCGGCACGGACTTCGAAATAGACGCCCACGTCGGCTCGACCGCCGCTCTGGCCGGCAGAGGCAATGGCTTCGCCGCCGGATACCCAGTCGCCTTCCTTCTTGTAGATGGCGTCGCTGTGGCCGTAGAGCGACATGTGGCCGTTGCCGTGATCGACGATGGTGAGCAGGCCAAAGCCGCGCAGCCATTCCGCGAACACGACGCGGCCGTTGGCCACGGCGATCACGTCTTCGCCGGGGGAGGCGCTGAACTGCACGCCTTCCCACGTCATGCGGCCGCCGGCGCGGTTCTGGCCGAAACGATTGACGATCTCGCCTTGCACGGGCCAGGGCAACTTGCCGCGCGACTCCACAAGGTCAAGCCCGGATAGCGCCGGCGGCACGTCGCGGGACGCCGGGTCCGACACGGGTCGCTGTGCCAAGGCGGTCAAAAGGGATTCGAGCCGTTGCCGGTCGCGCCCAAGGCGCTCGCGCAAGGCGGCGCGGTCGCTCCGCTCGGCTTGCAGGAGGTCGACGGCCTGTTGACGGTCGGAGCGTGTTTGCACTAGCGCCTGGCGGCGTTCCTGCAAGGAAGTGCGCGCCTGGGTGAGAACGAGCTGCTCGCCGGCGGCACGGTCGGCGTTGTCGGCGAGTGCCTCGAGGGTGGCGCGAAACGAAGCCAGCGACTCGGCCCTTGCCCGCGCGAAATGGCCATGCATCCGCACGGCGCGGTCGAACTCGTCCGGGTCTTCGTGATTCAGCAGAGCCTTGAGGAAATCACGGGGTGGGTGGCGCCATGCGTCGCGGATGTGCTGGGCGATGCGCTGCGCCTGCTCCACTCGCTGAGCCTCCAATGCGGCGCGCTCGTCCTGCACCGACTGCACGCGCACCGAAGCCTGCGCTTGTTTGCGGGTGAGTTCGCGCATCTGTCGCGTGAACTCGTCGATGCGCCGGTCCGCTTGCGCGAGTTCCTGCTGTTGCTTGGCCATGCGCCGGTCGGCGTCGGTGAGCCAGGTGTCTAGGGCGTTGAGTTGCTCCACCACGTCGCCAAGCTGGCGCCGGGTTTCCGCATCCTCTCCTCGCGCTGCGGTCGCGACGAGGATGACCAACCCAGCGAGCAGCAGGGCCCCGAGCCTTTCAACCGGCACTCTGACGCCACGCTGCAACGCAGTGGGACAAGGGCCGCCCGGTCATCTCCTTCGGCACCGGTATGCCCATGAGCGTGAGCAGGGTCGGGGCAACGTCGGCAAGTGTGCCGCCTTGGGAGAACCTCAGCTCCTCGGGGCCAAGGTACACGAGCGGTACCGGCGATGAGGTGTGCGCCGTGTGCGGCTGCTCGCTCAGGTGGTCGACCATGCGTTCGACGTTGCCATGGTCGGCGGTGATGAGGCAGGTGGAGCCGGTTCGCTTCAGCGCAGCTTCGATGCGGCCGAGGCACTCGTCGATGGTTTCCACCGCCTGCACGGCGGCGTCGAAGACGCCGGTGTGTCCCACCATGTCGCCGCCGGCGAAGTTGCAGACGATGGCGTCGAACTCGCCCGCCTCGATCGCCGCGACTAGGCGGTCGGTTACCTCGCGGGCAGACATGGCTGGGGCGAGATCGTAGGTGGGTACAGAGGGCGAGGGCACCAGCACGCGGCTTTCCCCGGAGAACGGCTCTTCTCTGCCCCCTGAGAAGAAGAATGTGACGTGAGCGTATTTCTCCGTCTCGGCGATGCGAAGCTGGGTCTTGCCAAGGCTGGCGAGCACTTCGCCGAAGGTGTGGCTCGGCACTTCGTTGTCGAACGCGCAAGGGGCGTCGATGTCGTCCGCATAGCGAGTGAGCGTGACGAAGGCGCCGAGACCGACACGTTGGCGGCTGAAACCGTCGAAGTCCTCGGCGAGGAAGGCTTGGCTGAGCTGACGAGCGCGGTCGGCGCGGAAGTTCATGAAGACGACGGCATCGCCGTCGGCAATGCCCGGTTGGCCATCCACCCCCACCAGTGTCGGCTGCACGAATTCGTCGGTTTCGCCACGCTCGTAGGCGGCTTCCAGCGCGGCCGTGGGGCCCGAGAACGCGAATGCCGCTTCGCCGCGCACAAGCGTGTCGTATGCGCGCTCGACGCGGTCCCAATGCCGGTCGCGATCCATCGGGTAATAGCGCCCCGCAATCGAGGCGATGGTACCGGGGAAGTCTTGCTCGAAGCGTTTGAGGGACCGTGCCGCGCTTTGCGGCGGCGTGTCCCTGCCATCGAGGAACGCATGCAGACGGACCTTGACCCCCCGTTTGGTCGCATGGGTGACGAACGCCGCGATCTGGTCTTCGTGGCTGTGAACGCCCCCCGGCGACAACAGCCCGAGCACATGCAATGCACCGCCGGTTGCCAGCGAGGCATCGATGGCACCTTCCAGCGCCGGATTCGCAAAGAAATCGCCCGTGGCGATGGCGTGATCGATGCGCGTGAGGTCCTGACGCATAACGCGTCCGGCACCCAGATTCATGTGCCCGACTTCGGAGTTGCCCATCTGCCCCGCAGGCAACCCCACATCCTCCGACGATGCCGACAGCAGGGTGTTCGGCGCATGCGCCCACAGCCGATCCCAAACCGGCGTGTGCGCGGCAGCGATAGCGTTCTCGCGCTGCCCCGGCTCCACCGGCGCCTGGGCATGCCCCCAACCGTCAAGGACGACCAGAAGGACAGTTGGCGGCACATCTGTCGGCATCAATGGCTCCTGCATCGCAGCGTGAACAAGGACGAAAACGCCATTGTACTTTCGCGCACACAAAGGCGGCGCTCGCGCCACAAGCTCTGGTGAAGGCGGAACAAGACATCGCTGACCCTGGCTTGCGCCGCCCAACCCGCTGGCGCTTTGAGTCTGATCCCCAGCCCCACGTCCATGATCTTGCGTCGCAGAAAGCGTCGCGTCACATCTCGGGGTAGTCCGCCTCTGCGCCAAAGGCCCAAGTGGAGGTGATTTGTCCCGCGAGTTCGGCGGAGTCTGGGAGGGCGTCGCCGATGCGGGTGGCGATCGGGACCAGGGCGGCGTCCTCGGCCAGGTCCGCGATGCGGAACGCTTGCTCGCCGGTTTGGCGCGTGCCCAGGATGTCGCCGGGGCCGCGCAGTTCGAGGTCCTTCTCGGCGATTGCGAAGCCGTCGTTCGTGTTGCGCAGCACCGCTAGGCGTTGCGTTGCCACTTCCGACAGCGGCGGTTGGTAGAGCAGCACGCAGTCGCTGCGGGCGCTGCCGCGGCCGACGCGGCCGCGTAGTTGGTGAAGCTGGGCGAGGCCCAGTCGCTCGGCGTTGTCGATCACCATGAGGGAGGCGTTGGGCACATCCACGCCCACTTCGATAACCGTCGTTGCCACCAGGAGGTCGATCTCGCCGGCCTTGAATGCGGCCATGGCGGCTGCTTTCTCCGTCGCTGGCAGGCGCCCATGTACAAGGGCGGAGCGCACGTTCGGCAGGAGTTCCTGCAGTTCGTCGAAGGTCGTGGTGGCGGCTCGCTCGGGGTCTCGCGGCGGGAACCCCAAGCCCAGATTGCTAGATGCCTGCCGAGTTGCCGTCGCCTCCGTGGTCGGTTGCCCGCCGCCGTTCGTCTCGCCTTCCTGATCGTCGATTACCGTGCAGACCCAATACACCTGCGCGCCAGCCACCACGGCTTGACCGACGTGGGCGATCACGTCGTTTCGTCGCGACATGGCCACCACCCGAGTTCGCACGGCCTGACGACCGGGCGGCAGCTCGTCGATGACCGAGACATCCATGTCGGCGTAGAGCGCCATCGTCAGCGTGCGGGGGATGGGCGTGGCGGTCATCACCAAGTGGTGGGGCACTTCCCCCTTGTGCCGCAGCATCATGCGCTGCTCGACGCCAAAGCGGTGTTGCTCGTCGACGATGGCGAGAGCGAGCCTCTGGAACTCGACGCCAGACTGAAACAGGGCATGCGTACCCACCACCACAAGGTCTTCGCCGGCGGCCACCGCCGCGAGCCGAGCTCGTCGTTCCGCTGCGGCAAGCCGCCCGGTCAAGAGACCGACGCCAATCCCGAGGGGACCGAGCCAGGCGCTGAACGTCTCGAAATGTTGTTCGGCAAGGATTTCGGTGGGCGCCATGAGCGCCGTCTGGCAGCCGTGTTCCGCAGCGCGAATGGCGGCAAATGCGGCGATGACCGTCTTGCCCGAACCCACATCGCCTTGCAGCAGTCGCATCATGGGCACGTTCGAGGCGAGGTCGTTCAGCACATCCCGCGCCACGCGCGCCTGGGCGCCGGTGAGGCGAAAGCCCAGGTTGCGCAGCAGTTCGCGTCCTAGCTGCCTTGTCGGTGGCAGTGGGGTGGTCGCGAGGCCACCCCTTGCTGCACGACGGCGCCTCATCACCAGATAGTGCGCGAGCAGCTCGTCCAGGACGATGCGGCGGCGAGCGGCGGCAAGCCGTGCCGTGCGCGCCTCACCGTCCTCGACATCGCCCTCGTCCACGGCCCTGCCGTGGACGCAGCGGAGCGCGTCGAGCAGCAACGGGAAGTCCTGGTCCGGCAGTGGGATGCCGAACTCCTCGTCAACGTCCGCCAGCGCCGCCTCGATCCATCCCGCGAGGCGAGCGGTGGCGATGCCTTCGGTTTGGCGGTACACGGGCGTCAGTTCGGGTGCCGGCGGCGGTGGTTCGGACGGAAACAGGCGGTACTCGGGATGCACCATCTCGAGACCCATAGGTCCCATCCGCACGGCACCGAAGCACCGTACCCAGGCGCCGGGCGCAAACGATTCCCGCTGGCCCCGCGAGTAATGGAACAAGCGCATGGCCAGCCGGCCGCTGTCGTCCTGCAGGCGCACGAGCAGCGAACGGCGGCGCCCGTAGTTCACGTCGGCGCCCAAGACTTCCCCGGCGACGAGGCATTCGGTGCCGGCCGCGAGTTCGCCGAGTGGCGTCGTCCGCGTGCGGTCTTGGTATCTGAGCGGCAGATGCAGCAATAGGTCTCGGATTTCGGCGATGCCGAGGCGAGCAAGCCGCTTTGCGGAGCCCGGGCCCACACCCCGCAGCGCCGTCACGGAGTCGCGAAGCTTCAGTCCGCCCATGCAAGAGATTCCACCACGGCTAGCCGCCAAACCCAAGCCCCGACAACGGACGCTGGTGACGCAGGGCAAGATCCCTGCCCCTCGCATGGAACAAAATGCATAACCCCTTGTTTCACGAGGATCCGATGGGGAC
>VXSY01000111.1 GCA_009837725.1 Gammaproteobacteria bacterium | reverse complement strand
CGTCACGGCACCGGATAGCTCGAACGGTTGCACACCCTCACGACGCGCCGCGGATTGGATTCCCTGCCAAAGTCGGTCGAGTTCCACCGGCGGCAACGACTTCAATGCATCCGGCGCATCCCTAAGCCTTTGCCGCGTCTGTTCCACCGTCTCGCGCAACCCCTCCACGGACACCGGAGGCGTGTCGAAGGCCGTCGCCGTGCGGTCGCTGAACTGGGCCACGGAGTCGAGCAGGTCGTCCACGTGCTCCACCGACGCGGCGTCCTCCACCACGCCTTGCCGTTCGAGTTCCTCCGCAAGTTCCTTGAGATAGCTGCGCGAGCCGTAGGCCACATCGCTCACCACCGCAAGCAGGAGCATGGGCGAGAGGTGAAACGTCGCAAGACTCGCAAGTTCAACGAAATTGCCGACGGTCTTGCGCGCGACGTAGTTCTCGACGCGGTCGTCGGCACCGGCCTTGGACGACGGTGCGCCACCCATGTCTTCCGCCATGAAGTCGAGCATCTGGCCAATGAAAATGCGATAGGTCTTGGCGTTGCGGAACGCCTGTGGCAGCAGCAGAGCCGCGGACTCGCGCAGGGTGCCGCCGAGGACGCCGGCGAGCCCCCGCACGGTGCGCTCCGGCAACGACAACCCGTAGCTCAGATGCTCCACAATGCGCTCGTTCTGTGGCGCACGGGCCTTGTCGCGCACGGCCTTGGCAACGGCAGGTAGTTTCATGGCGCGAATTGAAACACGCATTGCATGGGGCCATGCACCTTCGGCGGGTACAATGCGCCGCTTGATTGCGGTACCCACTTGGCACCGCAGGGGGAGCACCGGGAGGATGCATGAAGCAGGGCGTCGTGCCCGATGATTTGACGCGCCCGTTTTGGGAAGCGGCGAACGAGCATCGGCTGGTCATTCAGAGCTGCGTTGCGTGCAAGCACTTGCAACATCCACCGGCGCCGGTTTGCCGCGTCTGCGGCTCCGATACGGTCGAATGGAAGGAGATGAGCGGGCGCGGCACCATCTACAACTACGGTGTTGTGCACGACTGTCCCATTCGGCTGCTGCAGGAGGATCAACCCTTCAACGTCGCAGTCGTGATGCTGGCCGAAGACCCCGGCATTCAGATGTACTCCCATCTGCCTGGCACCCCCGTCGACGAGGTGCCCGTAGGCGCCGAAGTGGAAGTCACGTTCGAGGCCACCGCCAACGGCCAGATGGTGCCCGAGTGGCGGGTCGTCGGGTCTTCCGGCGAAGGCGGAGAGCAGGCATGACCGAGAACGCGCCTGCCTCCATGTATCGCACCGACGAGGGCATGGGACTTTGGGAACATCGCGGCAAGGTGGCTGCCGTTGGCGTCGGCCATTCGCCAACCGCCAGACGCTGGGATGGTCGCGCGGAAACCTGCGTTGGCGCCATCAGCCTGATTGCCTTGCGCCGCGCCATTGAAGACGCCGGCGTCGATCCTGCCGAGATCGATGGCCTGGTGATGGACCCCGTGACCACCACCGGTGCCTACTGGCCCAAGGACAAGCCGGTGCCGCCCGAAGTCGTCGGCGCCTTCAACTCCACCGACAACCCGCTCGACGGCATCGCCGGCTTAAGTGCCGAGTGGATTCTGAAGAACATGCCGGAACTCACCGGCATTGACTTCACGATGTACGGCCCCGGCTGCATGTCGAACGCCATCTGCGTCGCAGCCCAGGCCGTCGGCGACGGCCTCACCCACACCTGCCTCGTGCTCAAGAGCTGGCACAACTACGAAGGGCGCTATTACCAGGGCGGCGCCAACGCCGGCAGCGACCTGCCCGGCACGGCGGCGTTGCACGCCCTTTGGGGCACACCCGCCTGCTACGGCACGGCGCTGCAATTCGCCGAGTACTGCCGCAAGTACGGCAAGAACCACGACATGATGGCGCCGTTCATCGAGAACTCGCGCCAAAACGGGCTCAAGTTCCCCGAGGGCTATTGGGCCAGCCACCGCCCGGAGGAGATCACGCCGGAGGACTACAAGGCCGCCCGCTGGATCGCCAAGCCCGCCAACCTCTTCGACAACGACCTGCCCATCATGGTCTCCGCCGCGTATCTGTACACCACGGCAGAGCGCGCCCGGAACATGCGTCAGAAGCCCGTGTACATCCTCAACCACGCGGCCAGCAACACGCGCCCGCGCAGCCTCACGCCAACCCTCGACGAGGTGGAGGCAGACACTGCCCGCACCGCGAGGAAGATCTACGAGGGTGCCGGCATCACCGCCGCCGACCTCTCGTTCGAGAACATGTACGACGGCTTCGCCCAGTTCCACCAGTTCCACATCGAAGGGCTCGGCTACCGTGGCATGAAGTTCGGTGAAGCGCTCGACTTCTACCAGACCGACATCTCCATTCACGGCCCCAACCCCATCCTGCCGAGCGGCGGCAACATCGGCTGCGGCCGAAGCCGGTTCTGGATGCACACCGACAGCATCCAGCAGATCCAGGAGCGTGCAGGGGAGCGGCAGGTGACGGGGGTGAAGCCAGAGATCGCGGTTTCTGGCGGGCCGATGCCGCTGGGCGGACGGTTTACGGTATGGAGCGCAACGCCCGATTAGGCGATTCGAAACTCACGCGCGCCTGACGGCGCGGTGGAGGGCGAGACGCCCTCCCTCCAGAGGGCTTGAAATCCATGATTCTCATCAGCTTTGACATCGACGGCACCCTCACGGTCGGCGATCCGCCCGGCATCCTGCCGATGGAAATGGTGCGTGCCGTGAAGGAACAGGGCTGTCTGGTAGGAAGCTGCTCGGACCGGCCCATCAGCGCCCAACGCGCCATCTGGGCCAGCCACAACATCGAGGTGGACTTCACGGTCTCCAAGCACATGCTGCCGGACGTGAAGGCCGAGTTCGCGGCGGACGTGTACTACCACATCGGCGACCGCGAGGACTTGGACAGGCGCCCCGCCCTCGAGGCCGGGTTCGAGTTCCTCTGGCCCCACGAGGCCGTGGAAATGCCTTGGGTCGAGGGAACCTGACGCTCCCAAAACAGGCATCGCCTTGAAGACGCACTACCCAGACATCGGCCTGCACGTTCCGTCACTGCTTCTGCCAGCTCCCGGCATTGCGCTCGAGACGTGGGCCGTGATTGCCTGCGACCAGCACACTTCCGAGCCGGAGTATTGGGCCGAGACGCGTCGCTTGATCGGCGGGGCGCCGTCCACTCTCGACCTGGTGCTGCCGGAAGCCCTGCTGGCGCAAGGCGACCGCGACGCCGCCATCACCGCGATCCACCGCAACATGGAACGGAATCTTGCGGACGTCCTGGTCGAGCAGCCTCCCGGTTTCATGCTCGTAGAGCGGGAGGTGGGACGGGAGCATCCCCGGCGCGGACTCATCGTGGCGCTGGACCTCGAATGCTACGACCATCGCCAAGAGGCTCTGGAACTGATCCGCTGCACCGAGGGAACAGACGTGCGACGGCTACCGGCCCGCGCCGCGGTCCGCCGGGGCGCGGCCTTGGAGGTCCCACACATCCTGGTGCTGCTGGACGACCCGGACGCCACCGTGATCGAACCCCTGTTCGAGGCCCAAGAAACCGCCGCCTACGACTTCGACCTCATGCAGGGCGGCGGTCGGGTGCGTGGCTGGCCGATCCAGGACGAGCCCCGCATCGAGGCAACGGCGACCCGCATCGCCGCTCTGCGACAGGGCGAGCCGCCGATGGTCTATGCGATGGGCGACGGCAACCATTCCTTCGCCGCCGCCCGCTTGGTGTGGGAAGAACTCCGCGACGCCGGCGCGCCAGCCGACCATCCGGCGCGGTACGCCCTGGTGGAGTTGGTCAACATCCACGACCAGGCCCTCGCCTTTGAAGCCATCCACCGGCTGGTTGCCGATGTGGAGCCAGTCGCGCTGCTCGGGGCAATGGCGGAGCACTTCGCGGACGCCGGCCTTGCCATCGATCGTCACGAGACGCCCGCCGAGTGGAACGAGGCAAGGAACCGAACCAGCGCCGGCCACGCCATCCCCTTCGAGCAAGGTACCGCCTCCGGGAC
>VXSY01000175.1 GCA_009837725.1 Gammaproteobacteria bacterium | reverse complement strand
TGTCGGTGGAGGGAACCACCAAGTTCGCTGCCGTCCGCGGCCCGACGGTCCCCGCGAAGGTGGAAAACTCCCGTGGAGCGAATCCGCAACGCATTGATACCCGCCAAAGAGCGTCGTCGTGCTGACGCGACCCGCAACCGTTTCGAGTAGGCTCTGTGCGCGAATGAACGCGCCAAGCAAGATAGAAGCCGTCCTCTTCGATCTTGACGAGACGCTCCACGCGCGCGAGCGGTCCGTGGCGCGCTTTGCCCGGCGGCTCCATGGCGAGGCATCGCTCGACGTGTCTGAGGCCGACTTCGTCGCGACCGTGCTGGACCGCGACCAACGTGGGCGGCGCCCGACCGAGGGGCTCTACACCTGGCTCGCCACCCGGTTCGATCTCGGCAAGACTGCCGATGAAGTCGTGCACGCCTATCGCACGACGGCGTGGGACTGTCCCGTCCTGTTCCCGGACGCTCGGGAGACGCTCCGGCGGCTGCGGCCCCTCAAGCTGGCGTTGGTCACCAACGGTTCGGAGCTCAGCCAGGCCGCCAAGGTTGCAAACAGCGGTCTCGACAGACTGACCGACTACGTCGCGATATCGGGCGTTCTTGGCCTCAGCAAGCCGGACCCCGCGATCTTCCATGCGACCTGCGCGCAGCTCGACGTCGACCCGTCGCGCTGCGTGATGGTTGGGGACAGCCCCGAGCACGATGTCGCCGGCGGCCGCGGTGCGGGGATGCGCACAATCTGGATCGCGCGAGCGCCATGGCCTGACGGCCGACCGCGGGACTACGACGCGGCGGTGTCGTGCGTAGCCGACGTTGTGCCGTTGGTACGGCGGTGGGCCACCAACTAGACGTTCGGCGGGAACGCCGTGCCGTAGCGCCAGGAATACGCCGCTGCTAACGCGCACTTCCCGCGTGGCTCAGGCCCCAAAGGGCCCTTGTCCGGCAGGCTACGAGCTTGCGCCGTAGAAAGGCCACTTGAGTGGCAATCTGCGGTGCGAGGTCGTAGGGAGGTGGGGGCTGGGGCCAGACGCCGAGCGTAGCGAGGGGTTTGGCGGCGCTAGTCCACCGCGCCCTTGCCCGTGATGCCCATCGCGCAAAGTTCCTCGTAGCGGGGTCGGCTCATGCCCAAGAGGTCGCGGAAGACCTCCCACGAATGTTGGCCTTGCAGGGGTGCATGGTGCGTGACGCCGCCGGGGGCCTGGGTCAGTTTTGCCGGCAGGCCCGACTGCCATGCGGTTCCGGCTTCGGGATGCTCCACGGCGACCATGTGGCCCCGCTCCTTCAGCACTTCGTCGCGGACGATCTCGGCGGGGTCCAACACCGCCGCAGCCGGAACGCCTCGGTGCACCAAGGCCGCTTCGAGCTCTTGCTTGTCACGCAGCGCCGTGAGGGAGGCGATTCGTTGATCGAGTTCATCCTCGCGTGCCTTGCGGGCTTGAGCGGTGGCCCATTCACCCACCTCGCCCATGTCGAGAACATCCGCTAGCGCGGTGAAGTCGGCATCGCTTTCGGTCGCGATTGCGATCCATTGGTCGGCGCCATCGGCTGCCCGCCGTGTCGGATACACGGCGTGCGGTGCGTGCTGCGGGTGGCGGTTGCCGAGTGGCCCGCGCACCTTGCCGGTGAGTTCGTATTCGAGCCAGGCGTCGCCGATGAAGGTGAAGTTCGCTTCCTGCATCGAGAGGTCGATGTACTGCCCTTCGCCCGTGCGCTCGCGGTGCAAGAGCGCGAGGGCGATCGCCGCAAAGCCGCAGATGCCGGCCACGGGGTCGGGATACATCTGACCCGAATTGAGCGGCGCCCCGCCCGGATAGCCGAGCAGGGCCGACATGCCCGACGACGGCTCGATGGTGCCGCCGATACCCGGCACGCCCGCCCAAGGCCCGGTGGCGCCATAGGCAGAGAGGCTTGCCATCACGACATCCGGCTTGATGCGACAGAGGGCCTCGTAGTCGAGCCCGAAATTGCCCATGACGCGGGGCGAGAAATTCTCCGCCACGAAGTCCATCTGCGGCAGCAAGCTGCGGAAGATGTCGATGCCCTCCTCCCGGGTCAGGTCCACCGTGATGCAGCGCTTGTTCAGGTTCACGGAGTTGTAGAGCGGATTGCAGTTCCAGGCGTGCTTGGCTTCGGGGCGCCCCTGCAATGCGCGGGGAATCGGATTGCGGTAGGTGCCGCGCCAACTGTCGAGACGGCTGCGGGTTTCGAGCTGAATCACGTCTGCGCCGAGCAAGGCGAGCATCTGGGTGGCATAGGTGCCCGCCCACGCCTGGGTGAGCACGAGGCCGCGATAGCCTGAGAGCGGGCCGCGCCGGCTGTCGTCGCCAGGTGGTCTGGGGCGTGTCCCGGCAGCGAAGCCGTCGCCACGTTCGGTGAAGCCACCGGAATCGCCGCCGATCGCGGGCATTACCCGTCGCAGCGCCCAATCCGTCGCCGACATGCGCGCGAACGGGCCTGGGTAGCGCGGAGTTGCCTTGGATGGTTCCGCGCCCTCGCCGCCCTCGGCTTTGACGCGACGGAAAAAACCCCGCGCCAAGAACTGCGGGTTCTCCGCCAATTCGTCCATCCGCAGCACCGGCCCGGCAATCACGCGCAGCCGCCCAAGGGCATCGAACAGCTCCGCTCGATTCCACTTCGCCATCGCCTCCTGCACCCGGCTTGCAAAGCGATCCGCGAACTTCACCCGGATGCCGGGCTCGCGCAGTTCCGGATCCACGGCAAGGTCCGGCAACCCCAGAAGGTTCATCGCCTTTTCCCAGAACGCCGGACGCGACAGCGGCAAGGCGAAATGGCCGTCGCGCACCGGCACGGGGCCATCGTTCATGGTGACGGTCTTGCGCCGCTCCCACACGGTGCCCGAGTACTGGTAGCGCAGCGGCGCTGGCGCCGAGGTGGAGACGAGCACCTCACGCTCGGAAATGTCGATCAGTTCGCCGACGCCGGCCTTCGCTTCTGGCGCCAAGAGCGCACTTACGATGCTGCCAAAGCCGAGCGTGCCGGCTTGGTACGACGCCTGATAGCCACTGCCTTTCAGCGGCGGCCGACCGGCAATGCCGTTGACGTGCGCCCAACTAGACCCGGCATAGGCCGTCAATGCGTTGCCGGCCCGCTGCCGAAACTCGCCCGTCAAGCCATGCGGCGTGATGGCGCAGACGATGGCTCGGGGGAACCGCTGGCGCAGCTTGGCAGCGTCCAGCTCGTCGGTGACGATCACGTCCGCTTCCGAGAGCAGCCTTTCACGCTCGGCCGGCAACGCCGAGCTCTTGTTCGCGAGAAAGTAACGCGCCGCCACGCTGTCCCCGTCGGCGGCGAACGGTGGATGCTGGCGCAGCGGGTGTCCTTCCGGCGGCTCCACCGCAAGCACCTCGGCGCCGTAGTCTGCCAGCAGGCGCGAACACCACGCGGTGGAAGGCCGATTGCCCACGTCGAGCACGCGAAGCCCGCCGAGTGTCATCGACCGATCCTTTGTGCCTGTCACGGGCCGCCCGTCACGCTTCACACTTCGGTTGCGAGCGGCACGTCCAGGAAGCTCCCAACCACCTCGATGCAGCGGGCGAGTTGGTCATGGTGCGTCCAGTGCCCGGCGTCGTCCACCTCCACGAGTTCCACGTTGCGGAAATGCCGGACGGTTCCGTTCTGGCCAATGCGGTGCGGATAGCCCTCGCGGGAGTTGACGATGAGAACCGGGCATTCGATGCGTTCCCACAGCGCCGCGACATCCTGGTTGGGGATGTCGTATGGGCTGCGCGTGTGGGTGTAGTTGTCGAATTTCCAGGTGTAGGTGCCGTCCTCGTTCTGGCTGCTGCCGTGGATGGTGAGGTGGCTCGCCTGATCGGGGCTGAGGTGCGGGTTCATCTCCTGCATTCGCTGGTAGGCGTCTTCGAGTCGTCCATAGCGCCTCGGCACCCGTCCCGCCAGCGCGTGGTTGGAACGAATCCACTGCGCGAGGCGAGCCGCTGGGTCGCTGCCGAACCGGCTCGGATAGAGGCCAACGCCCTCGATGATGACGAGCTTGTCCACGGCATCGGGGAAGGTGCCGGCGTAGAGCGCCCCGATGCTGCCCCCCATCGAATGGGAAACCACCGTCAACGGCGCGAGCTTCTGCTGCCGTACGAGCTGGGCAATGTCCTGCACGTACTCGAGCCAGGAGTAGGAACTACCTCGGCTCCACTCGGAATCGCCGTGGCCGCGCAGGTCCGGCGCCACGACGTGGTAGCGCTCCCGCAGCGCCTGCGCCATCCAGTCCCAAGTGTGGCAATGGTCGTGGATGCCGTGGATGAGCAGCATGTGCGGCGCCTCGTCGTTCCCCCAATCGAGGTAGTGCAGGCGCAAGCGCTGTGAAAAGTAGCTGTGCGAGGTGGGGTTGTCGGCTTCGTCCATGGTCCGGCTTGGCTCAACTTGCTGCACGGGCGGCGTAATGCGCGAGATTGTACGGAATGCAACCCCACGCGTCGTGAGTTGACGCGCACCGGATGTGCAACGACGCCTCGCGGCTACAATCGGCGCATGTCGGAAGTCATCTCACTCGCCAAGCGCCGTCGCCAGAGCCGCCGCGACGCCGCGGCCGGCAAAACGCTGTGCCGAATCGGCCGCCACAAGTGGGAAATCGACCAATCCGCTCCCTTCACCGTGCACAAGGGCCGCCTCGTCACCATCTTCATCTGCTCCCGCTGCGGCGCCAAGAAGACGGAACTCTCCTGACATAGGCGAGCCCTTTATTGGGCGAGGGGGACTGGCGGCAGCTAGCCCCCCTCCGAGAAAATGCGAGGACGCTTTTTTTCGACTCCCCCGCGAGGGGGGGAGTGACGGACGGGTTTCCGCGAGCGGCGCCGCTCGGGAGGTTGAGCGGAGAGGGTGCTTTACGCCACCACCAACTCCGCCAAGGGGGCGATGTCGCACGCGACGCCGGTGCCGTCCATGCCGCAGTAGCCGTGCGGAACCTTGGCGAGATACTGCTGGTGGTAGTGCTCGGCGTAGTAGAACTTCGGCGCGTCCTGGATTTCCGTGGTGATTTCGCCGTAGCCGGCCCGCTCAAGCGCAGCCTGATAGGCCGTGCGCGAAGCGAGGGCGAGGGCCCGCTGCTTCTCGCCGTAGGTGTAGATGCCGGAGCGGTACTGCGTGCCGAGGTCGTTGCCCTGTCGCATCCCCTGGGTCGGGTCGTGTCCTTCCCAGAACACCTTCAGCAGTTGCTCATACCGAACCACCTCGGGGTCGAACACGGCCAAGACAACCTCGTTGTGGCCGGTGAGGCCGGAACAAACCTCTTCGTAGGCCGGATTCGGCGTCGAGCCCGCGGCGTAGCCAACCGCCGTCGTGATGACTCCGGACGTCTGCCAGAACTTGCGCTCCGGGCCCCAAAAGCAACCCATGCCGACAAGAATGGTCTCGCTGCCCTCCGGAAACGGCGGCTTCATGCCCGCACCATTGACGAAATGCATCGGCGGCACCGGCATCTCGATGCTGCGCCCGGGCAACGTTTCTCCGGGTCCCGGCAGTCTCAGCTTGTGCATCAATCCCATCGGCTCGATCACCCTCGAAAGATGTTGCGGATGCCGAGCATAACCGACGGCGAAGCCTGGGGGCTCCTAGCCTGCGGGTGAGCGTCAGCGAATCCGTAGACCAGTAGTTGCAAAGCAACGGTCGGTGCGCCCTCGTGCGCGCTGACCGCGACCTGCAATAGCAAAGCGCCTGTCGGTGCTAGGGAAGGCAGGATGCCTTCCCTCCGAAGGCCGCTTTGTCATGCACTAGCGCCAGAAACATCAAGGGGACGGGGACCCGGAGGGAGGGCGTCCCGCCCTCCACAGAGGCCCGGGCTATGTCCGACAGGCTTCCTCGCGTTGGTGGCGTTGTTTGAGGCTGGCGCCTTGTTGGCATTGTCTGGGACGCATGCTGCGGTGGCTTGGCCGGCTCCGCTGCGTGCGCCTTCGGCACGCTTGGAGGGCGGGACGCCCTCCGTCCAGAGGCCCGCGCCAAATCCGACAGGCTGATAGAGTCGTCCGGTTCGATCCTTCCCGTTCGGAGCCGCATGGAACGCGTCCGATCAGTTCTACCGAGCGCGATGCTGGCCGTCGTCGTGACGACCTTGTCCGGCTGCATGTTGTTGGCGCCAGTGCCGTACACGGACATGGTGGGTGCCATCGCCGAAGGCGCGGATTTCGATCCCGAGGCATTGCGCGAGGCGTGGCTGGCACAGCCGAACGTGGAGGAGCAGCGGCCTCGGCTCGAGGAACTAGAAGCCGAAGCGCTTAACCTGCTCGCGGACGAGCCGCTGCGCCTGGGTGCCGTCGGTTCCGCCATCCTCGACATCTATTTCGGCAGCCTCGCCGGTCACCTCGCGATGGAGACGTTCTACCAGCGCGTCGAGGCGCCGGACGACGCGGCGACGCACGTACGCTGGGGCAGCGCGGTGCAGGAGGCCATCGAATCCTCCGCTGTCGGAACGCCGTCCGATCCCTATCAAGTGATCTCCGCCATGGAGGCAAGAGCGTTCTTGCTGGCCAGGGGCGAGTCGCCCATCGGCTCGATGTACGTCAGCACCGACGATGACCCCTTCGTGCTGCAGATCCTCGCCCGCAAGGACGAACAGCCGCCGGCCTACCGCGCCTTCGATCTCGAGCGGTTCTATCGCCGTGTGCAGGCGGACGCCAGCCGCCAAATGGAAGCGACGCCGGCAGAAGTCCAGCGGGGCGCCCCACCCGCTCGCCATGGCGGGGGGAACGTGAGTTTCGGCATCGTCAATCTCTTCCTCGCCATGCAGCGGGGCGACTCCGCCGCACAGGTGTTCGTCGGCTATTCGCTTGCCCGCGAAGAGCGCTTCGAGGAAGCGGCAACCTGGCTCGTGCCAGCCTCCAAGGGCGGCAATCTCGTCGCCACACTGATCCTCGCGCAGATGCACCGCTCCGAGGCATTCACGGGCACCGCCGAAAGCCGCGACGCGTCGCTGGAGAAGGCCGAGGACCATTACCTGATGGCTGTCGCGGCCGGCTCCGACGAGGCGATGGCCGGGCTCGGCGCGCTCTACGTCGGCGGCTTCTACGGCGGCGGCATGGTGGACGAGGGCCTGGAACTGCTCGACAAGGCAGCCGACAACGGCAACACCGAAGCGATGGTCTTCCTCGCCAACGCCTACGCCGCCGGCCAACTGCTGGACCGCGACTACGACGCTTCGGAACGCTACTGGGTGCGCGCCGCCGACACCGGCGATGTGGTGGCAAAGCTGCAATACGCTCGCTTCCTGATGGCCGAGGACGTCGAGCGCGAGTTCACGGGCCAAGCATGGCGCTGGCTGCGCGAAGTGGCGCAGGAAGAAAACCCCCAGGCGATGCTGCTCATCGCTGCGCTCTACGCTCGGGGCGTGCACGTCTCGCGCAACTACCAGCGCGCTCGGCTCTGGTTTCGCAATGCCGTGAGCATCGCCCCGGATGACCCCGACATCGTCAACGAGGTGGCTTGGACGCTGACGGTGAGCCACTTGGGCAAGCTGCGCGACGAACGCTATGCCCTCAGGATCATGGAACGAGTGATGTCAGCCAGCGACGCCGCCCGCGAGTCACCGGCCTTTCTCGACACATGGGCCGCAGCCCACGCCGCCAACGGCAACTTCGACCGCGCCATCGACCTGCAAGAGCGAGCCCTCGAACAGGCGCGGCGGCGCGAGGAAACCACTGTGCTTGCCGTGTTGCAGCAGCACTTGGAGGCGTTCCGCGCCGGTGAAACCATCAGCGAAAACATCCCGTAACGCGGTCGCAGCCGACCACGGTGCCCTGCTACGCTCCGGAGCCGGCTTCATCGACGTTCGAGCACCGGTCGAGTTCGCCAAGGGCGCACTACCAAGCGCTGTCAACCTACCCATCCTGAACGACTCCGAGCGTGCGGCCGTAGGCACACGCTATCGCCAGCGCGGCCAGCAAGCGGCGGTGGCCCTCGGCGAGGAACTGGTGAGCGGCGATGTCCGTGCCACCCGCATCGAAGCATGGGCGGCTTTCGCACACAGCCATCCCCAATGCACCCTCTACTGCGCCCGCGGCGGCCTGCGCTCGCGCATCGCCCAAGCGTGGCTGGCCGAAGCGGGCACCTCCGTGCCCCGGGTCGAAGGCGGCTTCAAGTCACTGCGGCAGTTTTGCCTTCGCACCATCGATGAGGCAGCCGCCTCCCTGAAGCTCATCGTCGTCGGCGGCCGCACCGGCTCCGGCAAAACCGCCGTGCTTGCCCACGCCCCGGCAAGCATCGACCTCGAACGCCTCGCCAATCACCGCGGCTCCGCCTTCGGCGAGCAACCTTCCCCTCAGCCGCCACCCGTCGGGTTCGAGAATGCCCTGGCGGTGGAAATGCTACGGCTATCCGCGCCGGGCACCACTGTTGCGCTCGAGGACGAGAGCCGCCAAATCGGCCGTCTCGCCGTTCCAGCGACGTTGTACCAAGCCATGCAGGCCGCGCCCATCGTCGTCATCGAGGCAAGCCTAGAAACCCGCGTGGAGAACATCCTCACCGAATACGTCCTCGAAGCCCCGAATCCGCACGAACATCTGCCGGCATCCTTCGCCCGCATCCGCAAGCGCCTCGGCGGCACCCGTCACCAAGAGATCGGCGAACTCCTCACCAATGCCCTCAGCCAAGGCGACCCCGACCTCCACCGCCAGTGGATCCGCCGCCTTTTGACCGATTACTACGACCCCATGTACGACTACCAGATCGCCGCCAAGCAGGATCGCATCGTCTATCGCGGCGACGCCAACGCCGTTGCCGGCTACCTAGGAGGTTGCGTCGTAGAAGTGGCGCGATAGCGTCTTTTCTGCGACGCAAGATCATGGGGAGGTGGGGGCTGGGGCCAGACCCCGAGCGTAGCGAGGGGTTTGGCGGCGTTGGCAAATTGTCGGACCTCCTGACCAGCGCCAACGCTGTGGCCGCAGCGGGTCTTGTGGCCCTGACGATGCTCGTCGGCCAAACTGCGTCTGCTGCGAACGGCAACCCTGCGAGCGATAGCCGGGCCCTTGAGGAAATCGTGGTAACCGGCACGCGCACGCGGGAGCGCTCCATTGCCGAATCCATGTCTCCCGTCGATGCGATTGCCGGCGCACAGGTGGCGGAGCAGGGCGAAACCAACCTCGACATGCTGCTCCGCAACGTCGTTCCATCGTTCAACATCAGTGCCACCACCGGCGATGCGGCCGTGCTCGTGCGCCCCGCCAACCTGCGCGGCCTTGCACCGGACCACACCCTCGTGCTGGTGAATGGGCGGCGACGCCATCGCGGCGCCGTCATCCTCTGGTCCCGGATCGGCGTCTCCCACGGTGCCCAGGGGCCGGACCTTTCCTCCATCCCCAGCATCGCCCTGCGCCAGGTCGAAGTGCTGCGCGACGGCGCATCGGCGCAGTACGGCTCCGATGCCATCGCCGGCGTGATGAACTTCCTGCTCAAGGAAGACCGCTCCGGCGGTGCCCTACAGGCATACAGCGGCGCCTATGCCGAAGGAGACGGCGAGTCCTTTACCGTTGCCGGCAATGTCGGTTTGCCTTGGGGAGAAGGCTTCGTCAACCTCAGCGCCGAGTACGGCAGCGCCCAGGCCACCAACCGCAACATCCAGAGAGCCGATGCAGAGCTCCTCATCGCCGCCGGCAACACCCACGTCGCCAATCCCGCCCAGCGCTGGGGCGCTCCCGACGTGGACGACGACCTCAAGCTCATGGCCAACTTCGGCCGCCCCGTCGGTCCCGGCGCTGCGGAGTTCTACGGCCACGCCAACTACGCCGCCCGTGACGTCGGCAGCCGTAGCTTCTTTTTCCGTAATCCCAACACCCGCGACGCCGTGTTCAGCGCCGACGGCGGCGCAACCCTGCTCATCGGTGATGCCTTGGATGCCACGGATGGCGTAAACGACGGCTCCGCAAACTGTCCGGTGGTAACCGTTACGGCAGGACGCCCCGAGCCGACCGCCCTCGCTCGCGTGCTTGCCGATCCAAACTGCTTCAGCTTCCAGGAGCTGTTCCCCGGCGGCTTCCAGCCCTTGTTCGGCGGCAAACGCACGGATGCGTCGGTTCTCGCTGGCGTCCGCGGTGAAACCGTAGCCGGCACCATCTGGGACTTGAGCCTCAGCGCCGGCGCGAACGAGGCCGACTTCCTCCTCGTGGACAGCGTCAACGCATCCCTCGGCCCCGCAACCCCCACCAGCTTCGAACCGGGCTCCTACCGGCAGCGCGAGACCAACGCCAACTTCGACCTCACCCGCAGCATCGGCCGACACATGCACCTCGCTGGCGGCTTGGAATGGCGCAACGAAGGCTTCGAGATCGGTCTCGGCGAGACCGACTCCTGGCGCATCGGCCCTTACGCCACACAAGGGTTCAGCTCGGGCTCCAACGGCTTCCCCGGCTTCAGCCCAATCGCCGCCGGCGACTGGAACCGCGCCAACGCCGCCGCCTATGGCGACGTGGAGTACAGCGCAACCGATCGCGCATGGACGGTAGGCGGGGCCCTCCGCTTCGAGCGCTACGACGACTTCGGCGCGACATGGAACGGCAAGTTCGCCGGACGCCGGGAAGTCACCGCAGGGTTCGCGCTCCGGGGCAGCGTCAGCACCGGCTTTCGGGCGCCGACGCCAGGCCAGCAGAACGCCTTCAACGTCTCGACCCAGTGGGACCCGAACCTGCTCGAACTCGTCAACAACGGCACCATTCCCTCCACCTCTCGGGTGGCGGCCCTGCGCGGCGGCGAGGCGCTTGACGCCGAGAAATCCCGCAATCTGGCCGCCGGCGTGGTGCTGGAGCGGGGCTCGCTCCTCATCGCCTTCGACATCTTCCGCATCGACCTCGAGAACCGACTCGGCGTGACGGGCCTGTTTGCCCTCGCCCAAGACGAAGTGGACGCACTCCTCGCCGAGGGCATCACCAGCGCCGCCAACCTCGCCAACTTCCGCTTCTTCGCCAACGACTTCGAAACCCGCACCCACGGCGTGGACGTGGTGGGATCGTGGCGACCGGCGCAATGGAGCGGACGCACATCGTTCGATTTCGCCCTCAACCTGACCCGCACCAAGGTCGGCCAATACAACCCCCTCACCCTCGACGCGCGTCGAATCCGCGAACTGCGGGACGCCCTGCCGGGCCTGCGCTGGAACGCCACGGGCCGCCACGAGTGGGCCTCGATGGAACTCTTGGCTCGGCTGCGCTACTTCGACGGCTGGTGGGACCCCAGAGACGACTGGGCCTACGGCAACGCCTACCTACTCGACCTTGAAGTCGCCCTGCAGTTCACCCCCCGCACCCGACTCGCCTTGGGCGCCCGCAACGCCCTCAACAAAACCGCCGACCAAAACCCCAACCCCGAACGCATCGGCAACCTCTACAGCACCCGCGCGCCCTTCGATGTAAACGGCGCCTTCTACTACGCCCGTCTCACCCACCGCTGGAACGACTGACGCCTCGCCAAGAAGCCGCACCGTCGAAGGCGGCCCCGATGTGGCCGTGACGGCACAGCGCTGCGTTTTGCCGTATCGTGTCGCCCGCTCATCAAAGGGCAAGAAGGGGAGATCAGCATGTTCGGTTCGCAGCTTGTCAATGAACAGGCGACCTGGGAAGAGATCAAGGCGGTGCTGGAAGTGATGGAATCGGGGCGCTGGACGAGCGTCTTCGCCTACGACCACTTCATCCCGCCCTGGCACCGCACAGACGAAATCATGGAGCACGAGTTCCTCAACACGCTCGAGGGTTGGGCGCTGCTCGCATCCGTAGCCGCCGTCACCGAGAAGCTGCGCCTCGGCATCCTCGTCTCCGGCAACACCTACCGCAATCCGGCACTGATGGCGAAGATGGCGGCCACCATCGATGTCGTCTCCCACGGCCGCGTCATGCTCGGCATCGGCGCCGGCTGGAACGTCCGCGAGCACGAAGCCTATGGCTGGGAGTTCCCCTCGATGCGCGAGCGCTCGGATCGGCTCGAGGAAGCTTGCGCCCTCATCCGCGCCCTCTTCCACTCCGGCGAAAAGGAACGGGTGGACTACGACGGCAACTACTACAAGCTGAAGCAAGCCGCGTTCGCACCCAAGGGTGGCGGTGACGCACCCATCCCCATCATGGTGGGCGGCACCGGCGAGCGCCGCACTCTCAAGACCCTCGCCATGTACGGCGACATCATGAACGTGATCGCGAGCCCCGACCGGGTCCGGCACCTAAACGGCGTGCTAGAGCGGCACTGCGAAGCGGTAGGGCGCGACCCCGCCGAAATCGAACGCACCCTGCACGTGCCCATTCGCCTAGTCCGCGACGAGAAGAAGGCCAAGGAGCAGCGCGGCGACAACGACTGGGCCATGATCGGTCCGCCGCAATACGTGATCGACCGCATCGCCGACTTCGCCAAGGAAGGCATCACCGAATTCACCCCGCAGATTCGCCCGCAAAAGCCGGAGGTGTATCAGGAACTTGACGAAGAGGTGTTCTCGGCCTTCGACTGACGCCCATGAACTCACGCCGCAGAAAGCCACTGCGTGGCTTTCTGCGGTTGGATCGAGTTCTTCACCGCGGCATGTATGACTAAGTTCCGCTCACGCCGGCCTTTTGTCGCGCTCGCGTGCTGCCTACAAGCTGTCGTGGCATCCGCAAGCGAGCCGGTCGCAGCGACCCTCACCGAGAGTTCCCGGCTGGTCGAACTTGCAAACGCCGCAACGCTCGGGCCGATCGCGCAAGGAGAGCGATTCGCGAGCACGACATTCCGATACGGCGGCACTCACCGGCAGAGGTGTACCTCTACAACTGGGTAAACGGTGCACAAGGGCCGATGGTGTTCGACGTCGGCGTCGTGGTTCCGGACGACTTCGATGCGCCACCGCCCGGACTGCTTCTACGCCGCGTGGGGCCCTTGAAAGTCGCGAGCCTGCTATACGTTGGCCCTTTTCCCCACGAAACCGGCACCGGCTGGCACGAGCTGCGCTGGGAAGAGCGCGCCCGCGAGGCTGGGCACGTCTACACGGAACGGCTATACCGCGAGCTCTATCACCATTTCGACTACACCCCGTCAGGAATGCACCAGCACGTGGTGGAAGTGCAGATCGAAATCGAATGAAGCCAAACGAGGGCGACGCATGCGTCGCCCCTACGGCACCCGACGCAAAAAACGACCCTCTCTAAGTGCTGGCTCCCATGCTACGGGCTCACAGGTGGACTCAACCGCTAGCTACCTCATAGCCGTTCATCGTCACCACGCATTTGCCCACTACGTCTCGGTTTTCCAGCATCCGCATGGCGTCCACGGCTCGCTCCAAAGGGAAACCTGCGCAGACGTAGGGGTCGATGGCGCCGCTGGTGGCCAAGTCCCATAGGTCGGCCTGGTTTTGGCGGCCAAGTTCCGGGTCGCGGCGGCCGATTTCGCCGGCGCGCACGCCAATGACCGAGATGCTCTTGATGAGGATCAGGTTCACCGGTGCGGTCGGCCATCTGCCGCTAGTGAAGCCGATGGTGAGGATGCGCCCGCGCCAGTTGATGCAGCGCATGGATTCGTCGAAGACATCCCCACCCACCGGATCGTAGATCACGTCTGCGCCGCCGCTGCCGGTTAGGGCCTTCACCTGATCCCGAAAGCCGCCCATGCGGCCGTCCGGGAGCGTGTAGTTGATGACCGCATCGGCGCCGCGCGAGGCGACCACGGCCAGCTTGTCATCGCGCCCGCCAGTGCCGATGACATGCGCTCCATAGTGCTTGCCGAGATCGACTGCGGCCGTGCCGACGCCACCGGTGGCACCGTGCACCAGCAACCACTCGCCGGCCTGCAAGTTGCCGCGCACCTTGAGTGCGACATAGGCCGTCATGTAGGCCGTGCTGTACGAAGCGGCTTTCTCGTAGTTCATCTTCCCCGGAATCGGCTTGACGACAGCGGCCGGCACATTCACCGCCTCTGCAAACCCGCCAGCGCGGGAGCCGAAGCACACCGCGTCACCTTCCTTCAGATTCGTGACGCCAGCACCAACCGCCGCCACGTCCCCCGCTGCCTCGCCCCCCGGCGCGAACGGCAATGGTGGCTTGTGCTGATACTTGCCCTGAATCATCAGGAGGTCCGGGAAGTTGACGGCGCAAGCCTTCACCCGAATCTGCACCTCGCCGGGGCCGGGATCGGGCAGTTCGATCTCGTCCAGCGTGACGGAACCAATGTCTTCGCTGATCACGTGACAGCGAACGGTGCGGATGCGGGTCATTGGTTTCCTTGCCAGTCGGGACGTCAAGCGTGGAACGCGCCTCGGTCGGCCGCCAGCGTTTCGCCCGTCACGCGCGCCCCATGTGCGGAAGGCCCGCCGATGCCTTCCTCAGGTCAGACTCGCGACCGCTCGCTCTGCCATCACCCGCACTAGGTTGCCGCGGAACTCCGCCGAAGCATGGATGTCGGCATTGAACTCCGAATGGTCGAGCGCTGCATTTGCCACCGCTGAGGCCGAGAAGCTCTTTGCAAGCTCCGCTTCGAGTTCGGACCAGCGGAAGGCGCAGGGACCAGCGCCGGTCACGCCCACGCAAGTTGCGTCGCCGCAGCGGGCCACGAACACGCCCACCACCGCGTAGCGGGAGGCCGGGTTTGGAAACTTCGCGTATGCCGCAGAGGTGGGCTTGGTGAATTCCACCGAGGTGATGATCTCGCCTTCGTCCAGTGCCGTCTCGAAAAGGCCCTGGAAGAAATCCCCGCCCGCAATCGACCGCTCGGTGGTGTGGATGGTGCTGTCCAAGGCCACGACCGCGGCCGGATAGTCGGCGGCCGGATCGCTGTTGGCGATCGAGCCACCGATGGTGCCGCGGTTGCGAACATGTGCATCGCCGATTTGTCCCGCGAGGTCCGCCAAGGCCGGGATGGCGTTGCTGGCCGCGACTTCGGCGTGGCGAGTCATCGCGCCCACGCTGATGGTGTTGCCGTTGTCGGTGATGCCCGAGAGGGCGCCGATGCCACCCAAGTCGATCACGTCCGAAGGCGCGGCGAGGCGCTGCTTCAGCGTCGGTATCAGCGTCATGCCGCCGGAAAGATAGGTGCCATCGTCGGCGCCTGCCATCAGCGAAGCCGCTTCGTCGAGCGAGGCCGGGCGGTGGTAGTTGAACTGGTACATGGCTTGTCTCCCCTGCGCGCCCTAACGGGCGCGTCGGTTATTGCTTCGCGACTGCAGTTTTGGCGCTCAGGCCTGCGCCGCTCGCCACACCGTCTCCGGTGTCGCCGGCATCGGCACGCTGGCAACACCCAAAGCGTTCGTCACCGCGTTCATCACCGCCGCCGTGGAGCCGATGGCCCCCGCCTCGCCACAACCTTTCACGCCAAGCGGGTTGTGGGTGCAGGGCGTCACCGTCGTGTCCACGGTGAAGCTCGGCAGGTCGTCGGCGCGGGGCATTGTGTAGTCCATGTAGGAACCGCTCACGAGCTGCCCCGTCTCGTCATACACGCCGTGCTCCAAGAGTGCCTGGCCGATGCCCTGCGCAAGCCCACCGTGAACCTGTCCCTCGACGATCATCGGGTTGACGATGTGACCGAAGTCGTCCACGGCGACGAAGCTCGTGATGTCCACGACACCAGTGGCCGGGTCGATCTCCACCTCGCAGATGTGCGCCCCGGCGGGATAGGTGAAGTTCGGGGGATCGTAGAACGCCTTCTCGGAAAGCCCCGGCTCAAGTTCCTCCAACGGGTAGTTGGCGGGAACGTAGGCCGCGAACGCCACCTCCGGGAACGTGAGCGACTGATTCGAGTCTGCCACCGTGAAGGTGCCGTCCGCGAAATCGACCTGTTCTTCTTGCGCCTCCAGCATGTGCGCCGCGATCTTCTTGCCCTTGGCGATGATCTTGTCGATCGCCTTGATGAGGGCGGAGCCACCCACCGCCAGCGAACGCGAGCCGTAGGTGCCGAGCGCATAGTCCGAGCGGCCCGTGTCGCCGTGCAGCACGGTCACGTTCTCGAACGGCACGCCGAGCTTCTCGGAGATGATCTGCGCGAAGGTGGTCTCGTGGCTCTGGCCGTGACTGTGCGAGCCGGTGACGACGGTGACGGAACCCGTCACGTCCACCCGTACCTCGCCCACTTCGAACAGCCCCACACCAGCGCCCAGCGAAATCGCCACCTGCGAGGGCGCGAGGCCGCACGCCTCGATGTAGCAGGAGAAGCCGATGCCGCGTTTCTTGCCAGCCGCTTCGGAAGCCGCCTTGCGCGCCCCGAAGCCGGCGTAGTCCGCATGTTCGAGCGCCTTGGCAAGGCTCGCCTCGTAGTCGCCCGTGTCATAGGTGAGCGCCACCGGCGTCTCGTATGGGAAGTCGCTCGGAGCGATGAAGTTCCGGCGTCTGAGCTCGGCCGCGTCGATGCCCATTTCCCGCGCCGCGGTCTCGACGATGCGTTCCACGACATAGGTCGCCTCGGGTCGCCCCGCGCCGCGGTAGGCGTCCACCGGCGCCGTGTTGGTGAATAGCGACTGCACCTCCACGTAGATGGCCGGCGTCTTGTATTGCCCGGCCATCAGCGTGCCGTAAAGGTAGGTGGGCACGCTCGAAGCGAAGGTGGAAAGGTAGGCGCCCATATTGGCCAGCGTCTTTACGCGCAAGCCGAGGAACGTGCCGTCTTCGGCAAGGGCCAGTTCCGCCTTGGTTACATGGTCGCGGCCATGAGCATCGGCGAGGAAGGATTCGGAACGCTCTGCCCGCCATTTCACCGGACGGCGAAGCTTGCCTGCCGCCCAAATAACCGCAGTCTCTTCCGCATAGACGAAGATCTTGGAGCCAAAGCCCCCGCCAACATCCGGCGAGATCACCCTGAGCCGCGCTTCCGGCGCGATCTGCACGAACGCGGCGAGCACGAGGCGTTCCAGGTGCGGGTTCTGCGATGTGGTGTGCAGGGTGTAGAGGCCCGAGGCCGCGTCGTATTCGCCCAAGGCGGCACGCGGCTCGATGGCATTGGGAATGAGGCGGTTGTTGACGATCTCCAGGCTGCTGACGTGGTGGGCTTGGGCGAAGGCGGCATCGGTGGCGGCCTTGTCGCCAAGCTCCCAGTCATAGGTCTGGTTGTTCGGCACGTTCTCGTGAATCTGATCCGCGCTCGCGGCACTTGCGAGATCCACAACCGCAGGCAGTTCCTCGAAGTCCGCTTCGAGCGCCTCCGCGCCATTCTTCGCGGCTTCCAGACTCTCGCCGATGACCACCGCGTAGGGTTCGCCCACGTAGTTGACCTTGTCCACGGCGATGGGAGGGTGCGCCGGCACCACCATGGGTTCGCCATCCTTGGAGTGAACGGTCCAGCCGCAGGGCAGGTCGCCGATGCCGTCGGCCTGCAGGTCCGCGCCGGTGAACACTGCCACCACGCCTTCTGTCGCGAGAGCGGCGCTGGCGTCGAGGCCATTCAGCTTCGCCCGTGCGTGGGGCGAGCGAGCGAACACGGCGTAGGTCTGACCGTGTGCGCCGATGTCGTCCGTGTAGCGACCCGTGCCGGTGATGAAGCGGGCGTCTTCCTTGCGCTTTACGGCTGCGCCGATGCCGGTTTCGTTGGCCATTTGCCCCTCCCCTCCTCAAGCGCTCTTCATGTCGTCTTGGGCGGCGAGCACCGCCTTGACGATGTTGTGGTAGCCGGTGCAGCGGCAGAGGTTGCCCTCAAGCCCGTCGCGCACGTCGCCCTCGTCGAGCTGCCCGTCCGCCTTTTGCACCAGATCGATGGCGCTCATGATCATGCCCGGCGTGCAGAAGCCGCATTGCAGGGCGTGGTTCTCGCGGAATGCGGCCTGCATGGGATGCAGGTTGTCGGGATTGCCGATGCCTTCGATGGTTGTGACTTCGGCGCCGTTCGCCTGCCCAGCGAGCACCGTGCAGGACTTCACCGCCGCGCCGTCCATGTGGACGACGCAAGCGCCGCACTGGCTGGTGTCGCAACCCACGTGCGTGCCGGTGAGGCCGAGTCGCTCGCGCAGCACGTCCGCGAGCAATGCGTTGTCCGGCACGTCGAGGGCCTCTGACCTGCCGTTGACCGTAATCGAAATCTCCACTGCTGCCGCTCCCCCTTGAAGTCTCCTGCGCCGCTTCCAACCGAATTGGACGACGCTTGTTTCGCCCCCGATTACACCCCTTGCGAGCGCCCGATGTCCACCGCAAAGCGCTCGAAAAAGCTCGCGGCCATCTTGCGCGCCGCCGCTTGCACCAAACGGGAGCCAATCTGCGCCAGCTTGCCGCCGATGGAACCTTCGATGTGGTAGGTCAATCGCGTCTCGTCGCGACTGCACTCGGCGAGCTGCACGGCGGCGGAACCCTTGGCGAATCCCGCCGCGCCGCCCTTGACCCCCACTTGCAGGCGATAGCTCTCCGGCGCAACCACATCTTGCAGCTCGATGGCGGCGGTGAAGGTCGCCTTCACCGGCCCAACCTTGGCCGCAACCACGGCCTCGAACTCCCCTTCCCCCGTCACCGTCATCGAACGGCACCCTTCGACACAGCGCTCGAGCACCTCGGGATCGTTGAGCGCCTCCCAAACCCGCTCGCGGGAAGCGGAAACCGTATATTCGCCGCTCTGCTCCATTTGCGCTGTTTTCGGCCAAACCAAAGGTGCCCGTAGGATACGCCCATCAACAATCGCGACACCACGGCACCAGGAGCGAGGCCCTAGGAGGCGAGGCCCATCATCCGCGCCAACGACGCCGCGCAGCGAGGCTCCCCTCCTATCACTCCGCCCTTGGGGGGCCTTGGGGGGAGTCGAGAAAGCATCCTCGCTTTCTCTGTGGGGGGGCAGGCCGTGTCAACGAACTTGATCCAAGGTCCGGGATGTCGATGCCCCCTAAGGGCTCCTACGGGCGCGGCGCCGTCAGGCCCGAACGTTCTCGGGCGGATCGTGCCGGGGCCGTAGGGGCGACCCTTGTGGTCACCCCTACGGGAGGCAGACACGGGACCACCGTCGAAACGATTTGATTGGAGCTACTCTAGGCCTAGGGGAGGAGAGGGGCCTCTTGGTTGACCCGGCGACTCGAATCGCCCACGCTTTCAGAGGCACGTACATTGTCCGAAGCTTCACGCCAAGCCAATAGGGCAACCGAATGCTCGAACGCCTAGAGTTGGAAAACGTCGGTCCAGCGCCGGAAGTGGGGCTGGATCTCCAAAACCGGCTGAATCTCATCACCGGTGACAACGGGCTGGGCAAAAGCTTCCTTCTGGATGTTGCCTGGTGGGCCCTGACCCGACGGTGGCCCCGCAACCTAAACCCGCGCCTGACGTCCGGATACATGGCTCGTCCGACGGACATCGAAAGACCCGCCAGACTGCGCTTCGCTCTAACGACCGATGCCGGAAACAGGCGGAGCTATACGAGCACGTACTCGGTCCTCGACCAGAGTTGGACCGGGCAACATGGCAGGCCGTGGAGTCCTGGACTCGTCATCTACGCGCACGCCGACGGTGGCTTTTCGCTGTGGGATCCAGCCAGGAACTATTGGCGCAAAATAGGAAACATCGACGTTCAGGACCGTCTTCCCGGTTACGCGTTCTCGCCAGAGGAAGTCTGGAGCGGCCTGATGGTTCCGATTGACGGCAAACAGACGCGGGTCTGCAAAGGCTTGCTGGACGATTGGTCAAGTTGGATCCGAGAGAACGGGGAGAACGCGCATCGCATGGCGGAGGTAGTTGGTGCTCTAATGGTACCGAGCGAACCTTGGGAAGTCGGCCCCCTCCTGCGACTTTCCGTCGATGACGCACAGGACATTCCCTCGATCAAAACCAGATACTCGGACGCGGTTCCCATCGTGCATGCGTCCTCGGCGGTGCGGCGGATCGTGGGCCTCGCCTACATGCTCGTCTGGTCGTGGAGCGAGCATGTCCGTGCGGCGGCACAGCTAAACATCAAGGTTGCCGAGCAGGTGATTCTGCTGTTCGACGAAGTCGACGCACACCTTCATCCACGATGGCAGCGCGTCATCGTGCCTGCCATTCTTGGAGTCGTGGACCGCCTCACGGATAGCGGGACGGGCGTGCAGCTCATCGCCACCACGCATTCCCCTCTGGTACTTGCGTCGGTCGAGCCCTATTTCGACGAAGACAACGACCGGCTGTTTCATTTGGACGTCCACAATGGCAGGGTGCAGCTCGACGCGATGCAATGGGCGCCCCAAGGGGACGCGCTCAACTGGCTGGTGTCAGATTCCTTCGGACTTCGACAGGCGCGGTCCGTCGAAGCAGAATGCGCCATTGATGCCGCACAAGCGTTCATGCGCGGCGACGCACACCAGAACCCCGAGAACCTTCGGGACCTAAATCAAATCCAGCGGGAGCTCGAACGCGTGCTCGCCGGGCACGATCCGTTCTGGCCGCGTTGGATCGTCCAGACGGAGCGGCGACGCGGAGGATGATCCGTTTCGATCGTGTTCCGAAGCCGGATGACTTCGACCGGGAAACAAGACTGCCGGGCGAAGCATGGCTGGCGGCCAATCCGGACGGACGCCCCAGGGATTTCTGGACCCCATTCAAGGGGAAGCTCGCAGAGGGATTTGGGAACCTCTGCGCCTACTCCGCGATGTACGAACCGGTCGGCACCGTGGACCACTTCGTCAGCTGCGACGAAGACCGAACGCGGGCATACGAGTGGCAGAACTACCGCTACTGCGCAGCATGGATCAACTCGAGCAAGGGCAACGCGCCGGCAGACAACCTGCTCGACCCGTTCGAGATTGAGGACGGATGGTTCGAGCTTCACCTCCCGTCTTTGCAGCTACGGGTTTCGGCCAACATTCCCCACGAACTTCGTGACCGCGCCGAGTTCGTCTTGATCAGACTGCACCTGCGCGACGACGAGCGCCTCATGCGCCAACGCCAAGAGTGGTACCGCATGTACCAATGCGGCGAGCTCACCCATGACGGACTTAGAAGGAAGGCACCGCTGATCGCGGCGGCAGTTTAGCCAGGGAGATAGCTGGCGTGCGTGCCGCGAAAAGAAGCGAAAACCGCTTGACGTTTGATCTTGCACAGGATACGAAAAGGGGAAGCAAAGTCACGGAGGTCAACGACATCGCGGTAATCGGGTACGATGCGAACGGCAAGCCGCACGTCGCAAGAGAAAAGCGCATCTTCCAAACGACCAGTGCTTTGCAGCAGCTCCACTGGATGTTCCCGAACGACGTTGCCGGTCGCGCTTGGCGGGCGATGGCAAGTCTCCT
Organism: Gammaproteobacteria bacterium; assembly: GCA_009837725.1. Taxonomy (GTDB): domain Bacteria; phylum Pseudomonadota; class Gammaproteobacteria; order Pseudomonadales; family Azotimanducaceae; genus VXYL01. Next base: position 12,474 of record VXSY01000175.1, on the reverse strand, counting down.
ACGCCGGTAGTCGTCTGCCCCCATGGACGGACCCGAAGAACCAGTCCGGCAGGAATTCCTCCGCATCCTGTCCGATGACTACGGCTACGGCCGTGCGGACATGGAAACGGAATTCCCCATCCCACGGGGATCGAGCAAGCCGGATAGAGCCGACATTGCCATTTTCAGCGGTCCCGGTCGCGATCCGGCGGCCGACATCGTGGGAATTGTCGAGACGAAAAAGCCCGGCGAGAAGGGCGGCAAGGCGCAACTGAAATCCTATCTGACCGCAACATCAGCCGTTTGGGGCGTTTGGACCAACGGCTCCGACATCGAGTACTTCTGCAAGCCCCTAGGGCAATCATCCGTCTTTGATGACCGCCTGCACAACATCCCCGTGAAGGGGCAACGCATCGAGGACGTGGGCAAGGTCACACGGGAAGACCTGACCCAGTACAGCGGCGCGATGCTCAAATCGTCGTTCCGGCGCATCCTCAACACTCTGTACGCCAACACCACGATCAGCCGTCGAGAAAAGCTCGGCAACGAGATGATCAAAATCATCTTCGCCAAGATTCACGACGAAACGACCTATGTGGATCAGCCGCCATCGTTCTATGTGGGGTACGAAGAAGACGCTGCGTTGGTGAAAGAACGCATCGACCGGTTGTTTGCCAGCGTGGTCGAGGAGTACCGCAACGATGGCCTGTTCGAGCAGAACGAACGGATAACGCTGGACGCGAAGGGCGTGGCTTGGGCGGTTGGCCAACTTGAGCGCGGCAGCCTGATCGACACGCCCACGGATGTGGTAGGCGATGCGTTCGAGGTATTCGCGGAGTCGAAGTTCGTCGGGGAAAAGGGAGAATTCTTCACGCCTCGCAACGTTATTGACGTGGCAGTGAAGATCGTTGCCCCAAAACCCGACGAAACCATATGCGACCCGGCGTGTGGTTCCGGAGGCTTCCTCATCGCCACTATGCGGCGCATGTGGGACCTGATGGCGCGTGGCAGACGTTGGGGAAGTCTTTCGCCGCGCCGGTTGCAGAGGGCGCAAGAGCAAATGGCGAAGCGCTGCTTCTATGGCATCGACAAGGAAATCGACCTCGTTCGTATCGCCAAGGCGTACATGGCCATTTCGGGCGACGGCAGAAGCAACGTTGTACACGAGAACACGCTGCACGCGGCATCGGACTTCATGCCGGATGCCAAGGCTCGCTTCGTGGTGGGTGATGATTTCCGCGTCTTCAACTGCGTGATGACGAATCCACCCTACGGAACGAAGGCGAAGGTGTTGGCAGATGATGCTGTCAACTTCGAGCTGGGGCACGCATGGACGCAATCCATGGATGGCAAGTGGCGGAAGGGGAAGCCTAGGGACAGCGACCCGTACATGCTGTTCGTGGAGCGTTGCTTCGAGATGCTTGAGGACAAGGGGCGACTCGCCATCGTGTTGCCGGAAACCGCCTTCCATGCACCCTCTGGCCGGTACGCCTATCTGCGGGAATACATCACGTCTCGAGGGCGCGTGCTCGCCGTAATCGACCTGCCGCACAACACGTTCCGCCCATACTGCAACGCGAAGACGTGCCTCTTGGTGATGCGGAAGGGAGAATCCGCCAAGCCAAATGATCCCGTCATCATGGCCGAAGCCTTGGAGATGGGGCACAACCACCGGGGCGAGGAAGTCTACCGGCCGGGCACGGATGAAGTGTGGGATGACCTTGCCGTGATCCGCGATGAGCTTGATGACCCGACAAGCGAGAGCAACGAGTTCGTCTTCACCGTACCTTGGTCAGAAGTCGAAGAATGCGGTCACATGGTTCCAAGGTACTACGCGGCTCGTCGAACGGCGGCACCATCGTCGCCTCCTAAGGGTCGGCAGTGGGTCGTGCTGGGCGATCTGGTCGACAACGGGCACATCGGGGCATGGGACGGCCACGGCTCGCCAAGCGGGGCACAGAAGGGCGCCGGGAGCATCCCATACATCCGAGTCAAAGACATCGTCAACTGGGAGCTTTACCGCGACCCGACTTCTGGCGTGACTGAAGATACCTGGGAGCGATTTACCCGCAACAAGCCTTCGGTGAATGCAGGCGACGTAATCTACGTTCGGCGCGGCAGCTACCGAGTCGGCACCGTGGCGATGGCATCGAATCGTGACGACAAAATCCTGATGACGCGGGAACTGCTGACGCTTCGCGTGTTTGACCACTCGGACGGTATCACGCCGTACTACCTGCTGGCGCTGCTTTCGTCCCGCGCCGTGCAGGATCAAACCGCATCCCTGACGTTCTACGACACGACATTGCCGACCATCGGCGACAGGTGGCGCGAGCTTCGCCTGCCCGTCCATATGGACGCGGGCGAACGGCAGCAAATGAGCGACCGCGTTCGGGCAGTCATCGAGTTGAAGTGGGCAGCGCAGAACGACATCGACGATCTGCGGCAACGCATCGGTGAGATCGTGACATGAGCCGAGGCCACGGCCGAAGCTCCACGAACATAAAAGGTTGCGTGACAATGGGCCCTCAGGCGCTGCTAACGGACGTACCGCCGCCCAAGCGAGAACCGACTACCCACCAAAGGGGACCTGGACCACCGCTACCGACTTGAGCCGCACGCAAGAATATAGTCCTCAGCGCACGCGACATCTCCAACGATGGCCACCACCCGGGGTGGCCCCAAGAAGCAACCTCCGCCGTCCATACCGCATAATCGCCGCCTCGTTGATTTGGAGGGATCGAACCATGCGGCTGCCACTTGCCCACATTCGGGTGCTTGACCTCACGCGGGTGCGCGCAGGGCCCACATGCGTCCGGCAACTGGCGGACTGGGGGGCGGATGTCATCAAGATCGAGCAGCCGGGGCAGGGCGATGGGCAGATGGGCGATGCGCGCTTGGGGCCCGACTTCCAGAATCTGCATCGGAACAAGCGTGCCATCACGCTGAACCTCAAGTCGCCAGCCGGCAAGGAGGTCTTCATGCGTCTCGCCAAGGATGCGGACGTGGTGGTGGAGAACTATCGGCCGGATGTGAAGCACCGACTCGGCATCGAATACGAGTCCATCAAGGCGATCAACCCCGGCGTCGTGTACGCCAGCATCTCCGGCTTCGGCCAGGACGGGCCTTACGGGAAGCTGCCCGGGTTCGACCAGGTGGCGCAGGGAATGGGCGGGCTCATGTCCATTACGGGGCTGCCCGGCCAAGGGCCCGTTCGGGCTGGCGTTCCGGTGGCGGACCTCTCCGCTGGCCTTTACGCAGCAATTGGCGTGATGACTGCCCTTCTCGCCAGAAACGAAACCGGCGAAGGCCAATGGGTGCAAACCTCCCTCCTGCAAGCGCAGATCGCCATGCTGGATTTCCAGGCCGAGCGCTGGCTGCTGTCGAAGGAAGTGCCGCCGCAGTCCGGCAACAACCACCCCACGGGCATTCCCACCGGCGTCTTCCGCACCAAGGACGGCCACATCAACATCGCCGCCACCGGCACCGCCATCTACCAGCGCTTCTGCGAGGTGATGGGGCGCGAGGACTGGCTCACCGACGAACGCTTCAACACCCCACCCCGCCGCAGCAAGCACCGCGACGAAATGAACGGCCAGATCGAAGCCATCACCGCCACCAAGACCAGCTGCGAGTGGATCGAGGCGTTCAACGAAGCGGGGGTGCCGGCCGGCTACATCTACTCCATCGACGAGGTGTTCGAAGACCCACAAGTGAAGCACCTGGGCATGGCTGCCCCCGTAACCCACCCCGAGCTCGGCGACATCGAACTTGTCGGCCAAGCGGTCAGCCTTTCCGGCGCCCCTTCCGACATCCGTTCGCCCACCCCCGCACTGGGCCAGCACAACGACGAGGTGCTCGCGGAAGCTGGCTACAGCGCGGAGGAGATACATGAACTGCGCACGGGCGGAGCGATTTAGCAGTTTGTAGGGCCCGTTAGATGGGTTGTGGACATGCCGTTCGCTGGCGTTGGGACGGGCCCTGGGGCGACGGCATCTTGCCCCCGCCCCCAAGAGGCCCTCTGTGACCCGAGATAAGGCTCCGGGCGGCGTAGAGCCGGACCCCACCATGAGCGCCCGTCGCTTGTGGCAGCTCATCGCGCGGGCTTGGCCGTTCATCCGTCCCATGCTGAGGCATTTGATTGCCTTCATGGCGATCAGCGCGGTGTCCGCCATCTTCATGGTGGCGATTTGGGCCGTTGCTGGCGATCTCCTCGCCAACAAAGTGCTCGTCGGCGAGCGCCTGCAGCCGTTGCAGGCCGTGGTGCTTGGGGTCGGCGAGGAGTACGTCACCACCGGCGCCACCGACGAGGAACCGTTGTCCGCCGAAGAGCGCCGGATCGTGCGCGACCGCTTGCTCATCTGGTTCGGCATCGGTGGCCTCGTGCTGCTCGGCGGCCTCGCTTCGCTGCCCTACTACGAGGCGTGGATTCGGCACAACATCAACCAGAGCTTGCGCGTGGCGATGGTCGAGCGGGCCGAGCACCTGTCGCTCAAGTACCACAGCCACGCCCGGGTGGGCGACGCCGTGTTCCGGGTCTATCAGGACAGCGCCATGATCGTGAACCTGCTGCAAGAGGCGCTGATCGGCCCCTTCACGGCCCTCTTCTGGACGCTGCTTGCGCTGGTGCTCCTGTATCTCCTTAGCCCCACAATCGCCGTCGCCTGCATCTTCGTCGGCGTGCCGATGGTTTGGCTCACGGCGGTGTTCACGCCGCGCATACGCCGCCGCGCACGCGAAAACCGGCTCGCCAACAGCGATCTCACCTCGCGCCTGCAAGAGTCGTTCGCGGCCATCAAGGTGGTGAAGGCGAACCGTGCCGAGGCACGCATCCTGGACCGCTTCCACCACGATTCGCACCGCGCCCTCGACGCCGCCTTCCATCTGCGCCTCGACATCGTGCTACTGACCGCCGCGGCGATGACCTTGGGCGGCACCGTCGCCATCGGCGCCGAATACGTGCTCGCCGGTTGGGTGATCGAGGAACGCGAGACCTATCGCGGCGCGGCGGTGGCAGCGCTGATCGGCTTCGCGGTGTGGAACCTCGGCGCGTTCCGCTACGCCCGCGAGCAGGTGGAAGAGGGGCTTGGCAACAGCTTCTGGCTGATTCGCATCTGGTGCATGACGCAGGACCTCTTCATCGGTCTGGAACGCGCCTTCTTCCTGCTCGACCTTGAACCGGACATCATTGATGGTGAAGACCCGCGCCGTTTTCCCACTCCGCTCCGCAGCGTCACTTGTCGCGAGGTGCACTTCTCCTACGAGCTGCCTGCTCATCTGACCGATTCGGCACGGGACGGGGCAAGCCGGTTCCCTGAGGGCCCGTCGCCCACGAACCCCACTCCCACCAATGGTGGCGACCGGCTGCCCGTGCTTCGGGGCGTCGATCTTGTGGCACACGCCGGAACCGTCACCGCGATCGTCGGCGCCACCGGGTCCGGCAAGTCCACGCTCATGTCGATGGTTCTGCGGCTCTACGACCCGGAACGCGGCGCCGTCGCCTTCAACGACGTCGACATCCGCGACCTGCGCGTCGACGACGTCCGCGCCTCAACCGCCATCGCCTTGCAGAAGAACGTGCTGTTCGCCGGCACCGTCGCCGACAACATCGGCTACGCCGCCGAAGGCAAGACCATGGCGGACGTGGAGGCGGCAGCCAAGGTCGCCTGCGCACACGAGTTCATCGGCGAGATGGAAAACGGTTACCAGACCGAGCTTGGCGAGCGTGGTGGCAAGCTCTCCACCGGCCAGCGGCAGCGCCTCTCCATCGCGCGCGCAATCGTCCGCGACACGCCCATCCTGATCCTCGACGAACCCACGGCTTCGCTTGATGCCCTCACGGAGCGCGAACTGCTCGGCAATCTCGCCGAATGGGGCAAGGACAGGGTGATGTTCCTGATCACCCACCGCCTGTCCACCATCCGAGATGCCGACCAAATCGCCTTCCTTGAAGACGGAAGGATCGCCGAAACCGGCACCCACGACGAGTTGATGACACGCCGAACGGTCGCTACCGCAGCTTTGTGCAAGCCGAGACGGTCGGGCTTGAGGCCGCCGGATGAGCGACGCCGCTTCCCTCGAGCCGGCAAGTGCTGGCGAGAGCCGACGCGAGGCGCGCGACCGCCGCCTGCGTTTCGACGACCGCATCGATCTCGACACCGCCGTCTCCTCCCGTCAGGCCGCGGTGCTGATGGGGCGCTCGCTGCGCCTGCTCGCCCAAGCGCGGGGCCTCTTCGCCGCCAAGTTCCTGTTCGGCTTCGGTTTCATGGTGCCGGCCGTGATGCTGCCCTTGCTCGGCAAGATCCTCACCGACAACGTGCTCCTCGAACGCCCGTTTGGCGACACCGACGTGCCCTATCCGCCGTTCATGACACCCCTTGTCGGCTTCGTGGATGGCATGGCGCCGATGGAAATCATGCTGGTGCTGGCGATCGTGCTGCTGCTCCTGCTGGTGGTGTTCGGCACCCGCGCCGGTGCCTTCGAGGAGTTTGGCCTGTTCGGCGGCGCGGATGCCGCGACGCAAGGCGAAAACCAGATCAGCGCCGGCACCAGCGCCGCCGGCGGCATCTGGGGTGTTGGCGAGTATCTCGTCAACATTCGCCTCACCCAACGCCTCGCCGACACCCTCCGCACGCGGCTTTTCGCCCGCCTCACGCGCCTGCCGATGACGACGCTGGACGACCAGCGCATCGGCGACTCCATCTACCGCGTGCTCTATGACACGCCGCAGGTGCCGGAAATCTGCTACCAACTCACGCTCAACCCGGTACACACGCTGGTCTGGGGCGGCATCAACCTCTATCTCGTCCAATACACCTACAGCAACGTCGCCCCGGAACTCGTGTGGATCGCGTGGTCGGCGTTTCCGCTGGCCTTTCTCGTCACGTTCCCCGCCTCCGCCCTCGTGCGCCGCATGAATCAGGCCAAGCGCGCCGCCGGCGCGGCTACCACCAACGCCATCGAAGAGACGATGGACAACGTGTACGCCGTGCAGAGCCTTGGCGGGATGCGTCGGGATGCGGAACGCTTCGCCGAACGCAGCTCAGAGTCGTTCCTGCGCGAACGCTTCGCGCTGGCGGTGGGCATCGCCATGCTGGTCGCCATCCTCGCGGTGATGATCGTGGCGGCGATCTTCATCGTTCGCCTGGTGACCGACCAGATCATCGACGGGCAGATGTCGCCCGGCGATTTCTTCGTTCTGTTTGGCCTCCTCTGGGGCATCTTGGAGACGGCCACCGGCATCGGCGCGTTCTGGATCGAGCTGCAGGGGCCGGTGGCCGCGGTGCGGCGGGTCTTCTTCTTCCTCGACTATCCGGTAGACGATGATCGCCTTCAGGGGCCGAAACAGGGCCCCATCCGCCAAGGCTTCGAGTTGCGCGACGTGAGCTTCGACTACCCAGACGGTCGGCGAGCGCTATCGGAAGTCGACCTCAAACTGCCGATGGGTGAAATGGTAGCCATCGTTGGTCCCACCGGCTCCGGCAAGACCAGCCTCGCGTACCTCATTCCCGCCTTCCTGCAGGCCACCGACGGTCGCGTGCTGGTGGACGGCCGCGACGTGACCGAAGTCGATCTTGGGTCGCTGCGCAGCCAAGTCGCCTACGTCTTTCAGGAGCACTCCCTGCTCTCGACCTCGATCCGCGACAACCTCCTGCTGGCAAGGCCAGACGCCAGCGACACCGACATCCGCCGCGCCCTCGAAGGCGCGGCCTGCACGGACTTCATCGACGAACTCCCGGACGGCATCGACACCATTCTCGGCCAATCCGGCGACACCCTCTCCGTCGGCCAGCAGCAACGCCTGTGCATCGCCCGAGGCCTCGTCCGCGAGACCCCCGTCCTCGTCCTTGACGAACCTACCGCCGCCCTGGATCCGAAGACCGAAAACGACCTGATCCAGGCGCTCAAGGTCGGCGCGGAGCACCGCCTCGCCATCGTCATCGCCCACCGTCTCTCCACCATCCGCCACGCGGACCGCATCGTCTTCCTCGAAGAGGGTCGAGTGCGCGACGTGGGCACGCACGAAGACTTGATGGCGAACCCCAACAGCCACTACCGGCACTTTGTGACCATGCAAAGCGTTTGACAACGCGCCTTGACGAAGTTGCCGGAGCCCGCGAGCATTCCGCTTGAGTCCGAGGTGGCGTTAGGTAACGTGACGTGCAGTTTGAGGTCATTGGCGCCATCTCCGATGCGGAGACGATTGCCCGAGGCTCCGGCATCCGCGAATTGCCAAGGCTCCGGCGCGCTTACGGTGCCGGAAACTGGCGTAAGTGCAAGGGGGTCGCCAGCGTGCAGTTGGAGAATGGCGACATCCGCTTGGCAGAGCTACACTGGTACGAGGCGCACGGCATTGGCCGACGCGAAATCAAGCGCAAACGGTATCTGGACTGAACATGGCTGCAGCACTCCAAGGCGCTCCCGAGTACGTTGTCTGCGTGGACAACAAGGGCTATAGCGCCTCGCTGGAACTGCACAAGATTTACCGGTCCGTGCCGGATGTCGACGCCGCCCGGGACGGAGATTTGCGCGTGGTGGATGAAAGCGGTGAAGATTACCTCTTCCCCTCTCGGATGTTCGAGGCAATCAACGTACCCAAGCGTGTCCACTCCGCATTCCAACGAGCCGCGTCGCTATAGCCGGCTATCATTCCGCGCTTCCAAGCAGACGAGGCGACCGTCCGTGGCGACCTATGCGACCAACGAATTCCGCCCAGGGCTCAAGGTGCTCCTGGAGGGTTCCCCCTGCTCGATTCTGGAGAACGAGTTCGTCAAGCCAGGCAAGGGCCAAGCCTTCAGCCGCGTCAAATTCCGCAACCTCAACACCGGTCGGGTGTGGGAGCGCACGTTTCGCAGCGGCGAGACCATCGAAGGCGCGGATGTCCTCGAAACGGACATGGAATACCTCTACAACGACGGCGAGTTCTGGCATTTCATGAAGACCGATGGCAGCTACGAGCAATTCGAGGCCGCCGCCGCCGCCGTGGGCGACGCACGCCAGTGGCTGAAGGAGCAGGACGTGTGCTCGGTCACGCTCTGGAACGACAGCCCCATCTCCGTCGTGCCACCCAACTTCGTGGAGCTTCAGGTAGCCGAAACCGATCCCGGAATGCGCGGCGACACGGCGCAAGGTGGCAACAAGCCGGCGACCCTCAGCACTGGCGCCGTCATCAAGGTGCCGCTCTTCATCGAGATTGGCGAGGTGCTGCGCATCGACACGCGCACCGGCGAATACGTCAGTCGGGTGCGCGACTGAGGTTCACGTCCCGTGAGCGAGGCCCACGACTGGCCGCCTAGTTGCGCCATCGAAACGCTGCACGCACGTGCGGCCGCCCTCGCCGCCACCCGCGCTTTCTTTGCCGAGCGGGGCGTGCTGGAGGTGAACACCCCGGTGCTGGCATCCCACACCGTGCTCGACCCCGCCATCGAGAGCATCGCCGTCGGCGGCCGCTATCTGCAAACCTCGCCCGAATACCACATGAAGCGCCTGTTGGCCGCCGGCGCCCCTTCCATCTACCAACTGGGCCCGGTGTTCCGACAAGGCGAACAGGGCCGCTGGCACAACCCCGAGTTCCTCATGCTGGAGTGGTATCGCCTCGACTTCGACGCCAACCGCCTCATGCTGGAGGTGGAAGAGTTGGTCGACTGCCTGCTAAGCCCTGCGCCGTACCTGTGCATCCCGTATCGGCAACTGTTGGCCGATCGGTTCGACATCGACATCGACACAGCAAGCGTGGACGACCTGGCCGACATCTGCGCCCAACTCGGATACAAGGCCAGCTCCACGTCACGAACCGAGGAAGCCCTTGACCTGATGCTTGCCGCGGCGCTAGCCGACCGCGGCGAAGGCCGAGTTTTCGTAACCGAATACCCACCTGACCAAGCCGCCCTGGCACGGGTGAATGCATCCAAGCGCCGCCCCCACGCGGAACGCTTCGAGCTGGTAATCAACGGCGTAGAAATCGCCAACGGCTACCACGAACTCGCGGACCCGGACGAACTGGCCCAGCGCATGGCCGCCGACACGGAGAAACGCCGCGCTTCTGGCCTCTGTGTCCCCAAGCCCGACGAACGCCTCCTGGCCGCCCAACGCCACGGCCTCCCCAACTGCGCCGGCGTGGCCCTCGGCTTCGACCGCCTACTGGCGCTCAAACTCGGAACCGACGGCATATCCCCCGTTCTCGCCTTCGACTGGAACCGCGCCTAACCACGAACAGCTCCAGTCTGGGGAGGGGCTGCCTCACCAGCCAACCGCCATCGCCTCCCCCATTTGCACCGTGGCGCCGGGCGCGAAACGTTTGGTCAGGGCGATCCCCGGTGGGAAGAGGCAGATCACGGTGGAGCCAATGCGGAACGTGCCGACTTCATCGCCGCGAGCAAAGCGAACTCCGTCGGGGTGGAGAACGCGCGTTTTGGTTCTCTCGTCCCTCGGCACCGGCGGTCTTTGCCAAGGCGTGTCGATGCCGGCGACGATGAGCGCGCCCACCATGACGAGGGCGTAGTCGCCAGACGCGGCAGCGAGGTGCATGACCAAGCGTTCGTTGCGGGCGAAAAGCCCCACCACGCGCCGTTCGCTCGAAGCGTTCACGGAGAAGAGGCGACCCGGAATCTCGGTTGCCCTCGCAAGCTCGCTTGCGCAAGGGACATGCACCCGGTGGTAGTCGCGGGGGGAGAGATAGATCGTGACGAACGTGCCGCCTTCGTAGCGGGCGGCGAGTCCCGTGTCGCCCAGCAAGTCGGCGACGGAATAGCGCTGGCCTTTCGCCTGCAGAAGTTGGCCCTTTGCGATCGGGCCGGCCTGACTCACGGTGCCGTCGGCGGGACAGACAAGGACATCCGCCGCATCCGGCAAAGGCCGTGCGCCCGGCTTAAGGCGGCGCGTGAAGAAGTGGTTGAAGGTGTCGAAGTCGGCGGCGGTTTCGCCGACGGCCTCGTCGAGGTTTACGGGGTAGAAGCGCGTGTAGATCCAGATCACGAAGCGCTTGAAGTGACGCTGGCGCACGCCGCCGACCGCGCCCATGAAGGCGGTCAGCAGCGCCTCGGCAACGCTTGCACCCGGGTGTGACATGAACGCGGCAGCGCCGTTAGGTCTCGACCGGGGTGTCCGGTCGGTTGCCCCATTCGGCCCACGACCCGTGATAGGCGCGGATGCGGGGGAAGCCGAGGAGGCGGGCGACCATGTAGGCGAGGCCCGAACGGTGATGGGTCTGGCAGTGGGCGATCACGTCTTGCTCCGGGCCGATGCCTCGACGTGCGAGCAGGCCGGCGATGTCGTCGATGAGGCGCAGCCCCCGGTCCCGCTGCATGAGTTCCAGCCAGTCGAGATGAACCGCCCCAGGAATATGTCCCGCACGCGCGGCGGCCACGCGCTGGCCCGTGTACTCCTCCCACGAACGGCAGTCCCAGACGGTAAGGGTCCGGTCGTCAAGCCGCTCCAAAATGTCCTCGGCTTCGGCGATGGGGGCGCGATCGACGGTGACGCGCACGCCGGTGGTCGAGTCGCTCGGTGGTGGCGGCCCGGACACAAGCGGCAAGCCGCTTTGGTGCCAGGCGTGCAGGCCACCATCCAAGTAGATCCAGTCACGCCGCCCCAGAACATCCAGCGTCCACGCCAACCGCCCGGCCCAGCCGCCGCCCTCGTCATCGAGCGTCACCACCTGCCGGTCTTCAGCAAGCCGAAGCCGACCAAAGAGCCTCGCCAGCCGCTCCGCATCCGGCAGCCGGCCCGTCGCCGGCGGCACGCCACTCACGAGTTCCGCAGGTTCCACACAATGGGACCCCTCGATGTGCGCCGCGTCGTAAACCTGCCGCGAGGTTACCTGCACCACGAGCAGGTCTTCCCCTTGGGCCAGCCTCGAAGCCAGCTCCGCAGCGGATATGACGGTCGGATCGGAAGCCATGCAGGTCCCTTGAGTTTGCATTCGCCGTGGCATAGTAAATCCGTTGGCGTGAATGCGGGGTGCAATGAGCGAAGAAAGCCCGGGCGAGGGGAAACTCGTCTGGATAGACCTGGAGATGACCGGCCTCGATGTCGAAACCGACACCATCATCGAGATCGCGACGCTAGTCACCGATGACGAACTGCGCGAAGTGGCGGCGGGGCCGGCCCTGGCAATCCACGCCAGCAACGAGCAACTCGCCGGCATGGACGACTGGAACCGCAAGCACCATGCGGAGTCTGGCCTCTTGGCCCGCGTGCGCGAGTCCGAGGTGACCCTGGTCGAAGCCGAAGCCCGCACCCTCGCCTTCCTGGAGCAGCATGTGGCACGCGACGCGTCCCCCCTCTGCGGCAACTCCATCTGGCAAGACCGCCGCTTCCTGGGCCGCCACATGCCAACACTCGAAGGCTATCTGCACTACCGCATCATCGACGTAAGCACCGTCAAGGAACTCGCGCGCCGCTGGCACCCAGCCGCCTACAACGAGTTCACGAAACGCAATCCACACCGCGCCTTGGACGACATCCGCGAATCCATTGCCGAACTCGCCCACTACC
>VXSY01000140.1 GCA_009837725.1 Gammaproteobacteria bacterium | reverse complement strand
CGTCGACAACCCAACACCGGCGATTCGCAACGCCAGTTCAGAGCTTCCCTAGAGCGAAGACGCGAGAGCATCATGCAAGCGGCACCGAACTGCAAGCACACCGCGACCAAATCGTGCATCAAGGCCGAGTCAACGCCAACGTGCCGGCCGGATGGCGCGGCCCCACACGCCATTCGGAGCGAGGGTGTATCACGCTCCTCGCGCCGAAGGCGAAGCAACCAAGGGCCCGAAGGTGCAACCAGCCCTTACCCCGCGAGACGGGCCTGTCGGTGGCGTGGAAGCGGCCCTGTTCCTTGCCGTCCGCGGCCCGGCGGCTTCTCTGCAAACGGCGGCTGTGCGTAAACTGCTCGGATGTCGCTGCAAACAAAGGCCAAGGCCTGATGCGATTTGCCATCGAGATTGGCGCGGTCCGCCCGGACAGTCTTGTGCTCATGGCGGACTGGGTTCGTCATGCGGAGCGGCTTGGCGCCGCCATGGCGTTTTCGGCGGAGGCTTGGTGGAGCGACGCGGCGACGCCGCTCGCGTATCTGGCGGACAAAACCGAGCGCATTCGGCTCGCGACCGGCATCATGCAGGTCACGGCGCGCACGCCAGCCATGGCGGCCATGACGGCGCTGACATTGCACGACCTCTCCGGCGGACGATTCGTGCTTGGCCTGGGCGCGAGCGGGCCGCAGGTGGTGGAGGGGCTGCACGGCGTGCGCTTTCGCGCTCCGCTGACGCGGCTTAAGGAGACCGTGGACATCTGCCGGATGATCTTCGCTGGCGAGAAGGTGGATTACCAAGGTCGAATCTTCCAGTTGCCGCTGCCGGACAGCGAAGGCAAGGCGCTCAGGATTGCCCACGAACCTGCCGAAGTGCCCATCTACCTCGCGACCTTAGGCCCCAATGCGCTCCGCTTCACCGGTGCTGCCGCAGACGGTTGGCTCGGCACGTCGTTTTCGCCGGATCATCCCGAGGCTCACCTGCACTTCCTCCGCGAGGGTGCGTGCCGCGCCGGTCGGTCGCTAGCGAACCTGGACTTGTGCGTCTCGGTGCGCGTAGAGATCGGCGATGACGTGGAGGCGATGATCGAGCGTCGCAAGCCCGGCGTTGCCTTCAACTTGGGAGGCATGGGTTCGGCCACCACGAACTTCTACAACGATGCCTATCGGCGGGCGGGGTTTGAAGAGGACGCCAAGGCCGTGCAGTCGCTGTGGCTCGCCGGCCGTCGCGAAGAGGCCGCCGCTCGCGTGCCGGACGCCATGGTGACGGCGTTCCAGGCGCTAGGAACCGCCGACATGGTGCGCGAGAGACTGCGCCGCTATCGTGCCGTGGGCGTCACCACGTTGAAGCTTGGCCTGGACAGCGCGCCGCTCGGCGCCGCCCGCTTCGAGCTTCTCGAACAGATTGCCGACTTGATGAAGGACATCGAATGAAACTGTACATGGTGCCGCTGGCGCCCAATCCGACCAAGGTCATGCTGTACATCGCCGAGCGCGCCGAGCTTGGCGTGGACATGGGCATCGAGCAGATCGTCGTGAACACGGTCAAGGGACGCCACCGGGAACCCGCGCACCTGGCGAGAAACCCGTTCGGCACCGTGCCCGTCTTGGAGCTCGACGACGGCGGCTATCTCGTCGAGTCGCTGGCCATCATCGAGTATCTGGAGGACGCCTTTCCAGACGGGCGGCTGCTCTGCGGAGGCCCGGAACGCCGCGGCAGGGCGCGGGATGTCGAGCGCATCGTTGACCTCCGGGTCGCTGGCCCGATGGGCCAATACGGACATGCCAAGAACTCGCCCCTGGGTCGTCCGCCGGATCCGCAAAAGGCCGCACAGATGGAGGCGAGCCTGCAAACCCCGCTCAACTATCTGGACAACCTGCTGGCCGACGGCCGGCCGCTGCTCCTGGGCGAGAGCGTGTCCATCGCCGACTGCACCTTGCAGGCGTCGCTGCAGTTCCTGCGCTTTGTGGAAGCGGATCTCTTCGGCGAACGCGAACGGCTGCGCGCCTGGGACGAGCGCTATCGGCAACGACCTGCCGCACAGCAAGTGCTGCGGTGGTAGTGGCGCGCCCTACGGGCGCGTTGGCAGTTCGCTCGCGCGAACTGCTGCGGGCATGGGATGAGTGCCGGCAACGACCTGCCGCACAACGCGTGCTGTGGTGGTAGTGGCGCCCTGCGGGCGCGTTGGCAGTTCGCTGGCGCGAACTGCTGGCCTTCGGGTTGCCGATAGTGATGCAGATCCGAGGTGCAGGCGTTGCTTGCTGTCTGCGGCTTGACGTGCCGGTGTAGGAATTCTCCGCTTCGCGCCCAGGTAAGCGCTACATACACCCGAAGGAGACGCGAAGAATGCAGGTTCCTCTTCTTGTCGATGACTTTCTGCAGCGGTCCGTCCGACTCTATCCGACCAAGACCGCGGTCGTGGACGGCGAACTGCGCTTCACCTACGCCGAGTTGCAGGCGCGGGTGAATCGGCTCTCGCACGCCTTGTTGTCGCTCGGGGTGGCGCAAGGCGATCGGGTCTGCATCCTGAGTCCGAACTCGCATTTCTTCCTGGAGAGCTTCTACGCCACGAGCCAGATCGGCGCCGTGCTCGTGCCGCTGAACTACCGCTTGGTGGCGGCGGACCACGAGTACATCCTCAATCACGCCGGCGTCACGGTGGTGCTGGTGGACCACGAATACACCGATGTGGTGGACGGCATCCGCAGCGGCCTCACTAGCGTGCGCGACTTCGTCGTCGCCCAGGACGGCGGCGACGCGCCGCAAGGCTGGCAGGACTGGGAAGCGCTGATCGCTGGCGAGCCAGACAACTTCCCGCCACCCGTCGAGCGTGACGAGAACGACCTGGTGTCCATCAACTACACGTCTGGCACCACCGCCCGCCCCAAGGGCGTGATGATGACCCACCGCAACTGCTACGTGAACGCCTACAGCCTGATCGCCCACCTGCGCGTCGCCCACGACGACGTTGAACTCTGGACGCTGCCGATGTTCCACTGCAACGGCTGGGGTGGCGTCTATGCCATCACCGGCATGGGCGGCACCCATGTGGTGCTGCGCGCGGTGGACGGCGCCGAGATCTTCCGTCTCATCGAGCGGGAAAAAGTCACCTTCGCCTGCATGGCGCCCACGGTGTTGCGGACGATCCTCGACTACCCCGACAAGCACCGCCACAACATCACCACCCGGCCTCGCTTCACCGTCGCCGGCGCACCGCCTCCGGCCGCCTTCATCGAACGGCTGGAGGCCGAACTCGGCTGGGAATTCCTGCAGATCTACGGCCTCACCGAAACGGCGCCGCTGCTCACGGTCTCCCACCCGGACCATCACACCGAAGTAGAGGACTACCAGCGTCGCTCCCGCGCCGGCGTGCCCGGCATCGGCGTGGACATCAAGGTGCTGGACGATGCCGGCGACCCGGTGCCTCAGGACGGCGAGACCGTCGGTGAGGTGTGCGCCCGCTCCAACGTCGTCTTCAAGGGCTACTGGGAACAGCCGGAGGAAACCGCCGAGGCGATTCGGGACGGCTATTTCCATACCGGCGACCTCGCCGTATGGGACGAGTTCAACAACATCCACATCGTCGACCGCAAGAAGGACGTCATCATCTCCGGCGGCGAAAACATCAGCTCCCCCGACATCGAGGACGTGCTCTACAAGCACCCGGCCGTGCTCGAATGCGCCGTCATCGGCGTGCCGCACGAACGCTGGGGCGAGACCCCAAAGGCGCTGGTGGTGCAGCGCGACGGCGCCGCCGCCTCCGAAGCCGAACTGATCGCCTTCTGCCGCGACAACATGGCGCACTTCAAGTGCCCCACATCGGTGGAATTCCGCCCCGAACTGCCCCGCACGGCCACCGGAAAGCTGCAGAAATTCAAGCTGCGCGAACCCTACTGGCAAGGAGACCGCCGCGTCGGTTAATCCTCCAGCGAGCGCATGAGGAAGGCCACCCGAAGAAGGGCGACGCATGCGTCGCCCTGTCCGGCTGGACGGAGGGCGTCCCACCAACTCAGCGGCCCCTGCGATGCGAGGGCCTATCTGGACGGAGGGCGTCCCGCCCTCCAAGCGTGCCGAAGGCGCGCACGCAGCGGA
>VXSY01000206.1 GCA_009837725.1 Gammaproteobacteria bacterium | reverse complement strand
GAGCGGTATTGGTAGAGCACATAGCTTTCGTCGTTCACGTCTTTGCCGCCATCCATACCCTAGCCCCACCTTCGCTTCGCGGGAGCGCGAGTATAAACTTCGGCCATGGCCAAGCGGCGCAGGCAATCGAGTGCGAAGCAGGTGGCGCGGGCGCGCATCACCATCAGCGCCGGCATCGGCGCGGTGGTAGCTCTCGTCGCCATCGTCGGCATCGGCTACAGCCTCGGTTTCGGCGGTGCCGACGAGCCGTATCAGGTGCTCGAAGACCGGCCCGACGGCGACGGCGATGTGGAGGTGGTGGAGTACTTCTCCTGGGCCTGCATCCATTGCCGCAATCTCGACGAACTCATCGAGGGCTGGCAACAGAACCTGCCCGATGGCGTGACATTCCGGCGGGTGCATGCATCGTACTCCGGCCCCCTGCGGGTACTGGCGAGAACCCATGTGGCCCTCGAACGCCACGGTGCCTTGGACGCCAACCATGCACGCATCTTCCGCGCCATCCACGACCGCAACCGCCAGTTCCTCACCGCCGAGGCCATGGCGGACTTCGTCGGCGGCTACGGCATCGACCGCGGGACGTTTCTGGCGGCGGTGGGTTCCGCCGCCACCGCTTCCGCCGTGGAGCGCGACGCCGCAGAGTCCGCGGCCATTGGCGTTTTCGCCGTGCCCTCCCTCGTCGTGGACGGCAAGTACATCATCAACATGGGCGTCGGAAGAAAGCAGGCGCTGGCGAACCTGGACGAACTGATCGAGGAACTGCTGGCACAACGCGGCGCCTGAGGGCGACGCATGGCGCAGCGTAAACGCAAGCCACCACGACGCAAACGTCCCGCGAGGGGCAAGGGCAAGCGGCGAGGCACACGGCGCAAGCAGCGGTCGCGACTCTGGCGGGCCTCGCTGTTTTGCCTGCGATGGGGTTGCGCCGTGGGGTTCGCAGGCATCATCGCCATCGCCGGCTACCTGTTCTTCCTCGACCGCCAGATCACGAGCACGTTTGAGGGCCGGCGTTGGTCCTTGCCAGCGCGCATATACGCGGCGCCAGTCGAGCTCTACCCGGGCGCGGCGCTGTCCCAACGCGATGCCGTGGCGGAGCTCACGCGGCTCGGCTACCGGGAGGTGGAGTTCGCGAATGCCCCCGGCAGTTGGTCGGCTCGAGGCAACACCTTGCGCGCCGTGCTGCGGCCCTTCCGCTTCGGCGACGGCGAGCGGGGCGAGCTTCCCCTCGCCATCGAGTTCGAAGAAGGCCGCGTGGTGCGCATCGACGATGGCGCCGGCGGCGAGTTGCCCATCGCTCGGCTGGAACCGCCGCAGGTTGGCAGCTTCTTTCCCAGCCACGGGGAAGACCGGCTGATCCTCTCGCCGGAGGAGACCCCGCCGCTATTGCCAGCCACGCTAAAGGCGGTGGAGGACCGCACCTTCGACTCCCACCCCGGTTTCGACCTCAAGGGCATCGTGCGCGCCGCGTGGGTGAACCTCTCCACGGGCGAGTTGAGCCAAGGCGCGAGCACCCTCACCCAACAGCTCGTGCGCTCCTACTACCTCACCAACGAGCGCAGCTTTGCCCGCAAGCTCAAGGAGCTCGCCTTCGCGGTGTTGCTCGAGGCGCGGTTCACGAAAGCCGACCTGATGAACTCCTATGTCAACGAAATCCACTTGGGTCAGGACGGTGCCCGCGCCGTACACGGCTTCGGTCTCGGCAGCCAGTTCTACTTCAACAAGCCCATCGCCGAACTCGGCGCGCAAGAGATTGCACTGTTGGTGGCAGTGATCCGCGGACCTTCCTACTACGACCCGTTCCGCCACCCCGAACGCGCCAAAGGACGCCGCGACCGCATCCTCGGCACGATGCACGATTTCGGCTTGATCGGCGAACAGGAATACCACGCGGCGCTTGCGCGGGACATTGGCCTCGCCGCCACGCGCCGCGCCGGACGCTACTACCCGGCTTTCTTGCGCATGGTTCGCCAGGAACTGGCCGACGACTACGACGCCGAGACGCTCGGCGGCGAGGGGCTCGCGGTCTACACGACGCTTGCGCCCCGCGTGCAGGATGCGGCCCAAGCCGCGGTCACGGAAACGCTGGCCCAGATCGAGCGCGACCGCGGCATGGACGAGGGCTCGCTGGAAGCCGGCATGGTGGTGCGCGGCAGCCAGACCGGCGACATTCAGGCCATCGTCGCCGGACGCGTGGCGGGGCGCTACGGCATGAACCGCGCCGTCAGCGCCCGGCGTCAGGTCGGTTCCGCCATCAAACCCTTGGTGTATCTGATGGCGCTCGAGTCTGGCCAGTACGACCTCGCCTCGCTCATCGAAGATCGCCCGGTGACGCTGGACGTGCCGGGCTACGGCAACTGGTCGCCGCGCAACTTCGACCGCGAGTATCGCGGCCCCGTGCCGCTGGTGCGTTCGCTGGCAGACTCGCTCAACGTGCCCACGGTGCGGCTCGGCATGAGCCTTGGCATCGAACGGGTGGCACATCGTGTGGAGGCGCTCACTGGTGTCACAGCCCAGGCGTTTCCGTCGCTGCTGCTCGGCGCCGTGCAGCTCTCACCCATGCAGCTTTCTGAACTGTTCGCCGTGTTTGCAAGCGGCGGCTTCACCACCCCGGCGAAGACCGTGCTGGCGGTGGTGGATGCGAGCGGCGAACCACTGTCGCGCTATCCGATTCGAGTCGAGAGCGCGGTGGAACTCGAACACGCCGCCACCCTCACCCGCGCCCTGCAAGTCGCCATGACCCACGGCACCGGCAAGCGCTCTCCCCACGCCGACCGCGGCGTCGCCGGCAAGACCGGCACCTCCAACGACTACCGCGACAGTTGGTTTGTCGCCTATGGCGCAAAGCACCTGAGCGTCGTCTGGATTGGCCGCGACGACGGCGGCAGCCACCAACTGACCGGCTCCGCTGGCGCCCTACGCGTGTGGAACGCCTTCGCCTCGAACATCGACCTCGAACCCGCCCTGGCCGCCCCCGACAACGCCACCATCGAATACGAGACGGGGCTCTTGGCCGACTACGGCTGCGGCAACATCGTGTCGATCCCGGTAACCGACCCACAGCGGCTGCGAGCAAAGCCAGGCTGCCATTGAGCTCGCTCGGAACCCCAAGGCGCTCGCACGGAACCGACCGCCCAACACGTTGATGCTCCACGCGCCGAAGGCGAAGCAATCAAGGCCCGAAGGTTGCAACCAGCCCTCCACACGAGACGAGCCCTGTTCGCACACGCCCTCCCCGGCAAACTTGACAACGTTGTCCTTCTTGCCCTATACAGGGCACTGACAACGTTGTCACCCGCGGTGACGTGGTGCCAAGCGAAGGCGTTTCGGTGCGGTCACCGGTTGCGCTTTGCGTGACTGGCTGGGTATGCGAAGGAGAGGCGGATGCCAAGCGACGTGTTCCGGAAAACCCCGATTGCATCGGCGGTTTCGCTCGTGATCGCGAGTGCCCTCGCCCCGGCGCAGCAGGCGACGGCGCAAGAACCGGAGCCGTCGGCCGGCGCCGATGATGCGGTGCTGCCGGGGGCCGTCGAAGAGGTGATCGTGGTCGGCTTCCGGCAGAGCCTGAAGGAGTCCATGGACCTCAAGCGGGCGCGGGACGGCGTGGTGGACGCCATCACCGCCGAGGACATCGGCGACTTTCCGGACAGCAACCTCGCCGAGTCGCTGCAGCGGATCACCGGCGTCTCCATCGACCGCGAACGCGGCGAGGGGGCTCGGGTGACCGTCCGGGGCTTCGGGCCGGACTTCAACCTCGTGCTCCTGAACGGCCGCCAGATGCCCACTTCCAGTGGCCTCGGCCGGTCGTTCGACTTCGGCAATCTGGCCTCGGAAGGCATCAGTGCCGTCGAGGTGTACAAGAGCGGCCAGTCCGATGTTCCCACCGGGGGCATCGGCGCCACCATGAACGTGCGCACCACCCGCCCCCTCGATGCGCCGGGCATGAACTTCACTGCCGCCGCCAGTGGCCTGCACGACACCTCCACGGAGGACGGCAGTGGCTTCACGCCGGAGATATCGGCGCTTTTTTCCAACACCTTCGCTGACGACCGGGTGGGCATCGCCCTCTCCGCCGTGCGGCAGGATCGCAACAACGGCGCCAACACGGCCAGCGTCGGCGGCTGGCGCACGTTCCCGGGCGAAGTGGACAACTGCTGGTGCGGCGCCGGGCCCTCGGAGTGGGGCGGCATTCCTCCCCAAGGCGATCCGAACCAGATCAACCGACCCGGTCCCGGTGACCTTTACTCCGTGCCGCAGAGCATCGGCTACGAGCTGGCCGAATACTCGCGCCTGCGCACCAATGGCCAGCTCACGGCGCAGTGGCAAGCCACCGATACGCTCGTCGCCACCCTCGACTACACCTTCTCGGAGGTGGAACTCGACCGCACCTACAGCAATCTCTCGGCTTGGTTCAACTTTGGCGCCCAGGAGACCTTGTGGACCGACGGCCCGCAAGCGTCGCCTCGGGTCTATACCGAAAACCTGGCCGGCAGCGATTACTCGATGGGTGGTGGCCAGGATGCGTGGAAGGCGCGCAACGGCGCCACCGGCATCAACCTGCTTTGGGATGCCACGGACCGACTCACCTTCGAGTTCGACTACCACGACTCCACCGCCGAACGGTCGCCCAACAGTCCCTTCGGCGACTCCGCCCTGCTCTCCACAGCGGCGTTCACGCGAGACCGCACCACCGGCTACTTCGGCCACGAACTGCCGGTGCTGGAGCTGACGCTGCGGAACCCGCTGTCGCCGCAGGACATGATCGTCACCGGCAGTGTGTTCCAGAACAACCTCTCGAAAATGGGCATCAACCAGACCCGTCTCGACGGCCACTACGACTTTGACGTCGGTGTGATCGAGAGCATCGACTTCGGCATCCAGCTCACCGAGGTCAACAACCGCTCCGCAGGTTCGGTGGTGCAGCGGGATGCATGGGGCGGGGTGACGCAACCCGGCGCGATAGCCGATTTGTTGACGCCCGACTCTGCGGCGGATGCCTTCGACCAGATTCCCGGCGGCGACGATTCTCGCCGCCAAACCGAGTTCTACCGCTTCGACATGGCAGAGCTCGTGGCCCGCACCGAGGCGCTCATGGCGTCGGGCGATGCGACCATCTTCCAACTCACGGACATGGGGGATTGCGGCACGGGGCTCTGTACTTCGAGCCGGTTCACGTCCGACCGCCGCACGGTGGAGGAGTCGGCGGCACTGCACGCCCAGGCCAACCTCGGCTGGACTTGGGGCACGATGCCGGCAGGGCTGCGCCTGGGCTTGCGTTACGAGGACACCGATGTCTCGTCGGAGGCGCTCTCGCCCGCCTACACGGCAATCAACTGGGTGGCCGGCAACGAACTCAACGCCATTCAGGCAGACCCGGAGTTCACGCAGCTCTCGGGCAGCTACGACCTGCTGTTGCCGAGCATCGACTTCCGCTTGGATCTCACCTCGGATGTGTTGTTCCGGTTCTCCACCAGCGAGACCATGACGCGGCCCAACTACGGCGACATCCAAGGCGGCCAGACCATCAACTCGCTGGTGCGGATCGACGGCGGCACCGGCAACCGAGGCAATCCGGGGCTGTTGCCGTTCGAATCGAGCAACTACGACCTGTCGTTCGAGTGGTACTACGCCGACGACAACTACGCCGCGCTCGGTTACTTCGTCAAGGACGTGGACAACTTCATCGGCACCGCGTCGGTGGTGGAGAACACGTTCGACCTACCGCACCCAGGCCTCGGCCCCCTCGCCGACGAAGCCCGCGCCGCCACGGGCAGCTCGGATTCGGGCCTGCTCTACACCTGGATTCTAGAGAACCGCGCCGACGCCGCCGGGGTGGACGCCGCGAATGGCGTCATTTCGGGCGTGGCCGGCCGCGATCCATCGGCACCGTTCAACCTGACCGTGCCGGTCAACATCGAGAAGGCGACCATGAAGGGTTGGGAGGTCGTCGTCCAGCACAACTTCGGCGACACCGGCTTCGGCGTCATCGCCAACGCCACCATCGTCGATGCGGATGTGGGCTACGACAACTTCAGCCTGGCGCAGCAGTTCGTGCTGACAGGCTTAAGCGACTCGGCCAACCTCATCGCCTTCTACGACAAGGAGGGGCTGAGCGTTCGGCTGGCCTACAACTGGCGCGACAACTTCCTCGCCGGAACCGGGCAGAACAACGTCGGCTCGGGCCCGCCTACCTATGTGGGCGCGTATCAGCAGCTCGACCTGAGCGCGAGCTACTGGGTCACGGAGAACATGCAGATCTACGTCGATGCGCTCAATCTCAACGACCAGACGACCCACGTCTTCGGCCGCGCCTGGATGCAAACGCTGTTCGCCGGGCAAGCAGGGCCTCGCTACAACTTCGGGTTCCGCTACAAGCTGTAGTGCGGCGGGTTCTCGACCCTCCGACTGCTCCGGAGTGAGGGCGGGACGCTTGGCATGCCGGGCCGGCAATGGGACGCAAGCCTCCTGAGAGTTTGACTGCCTTGTATGATCGCCGAGGTGCCTTGAAGGGGCGTTCTCAAGAGCGCGTGGGGTCGGAATGGATCGGGCGACTCGGAAGGTCGTGATCGTTGGCGGCGGCACGGCCGGTTGGATTGCCGCCAATCGCATTGCCGCCGAATGCCGCCACTGGCGCGAGCCGTTGCAGGTGGTGCTGGTCGAGGCTCCGGATATCGCCACGATCGGGGTTGGCGAAGGCACTTGGCCGTCGATGCGCCGAACCTTGCAGCGCATCGGCATCGACGAGGGCGAGATGCTTCACGCCTGCAGCGCGAGCTTCAAGCAGGGCACGCGCTTCCTCGGCTGGTCGGGCCAACGTGAGACGGACGAATACATCCATCCGTTCAGCCTACCGGTGGAATACGTGCGCCTGAACCCTGCGAAGTATTGGCTCGGCGAGCGCCCGAATATGCCGTTTGCGCGCTTTGCGACACCTCAGGTGGCCGCCATCGAGCGGGGACTAGCGCCGAAGGAGGCGTCCGCGCCCCCGTATGCATTTGCCTTTAACTACGCCTACCACCTCGACGCCGGGAAGTTTGCCGAACTGCTGCAGCGGCATGCCGTTCAGCGCCTGGGCGTCGCGCACGTGTCCGGCAAGGTCGAGCAGATCGAGTCGCTGGAGGACGGTGACATTGCCGCCATCTCCCTCGACACCGGCGTTCGCGTACCTGGAGACCTCTTCGTCGATTGCACCGGGCAACGCGCCCTGCTGATCGGCGGGCACTTCCGCCGCCGCTTCGTCTCGGCTCGCGACGTGCTCTTCAACGACCGCGCCATCGCCGTGCAAGTGCCCTACCACCACCCCGACGCGCCCATCGCCTCGGCAACGCTGGCAACCGCCGAGCCGAGCGGCTGGATCTGGGACATCGGCCTGCAAACCCGGCGCGGCCTTGGTGCCGTGTACGGCAGCGACCACATGGACGAGAGCACGGCGCGCGCTGCGCTGGTGGCATACGTTGCGCGCACCTCGCCGCAAATCCAGCCCGAAACGCTCACCTATCGCAGCATCGCCTTCGAGCCGGGCCATCGGGACACGTTCTGGCATCGCAATTGCGTCGCCATCGGGTTGTCTCAGGGATTCGTGGAACCGCTCGAAGCGTCGGCCCTCGCGCTAGTCGAACAGTCCGCCGCCATCGTTGCCGAGCAAATGCCCCGCACCAGGCAGGTGATGGACGCGGTGGCAAGGCGTTTCAACGAGCGCCTACGCTATCACTGGGGTCGCATCGTCGAATTCCTCAAGCTGCATTACGCCACCAGCGCCCGGGACGAGCCGTACTGGCGCGCACACCGCGACCTGGCCACTTGGCCGGAGGGCCTCGCCGACAAGCTGCTCCTGTGGCAACAGCAACCACCGTGGCACGACGATGCCCCCCGCGTCGATGAGCTCTTCCCCTCGGCCAGCTATCAATACGTCCTCTACGGCATGGGCTTCCGCCCGCGCCACGCCGGCGACGACTCGCCGTCCTACGTGGCGATGCGCTCCGAGGCCGATCAGGTGTTCCACGCCAGCCGCGCCAGGGCGGCCGAGGCGCAGCAAAGGCTGCCGACGAATCGCGAAGTGCTGCGCGCCATAGCCGAGCAGACGGGAGGATCAGCCAACGGTGCCTGACTACGCCCTGCTCAACAACGTCGACCATCAGGACGTGAAGATCATCACCGAGCGTTCGCCCCGCTACGGCGACGACATCATGCTGGCGATGGCCTTCACGTTCGAGTTCCGCAACGTGCAGGCACACTATCCGATTCTGTTCCAGCAAAACTCGGCCGGCGACTACTACCCGGTGGCGCTGTTCGGCTTTCAGGAAGGCGAGAATCTCTTTCTCTCCGAGGACGGCTGGCAAGCGCCCTACATTCCGGCGATGGTGCAGCGCGAGCCGTTCCTCATCGGCTTCGGCGAGGCCACCGGGCCAGGCGCCACCGAGCGTGCCCGCATGCTGTCGCTCGACATGGACCACCCCCGCGTCAACACCGAGGTGGGCGAGGCGCTGTTCGCCCCTTTGGGCGGGCGCACGCCGTACCTCGAAAGCGCCGCGAACCTCCTCGAAACCATCTATGCCGGCATCGACCACAGCAAGGGTTTCTGTACGGCGCTCGCCGAGCATGGACTGCTCGAAAGCATCACCTTCGAGATCGAACTGAACGATGGCTCGCGCAATCAGTTGCTCGGCTTTCACTGCGTTGCCGAGGAGAAGGTTCAGGCGCTTGGCGGCGACGTGTTGGGTGCGTTCAACGAGAGCGGCTACCTGATGCCGATGTTCATGGCGCTCGCCTCCCTCGCCCGCGTGCAGAGCCTGATTGAACGGAAAAACCGGGCAGTGGCTAGGGAGGCTGCAGCGTGAACTGGCTGGACGATGTGGCGCCGGTACCGACGCTGGCGCCCGGCCGCGGTGCAGGGGCCGTCCCGCCCCATGTCTTCGATGCCGGTGAACCGGTGCATCTTCCGGGCCTGGTGGCGGATTGGCCGGCCGTGGCCGAGTGCGGTGCCTCCATGGGTTCGGCGGCGCGCTATCTGTCGAGGTTCTGGAACGACGCCCCGGTGACGGTCTATGCCGGCGACTCCGGCATCGACGGCAGGTTCTTCTACAACGACGACTTCACCGGCTTCAACTTCGCGAGCGGCAAAGCCACCGTGCCGCAGGTGGTGGCGAGGCTGGCGGATGCGGGGCGCGAGGACCGGCTCTCGACGATCTATGTCGGATCCACCCCGGTGGACGCTTTGCTGCCCGGCTTTCGAGCCGAAAACGACGTGGCTCTGCCGCAGGACGATGCGCTGGCGAGTTTCTGGCTTGGCAGCCGCACACGCATCTCGGCGCACTACGACTTTCCCGACAATCTCGCTTGCGTGGTGGCTGGCGAACGCCGCTTCACGCTGTTGCCGCCGGATCAAATCGACAATCTCTATGTGGGGCCCGTGGACCGCACCCCGTCCGGGCAGGCCATCAGCCTGGTGGATTTCGCGGCCCCAGACCTATCCCGCCACCCTCGCTTCGCCGAGGCGATGCGACATGCACGAACGGCCTTGCTGAAGCCGGGCGACGCCATCTTCATTCCCAGCATGTGGTGGCATCACATCGAGTCGCTTGCCGCCTTCAATCTGCTCGTCAACTATTGGTGGTGCAATTCGCTGGCTGCGCTCGGCGCCCCGTCGGATGCCCTGCTGCATGCGATGCTCGCATTGCGAGACTTACCGCAACGCCAGCGCGAGGCGTGGCGGGGCCTCTTCAACCACTACGTATTCGATGCCGACGAGTCCGTGCATGAGCACATACCCGCCGCCGGCAAGGGCTTTCTCGCAACGCTCGACGACGCTGGCGCCAAGCGTCTGCGGGCATCCTTGCTGAATCGCCTGAATCAGTGACGATCTTAAGTGGCCGGCAACCCTGGAGTAATGGACGTGCAGCACAGGAAGATCCACAAGGTCGTGATTGCCGGCGGCGGCACTGCCGGCTGGATGGCCGCGGCGTCGCTGGCCAAGCTCCTCGGCAAAACCCTCGACATCACGCTGGTGGAGTCCGAAGAGATCGGCACCGTTGGCGTTGGCGAGGCCACCATCCCCACCCTGCTGACGCTGCACGAACTGTTGAAGGTGAAGGAGCAGGACTTCGTGCGCGCCGTCCAGGGCACCTTCAAGCTCGGCATCTCGTTCGAGAACTGGCGCGACCTCGGCAAGAACTACATCCACTCCTTCGGCTGGACCGGACGGGATAGCTGGGCCGCCGGGTTCCAGCACTTCTGGCTCAAGGGACAGCGCATGGGGATCGCCCGGGAGTTCGGCGAATACTGCAAGGAATGGCTGGCGGCCAAGCAAGGCCGATTTGCCGTGCTGCCGAGCCAGGGCCTCAACTACGCCTATCACTTCGATGCCTCGCGCTATGCCGCGTTCCTGCGCCACATGGCCGAGGAGCACGGCGCGGTGCGCCAGGAAGGGCGCATTCAGGCAGTGGAGAAGGACGCCGAGACCGGTTACATCACCGCCCTACAACTGCAGTCGGGACAGCGCATCGAGGGCGATCTCTTCGTCGACTGCACCGGCTTTCGCGGCCTGTTGATCGAAGGCGCGCTGGAGGTGGGCTACGAGGACTGGCGCCATTGGCTGCCCTGCGACCGCGCGGTGGCCGTGCAAACCGAGGCATTGTCGCCACCGTTGCCATACACCCGCGCCATTGCCCGCGGCGCCGGCTGGCAGTGGCGCATTCCGCTGCAACATCGCGTTGGCAACGGCGTGGTGTTCTCCTCCGAGCACTGGTCCGACGACGAAGCGGTGGCGCGCCTGAAGGAGAACGTGGCCGGCGACATGCTGACGGAGCCGAGGGTGATCCGCTTTCGAACCGGGCAACGGCACCAGCACTGGCACCGCAACTGCATCGCCATGGGGCTCGCCTCCGGCTTCATCGAGCCGCTCGAATCCACCAGTATTCATCTGATCCAACGCAGCATCATCCGCCTGATGCAGATGTTCCCCTATGACGGCATCCGCCAGCCGGATGTGGATGAGTTCAACAGCCAGATGAAATTCGAGATCGACAATGTTCGCGATTTCATCGTTCTGCATTACTACGTGACGGAACGACGCGACACGGATTTCTGGCGGCACTGCGCCAGCATGGATGTGCCCGATTCGCTCCGCCACCGCATTGAACTCTTCCGCCAGGCCGGCCGTGTGTTCAAGGTGCCGACCGAGCTCTTCGGCGAGAACTCGTGGATTCAGGTGATGCTCGGACAAGGCCTGCTGCCAGAGCAGTACCACCCCATCGTCAACATGATGAGCGACGAGGAACTCGCCGGCTTCCTGAGCGGCATCCACGGCAACGTGGAGGGAATGGTGCGCCAGCTCCCGGAACACCAGCGCTTCATCGATCACTACTGCCGGGCCTGACGCCTCGGCGACTCTTCGTCGGGAAGGCAGAATCCCCTCGATAGGATAAACTGACACCGTTGTCAGCGATCCTCAACGCGGATGCAAGAAACCACAACGAGCGGGCGTGCCCGCGCCACGATCCGTGACGTTGCCCGTCGCGCGGGAGTTTCCATCAAGACCGTCTCGCGGGTCATCAACCACGAAGCCAACGTGCGCTCCGAGACGCGGGAGCGGGTGATGGAGGCGGTGCGCGAACTGCAATACGAGCCCAATCCCGCCGCCAGGGGGCTTGCTGGAAGACGCACCTTCTCGATCGGCCTGCTTTATGAGAACCCGCACGAATTCAGCTACATCCAACAGATCCTCGATGGCGTTTTCGGCGTTTGCCAAACGCACGGCTATGCGCTGTTGCTGCGGCCTTCGAGCGAGAATCCGGCGACGGAAGACATCGTGCGATTTCTGACCCAAACCCGCGTCGACGGAATGGTGCTCACGGCGCCCATCGGGGATCGTCCGGACCTCACCGATGCCTTGACCGAGCGGGACGTACCGTTCGTGCAGATTTCCCCCGGCATCACGGACACGCGCTGGACCTCGGTGGGGCCTGATGATTTCGCCGGCAGCCACACGCTCACCGAGCATCTGCTCGACTTGGGCCACACGCGCATCGGCTTCATTCAAGGCGACCCACGCCACGGTGCCGCCAGCGCCCGACTCGACGGTCATCTGCGAGCCTTGCGCGATCGCGGCATGACCGTGGACGAGAGCCTGATCGTGCCGGGGCTGTTCGATTTCGAGTCCGGCAAGGCGGCGGCGCATGGGCTCTTCGGGCTGGCAGACCGCCCCACCGCCATCGTCGCCAGCAACGACGACATGGCGGCTGGCGTGATCGTCGCGGCACAGGAAGCGGGCATCGCCTTGCCGGCGGAGCTGTCGGTAGCTGGCTTCGACGATTCTCCGACCGCATTGCACACCTGGCCGCCGCTCACCACCGTGCGCCAGCCCATCGTCGAGATCGCGTCGCAAGCGGCGGAACTCTTGCTCGAGTGGATTCGCGGCGAGCGCAGTGTGCATGTTCGCAAGACCTTCGATTGCCGATTGGTGGTGAGGCGCTCCACGTCCGCACCAGGCGTAGCGTGAGCAAAGCTATGGCCCGCTGGGGCCCGGCCGCTACCCCGACCTCGCGCTTGGCCGAAGCCGATGCAAGGACCATTGCCGGTTACCTCCAACACCTTTCCTTGGAACAGAAGGTGGGGCAGATGGTGCAGGCGGAGATTGCGAGCGTCACGCCCGCCGAGGCTGGCAGCTACGGCTTGGGCTCCATCCTCAACGGCGGCGGCAGTTCTCCGGGTGGCAACAAGCATGCGAGCGTGGCGGATTGGGTCGAGCTTGCCGATGCCTTCCACGAAACGTCCACGAAAGCGAACGACGGCAATGGCGTGCCGATCCTGTGGGGCACGGACGCCGTGCATGGACACTCGAACGTTTACAAAGCCACCGTATTCCCCCACAACATCGGCCTTG
This sequence comes from Gammaproteobacteria bacterium, assembly GCA_009837725.1. Lineage (GTDB taxonomy): Bacteria > Pseudomonadota > Gammaproteobacteria > Pseudomonadales > Azotimanducaceae > VXYL01. The sequence continues at coordinate 21,091 of VXSY01000206.1, read as the reverse complement.
GTGCCGCTCGCGATCCAGACCTCGTTGCCGCCATCGGCGGCGCCACCGCCCGTGAGGTGGCGGCGACGGGCATCGACTGGACCTTCGCGCCTACGCTCGCCGTGCCGCGCGACGACCGCTGGGGCAGGACCTACGAAGGCTACGCCGAGCAACCCGACATCGTGGCGAAGTACGCATCGCGCATGGTCGCCGCGCTACAGGGAACGCGCAGCGCGAAGGGCTTTCTCGGCCCCGAACGGGTGATTGCCACCGCAAAGCACTTCATCGGCGAAGGCGCGACGGTGGGCGGCCGCGACCAAGGCGAAGCCGAGTGTTCAGAAGAGACACTCCTTGCCCTCCATTCCCCAGGGCACCGCGCTGCACTGGCCGTCGGGGTGCAGACCGTCATGGCTGCCTACAACAGTTGGCGTGGCGAAAAGGTGCATGGCCATCACTACCTGCTTACGGAAGTGCTAAAGGGTGCCCTCGGCTTCGATGGCTTCGTGGTCAGCGACTGGAACGGCTACCAGCAAGTCGCCGAGGACCACGGCGAGGCTTGCGCCCGCACCGTCAACGCTGGCGTGGACATGCTGATGGTTGGCGAGGACTGGCGGCGCACCTATCGCGACCTGTTGCAGCAGGTTCGAAGCGGTGTGGTTTCCGAGGCGCGGATCGATGACGCTGTTTCCCGCATCCTGCTCGTGAAGGCGAGGGCTGGGCTATTCCACAAGGGACGACCGTCGAGCCGGCCTGACGCCGGCGACTTCAGCGTGATCGGGCAAAGCGAACATCGAGCACTGGCGCGACAGGCTGTGCGCGAATCGCTGGTGCTGCTGAAGAACGACGGGCTGCTTCCGCTCCGGCGCGACATGCGTGTGCTGGTGGCAGGGGACGGCGCACACAATATCGGCAAGCAGTGCGGCGGCTGGACGCTGACATGGCAGGGCACGGACAACGACAATGCCGACTTCCCGAACGCGACATCGATCTTCGACGGCATCCAATCGGCGGTCGCAAATGGCGGCTCGGCAGTGCTGGCACCAGACGGGCAGTTCGGTGACGTCAAACCCGACGCCGCCATCGTCGTCTTCGGCGAAGACCCGTATGCAGAGGGCGACGGCGACCGCACCCACCTCAGCCACTCCCGCACCAACGCGGGGCCACTCGCGATCCTGCGACGCTTGCAGGCACTCGGCGTCCCTACCGTCTCGGTGTTCCTCACCGGCCGGCCGATGTGGATCAACCCGGAACTCAACGCGTCGGATGCCTTCGTGGTCGCGTGGTTGCCGGGTAGCGAAGGCGCTGGCGTCGCAGATGTGCTGTTTCAAGCCCGGGCCGGCGAGCAGGGGCCCGACTTCCACGGTCGCCTAAGCTTCTCGTGGCCGGGCCATGCGCTGCAGACCCCGCTCAATGTGGGCGACACAACTTACGACCCGCTGTTCCCCTACGGCTTCGGTCTTCGCTACGGCGAGAAAGCACCACCCCTCGAGCAACTCGAAGAGTCCGACACCGCGGCCGACATGCCCGAAGACGCCGCCCGCCCACGCACCAACCCAACCTACCCCCGATGAAGCGCCGTGGGGGCAAGATGCCCTCGCCCCAAGCGCGGGAGCTTCGCCACAAGGCCCGTGTGCTTCGGACAACGTTGCTGTTTTGGACGCTCGCGGCCTCGCTGCTCCACGCGCAACCCATCGAAGTTAAAGTCGTAGCGCACGGTGACGGCTTCCAGCTCCTCCGGGGCGGCCAGCCCTATGTCGTCAAGGGCGCTGGCGTAGTCGGCGTCAACTACCGCACCCTCGCGGAACGCGGCGGCAACTCCGTGCGCACCTGGGGCATCGAAACTGCCGGGCGCGACCTCGACGAAGCCGCCAAGAACGGCCTGACCGTGGCACTCGGCCTGCCGGTGGCCGCGGAACGCTGGGGCATGGACTACGACGACGAGGAGCAGGTGGTGGCGCAGCGACAACGAGTACGAGAAGCAGTCGAACGCTATCGCAATCACCCTGCCCTCCTCGCCTGGATCATCGGCAACGAACTCAACCACGGCATGAAAGACGGGCGCGTGTACGACGAGGTGAACGCGCTGTCGAGGATGATCCACGAACTGGACCCCAACCACCCAACCACCACCGCAATCACGGCCGGCGAGGAGCCCATCGAAGTCGTGAAGGAGCACGCGCCAGACCTCGACTTCATCAGCATCCAGCTCTACGGCGCCCTGGCGTTGATGCCGCGCTACGCAGACGAGTGGTTTGCCGGCCGGCCCTTCATGGTGACCGAGTGGGGCCCCATAGGCCATTGGGAGGCCAACCAAACCGCATGGGGTGCACCCGTCGAAATGGACAGTACCGCCAAGGCCCGCCGCTATCTAGACGGCTACCGCGAACTCATCGAGCCCGTGCTCGCACGCGGCCAATGCCTCGGCAGCTACGTGTTCCTGTGGGGCCAAAAGCAAGAACGCACGCCCACGTGGTACAGCCTGTTCACCCCATCCGGCCAACCCACCGCCGCCGTGGACGCCATGCAACTCGCATGGTCTGGGCAACACGCACCCAACCAAGCCCCCGTGATCCAGGCAATGCGTCTCGACAACCACACCGCCAACAGCAACGTGACTCTTGTAGCCGGCGGGCACTACCACGCCGAGTTCACCATCCACGACCCAAACGGCGACCCACTAACCTACCGCTGGCACCTAAAGCCTGAAAGCACGGCTACCACCGACGGCGGCGACTACGAACCCGCCATCCCCGACATCCCCGGCCTAATGGACGATCCCACTCGCCCCACCATCACATTGCAGGCACCCGAGCCCGGCACATACCGCCTGTTCGCCTACGCCTCCGACCCCAAAGGCAACACAGCCCACGCCAACATTCCCTTCCGCACAACCGGCCCCTGACACACCTACGGCAACGATGCCCCAAGAGTTCGCGCAGGGTGACATATCCGATGGATCGAGCAGTTGACGACCGCGGCGAAGCTCGAGCGCGGCGCTGCACATTGCCGCCAAGCCCTCAGGCTGGGGCTGCACCTCGCCACGATACCTCTCGAAGTGCTCGTCGTTCCGAAGGGGGTGAATTCCATCCATGCGGCGGAGGTCGCAAAAGGCCGAATTGTTGACTACAATCAACACAAATCCAGTATATGTAGCCGTACAGCAACATGGTCGCGCCGAGCAAGATCACCCAGTCTCCCCCCGCCGCAGTCGAGGAAGCACTCGCGAAACTCGGGCGCAACATCCGCACCGCCCGTCTGCGTCGCAACATAACGCAGCAGGAACTGGCCCAGCGAGTCGGCGTTTCCCGTTTCGTCGTTGCCGATGTCGAGCGCGGCAAGCCGACCACGGGGGTCGCCGCGTATGTCGGCGCCCTATGGGCACTGGACCTGATCGGCAACCTACAGAACGTCGCCCACCCAGACCTCGACGAGCAAGGCAAGACGCTGGAAGGGCTCCGCGGCCGCCGCGCCGCCCGCCCCACCAAGCAACTCAGCGATGACTTCTGAACGCGAGTGTTTCGTTTACATCATGCTCCCGGGCGCAACGGAGTTCGTCACTGCGGGCCGCTTTCGTTGGATCGACGACGGGGAAGTTCCCGTGGGTCAGTTCGTCTATGGCCGCTCGTACCTCGAACGACCAGATGCCGTGGAGTTCGATCCGATCGAACTCCAGCTTTCGAGCGAAGTTCGCCAGAAGGCACGCCTGCAAGGCTTCTTTGGCGCGATCCGCGACGCCATGCCCGACTTCTGGGGCCGCCGGGTAATTGAACGCAGATTCGGCGTCGCAGAACTCGCCGAATTCGACTACTTGCTGCGCTCCCCGGACGACCGAGCCGGGGCCTTGGCGTTCGGTGCCAACGTGCAGCCTCCCCTGCCGAGGCGCCAGTTCAGTCGCACTCTGGATCTCGCGAGCCTGCAGAGCACCGCCGACGCCATTGTCGCCGGCAAGGAACCCGACACCACACCCACCGCTCGCCACGTCGAGGAACTGCTCCTGCTCGGAACTTCGATGGGCGGCGCCAGACCAAAGGCAGTCGTGCAGGAGGGCGACACCCTCTGGCTCGCTAAGTTCGCAAGCCCTGAAGACCGCTGGAATCACCCCAAGGTCGAACACGGCATGCTGAATCTCGCCCGAGCGTGTGGTCTGCAGGTTGCCGACAGTCGCGTCGATACCGTCGCGGACCGTGACGTGCTTCTTGTCCGTCGCTTCGACCGCGAGCGGCGCGGCAAAGCCCTCTCGCGCCACCGCATGATCAGTGCCCTGACGCTGCTTCAGAGCGGCGACGCAGTGGGAGAGCGCGACCGCTGGTCCTACCTCCTTCTCGCCGACGAAGTCCGTCGCGCCAGCGCAGCGCCACAGGACGACCTCAGGGAACTCTTCGCCCGCATGTGTTTCAACGCGGCGACATCCAACATCGACGACCATCCCCGTAACCACGCGATGCTGGCGCCGGGAACGTCTTGGCGCCTGAGCCCCGCCTACGACCTTGTCCCCTCGCCCGTGCTGGCCCTCGACCGGCGCGACCTCGCCATGGCCTGCGGTCAGTACGGCCGCCAAGCCAACCGAACCAATCTCCTGAGCGGCCACGGCCGCTTCCTGCTCGAAGAAGCGGAAGCGAGCGCAATCTTCGACCAAATCACGGAAACCGTCCGCCGCCGCTGGCGCAACGTGATGCAAGGCGCGGGCGTGACCGAGGCGGACCGCGAAACCATCGGGCGAGCTTTCTTGTACGACGGTCTGTCCTACACGGTCGCGCCCAAACCATGACCGAGAAGTCCAGCCAGCCAACGCGGCCCCTCGTCCCAAGGGGCCTCGCCCATGCAGGAGGCACGGTGTTGAAGGTGGGAGGCGCAACGCGGTGACGTGGTTGTTCGAGCATTGGTTCGCTGCGGCGTTGCTGCTGGCGTATGCGGGAATGCTCGTGCTGCACGCGCGTTCCGGGCTGCAGGGCACTCGTGGCACGGCGGATTACTTTGTCGGCGGCCGGCGCTTTGGAGGGGTGGCCATCGGCATCTCGTTCTATGCCACGTTTGCCAGCACGAACAGCTACTTGGGACACTCCGGCAAGGGCTATGAGTACGGTGCCCCTTGGCTGACGATGGCCGTGCTGCTGGTGCTTTTCACGTGGGTCTCGTGGAAGCTGGTGGCGCCGCGCATCCGTCGCTTTGCGGCGGACTGGAACTCGGTGACGGTGCCGGACCTCTTGGCCGTTCGCTTCGGCAGCGACCGGGTGCGGCGGGCGGCCGGGGCGATCATCGTCTTCTCCAGCCTTCTCTACATGATCGCCATCTTCAAGGGCGTGGGGCATCTGTTCGAGGCGTTCCTCGGCATCCCCTACGAGGCTGCGGTAGGCGTGAATCTGGTGATCGTCGTGGCCTACACCGCGGTCGGCGGGTTCCTGTCGGTGGTTCGCACGGACGTCTTGCAGGGCGCGTTGATGCTGGTGGGCTCGGTGCTGCTGTTCGGCTTCATCACGCACGCGGCCGGCGGCATCGGCACCGTAACGCAGGTGACGGAACTGGCCGGAGCGGAACGCCTGTTCGATCTGGACGCCGCCATTCCCTTCCCGGTGCTGCTCGGCATTGCCCTCGCCGGCTCGCTCAAGCTGCTGATCGATCCCCGACAGGTATCGCGCTTCTATGGCCTGCGTGACGAACGGAGCCTAGGCACTGGTATCTGGGTGGCCGTCGGCGGCATCCTGGTGATTCAGTTCTGCCTGTTCCCGCTGGGGCTGTACGCTCGGTTTCTGCTCGACGGCGTGACCGACACGGATGTCATCATCCCGACGTTGGTGACGGACGCCACCGTGTTCCCCCGCCTCGTGAGCGACTTCCTCGTGGTGGCGATCCTCGGTGCCGCCATGTCGTCCCTCGACAGCGTGCTGCTGGTGGCCGCCTCGGTAACGTCGCGAGACCTCGTGCGGCCGAAGTCGGAAGCAACCGAGATGCGCCTCACCCGCATTGGCGTGGTCGCCTTTGCCGCCGTGGCCGCCCTCATCGCCCTGCGCCCACCCGGCGGCATCGTCGAACTCACCATCTTTTCCGGCAGCCTCTATGCCGTCTGCTTCCTGCCCACGGTGCTCTTGGGATTGCATTGGCGGCGTGGCAATGAAGCCGCGCCCCTCGCGGCATTCGGCGTCGGGATCGCCGTTCTGGTGGCCTGGCTCGCGCTCGGCCTCACGTCGTTCCTGCACGAGGTGTTCCCCGCACTGGCGGCATCGATGACGGCCTATATCGCCCTTGCTGCCACGGAACAGCCCGTCGCGGACCCACGCGTGCAAGCGTTGTTTGGCAAGTGAACTGACAAGGGCTCGCTAGGAGCGAATGCGAGCACGAAGGCCAGCAGTTCGCGTAGCGAACTGCCGACGCGCCCGTCAGGGCGCGCTAGGCGCCCCAGCCATCGAGCTACGCGAGCACCGAGGCAGCGCTCATGGCCGGCCAGCCGCACCGTCCTTTGCGTTCCCTCCAAGAGAGATCGGCTGGAGGGAGCGCACCCATGCGTTGCCATTTGGCGTTGTGGTTCAATAGCGCGCCGTTGTTTCCCTTGGAGAGCCGAAGTGCCCGGACCCCTTGATGGATTTCGCGTGATCGACTTCACCACGATGATCGCCGGGCCTTACGGCACCATGATCTTGGCCGATCAGGGGGCGGACGTGATCAAGGTGGAGGCGCCGCGGCAGGGGGACCATGTTCGGCGGGCGGGGTATGCGCAGAGCGAGTTCAGCGCGGCGTTCCTGAACAACAACCGCAACAAGCGATGCATCGCGGTGGACGTGAAATCGCCAGCAGGGCGGGACGTGATCCTGAGGCTCGCCGTCAGCGCCGATGTGTTCCTGCAGAACTTTCGCCCCGGGGTGATGGCGCGGCTCGGCATCGACTACGACGATCTCAAGGCCGTCAATCCCAAGATCGTGTACGTCTCCATGAGCGGCTGGGGCGAGAAGGGGCCGTTCGCGCACAAGCCCGTCTATGACCCCATCATCCAGGCGCTTTCGGGGCTCGCTTCCGTGCAAGGAGGTTCCGACGAGGCACGCCCCCGCCTGATCCGCACCATCTTGCCGGACAAGCTCACCGGCATCACGGCGGCGCAGGCGGTCTCGAGCGCGCTTCTCGCCCGCGAGCGCACCGGCGAAGGCCAGCATGTGCGGCTTTCGATGCTCGATGCCGTGGTGGCGTTCATGTGGTCGTCGGACATGGGAAGCCAGACGTTTGTGGGGCGCGAAGTTGACGTGGCACGGGCGGCGACGTTCATCGATCTCATCTACGAGACCAAGAGCGGCTACATCAGCGTCTCGGTGATGAACGACCGCCAGTGGGATGGCCTCTGCCACGCAGTCGGGCATCCGGAATGGCTTGAGGACGAGCGCTTCAAGACCCCCGGCGGCCGCGACCGCAACGCCGACGAGCGGTTGGAACTGACGCAGGGAGCGTTGCTCGAACGCCCCGCCGAGGAATGGCTGACGATCCTCGAAGACGCCGGCGTTCCTTGCGCGCCAGTGCTTCGCCGCAGCGAGATGGTCAAGCATCCGCAGGTGGAGGCGACCGGCATCGTCATGGAACTCGACCATCCCGACGCCGGCCGTATCCGCCAGACGCGCAACGCCGCCCGCTTCGAGAAAACGCCCACCGAGATGCGCCTCGGCGCCCCGCACCACGGCCAGCACACGGCCGAGGTGCTCGGGGAGCTTGGCTACGGCGATGCCGAAGTGGCGAGCCTTGCCGCCGAAGGCGTCGTCGGCATCCCCGCGTAGCCAACTCCCACCATAGGTCAACAAGGTAGCCAACGATGCTCAAACTGCATGGGGTCCGGTTCAGCAACTACTACAGCCTTGCCAAGGCCGCGCTCCTCGATAAGGGCGTGGAATTCGAGGAGGTGAAGGAGTCTCCGGCGCAGAGCGATGAGTTCCTCGCCAAGAGCCCCATGGGGCGCGTGCCCGTGCTCGGCACGGATGAGGGGTACTTCTCCGAGTCCTGGGCCATCGTGGACTATCTGGAACGGGTGCAACCGGAGCCGGCGCTGTTGCCGGCAGAGCCCTTCGCCCGCGCCAAGACCATTGAGCTCAGCCGCCACATCGAGCTCAACGTGGAACTGGTGGCCCGGCGCTGTCTGGGAGCGGCGTTCTTCGGCGCCGAGGCGTCCGAGGACAAGCAGGCGGAGACGAAGGAGGATCTCGCCAAGGGAGTTGCCGCAGTGCAGCGGCTGATGGCCTGCGACCCGTACGCGGCGGGTGCCGAGTTCACGGCGGCAGACCTCTACGCCTTTTTCTCGTTCGGCCTCGCAGGCCAGATCGCGCAGAAGATGTTCGACGTGGACATCTTGGCGGATGCACCCCAGATCAAGGCGCTGCTAGGTCGGCTGGCAACGCGGGAGAGCATCGCCAAGGTGACCGCAGACCAGAAGGGCTAAGCCGCTGGCACCGTAGGGGACGGGCTTGTCCCGTCCCGTGCCGGGAATCTGTCGCAACTCCGATAGTGGGACGGAAAAGCCCGTCCCCTACAAGGAAAAGCGCCTATCAGCGCTTTAGGGAAGGCAGAATGCCTTCCCTCCGAGGGCCGCTCCTAGTGGCGGAGTCCGTGTCGACGGGGCCTTCGGCGGGAGGCGTCTCGCCGACGCGCTCGAAGGCCGTCCCGGTCTGTGAAAGGAAGGTTGGGTCGCGTGCTGCTCAAAACCACATCCACCGATCAAGCGCCGCCCGACTTCCTCGCGTCCATCGGCGACGTCTTCGCCCGCTTCGACCGCCAGGACTCGGGCAACATCTCGTTCGGGGTTGAGACGGAAGAGGGGCGCCACTTCGTCAAGACGGCTGGGCCGCCCGGGGGCGGTGGGCTGCCGCTCGCGCACAAGGATCGCGTGGCGCTGCTGCAGAACGCCGAGCGCCTCGCCCGGGAAGTGACCCATCCGGCTCTGACGCGCTTCGAACGCTCGATCCCGTCGGCTTGGGGGCCGATGCTCGTGTACGGCTGGGTTGAAGGCGAACACCTGCACGCTCGCCGCGAACGGCGCGAGGACCCAGACACCGCATGGCAACGCTTTCTGGCGCTCCCCACGTCAGAAAGGCTGGCGGTGGTGCGCACGCTCATCGACCTGCATGTCGAACTCGCGAGCAAGAACTGGGTAACGGGAGATTTCTACGACGGTTGCCTCATCTACAACTTCCCGAGCAAGTCCATTCACGTCTTCGACCTCGACAGCTACCGCCAAGGCTCCTACCGCAACAACATGGGTCGCATGTTTGGCTCCACACGCTTCATGGCGCCGGAGGAGTTCGAGCTCGGACGCGCGATCGACGAACGCACCACGGTGTTCGCCCTGGGCCGCACCATCGCCACCCTCTTGGCCGACCTGCCAACGGTGCGCGACGTGGTCGCCCGCGCCTGTGAGCCCAGCCCAACTTCCCGCTACGCCACCGTGGCAGCCCTCGCGGCATCGTTCGCAAGCGCACTGCGGTCCACGCCCGAGCCGCGTCTCGATTAGCGGATCACGACGCCAGTTTGCCGTCCTTGGGGTTGGGCTTTGGCTGGAAGTGGAACCAGGTTTCCGCCACCGAATCGTGGATTCGGCCGAGGTGCTTCTGGCAGTCGTCCATGAAGGCGCGCAGCGTCGGGCCTTCGAGGCCGGTGACATCGGCGTTGGCTAGGGCGACGATGGCGCTGTTGCAGTTGCGCATGGGGCGACGATTGCGCGGCAGGTCGCGCACGCTGCTTCGCATTTGCGCAAGGCAACGGGCGTAGGAGCGAGGCAAGTGGCCGGCGCGGAGCAGGAACTCGAGCACCGGGGCGCGGGAGACGGGCTGTCCCACGGCGGCATGGTAGGACTGCATGGCGTAGAGGGAGATCAGCACACTGCGCCATTGGGCTTCGTGGAAGGCTTCGAGGTCGTGACCCGTCAGCAGGTTGGCAGAGCCGACGTCGATGGTGCGCGTGGTCATGTCGGCGCGTTCGAGCTGGTTGCCTAGGCGCAGGAATGTCCAGTGGGCGTCGTGCAGCATGTTGCGGGAAAGAAAGCCCTCGAACTGGTGGACGCGCGAGCCAACGCCATCGAGCGCCTCGCGGCGGCGCCGGCGAGAGGTGCCTGGGGCCAGTTCCGAGCGGGCGAAGTGATGCAGGTCGTTGACGTACTCGAACGTCACTCGCGGCATGGTCTCGCGCACCGTGCGGGCGTTCTCGCGGACGCCTTCGATGGAGCGGATGATGGATCCGGGATTCCTGGTGTCGCTGATGAGGAAGCGGCAGACGTTGTGCTCGTTGGCTTCGTCGAAGAGGGAATCGAACAACGGCCCGGAACCCGTGATGTCGATGAGTGGTCGCCAACCGAGCGGCAGCCGCAGAGGCAGGTCCATGAGCAGGTTGGAGGTAACGGTCACCAGCCGGGCCGTGCTTTCCACCCGCTCGATGTAGCGACCGAGCCAGTACACGCGCTCCGCCACCCGCGACAGGATGTCCCTCCTGCCGCCGGCGGCGAGCGCTTGTCCGGCCGGTGTGGCTGGCCCGGGTGCGTCACTCACGGCTCTCATGAAGTTGCGCCTCCGGCAGAGGAACCAGCTTCCTTTCTGCCCCCCGCGCCAGCGGCGGAGGAAGCTTGCCCGGCTGAGGGCTCCACCTCCACCACCCAAGTGTCCTTGCTACCGCCGCCTTGGGAGGAGTTGACCACCATCGAGCCCTTCTTCATCGCCACCCGCGTCAGGCCACCCGTCGTAACGTAGGTATCTCGGCCGGAGAGAATGAACGGGCGCAGGTCCAGGTGCCTGGCTTCCACGCGCGTTTCCGTGAGCGTCGGCGCGGTGGAGAGGGAAATCATCGGCTGAGCGACGTAGTTGCGCGGATTGGCGCGAATCGAGCGAGCAAAGGCGTTGCATTCGGCGTGCGTCGCCATAGGCCCCATGAGCAGGCCATAGCCACCGGACTCGTTGGCCGGCTTCACCACCAGCGTGTCGAGATTGTCGAGCACGAAGTCGCGATGTTGCTTCTCTACGCAGCGATAGGTGGGCACATTGGCGAGCAGCGGCTCCTCGGCGAGGTAGTAGCGGATCATGTCCGGCACGTAGCTGTAGATCACTTTGTCGTCGGCGACGCCACATCCCGGCGCATTCGCCAGCGCCACGTTGCCAGCGCGCCAGGCGCGCATGAGGCCGGACACCCCGAGGATCGAGTCTTCCCGGAACGCCTCCGGGTCGATGAAGAGGTCGTCGATACGGCGGTAGATCACGTCCACGCGCTGGGCGCCGGCGATGGTCTGCATGTACACGCAATCGTCGTCGCCGACGAAGAGGTCCGACCCCTCCACCAGCTCTGCGGCCATGGTCTGGGCAAGGTAGGCGTGCTCGAAGTAGGCCGAGTTGTAGATGCCCGGAGTCAGCACCGCCACCACGGGCGCTGTGCCTTGGCGCGGTGCCAGCGAACGCAGGCAAGCGGCGAGCGCGAGCGGATAGTCGTCCACAGGATGGATGATGTAGTCCTCGAACAGCTCCGGGAACACGCGCTTCATCACTGCGCGGTTCTCCAGCATGTAGGAGACGCCAGAAGGCACGCGCAGGTTGTCTTCGAGCACGAGGAAGCGACCTTGCTCGTCGCGCACGAGGTCGGTGCCGCAGACATGCGACCAGACGCCGTGGGGCGGATCGATGCCGATGCACTCCTGGCGGAACTCGCGGGATTTCAGGATGTGATCGGCCGGCACCAGGCCATCACGGATCGCACGCTGGTCGTGGTAGATGTCGTCGATGAAGGCATTGAGCGCCTTCACGCGCTGCTTGAGTCCTCGCGCCACCTCGTCCCATTCGTGCTTCAGGACCAGGCGAGGGACGATGTCGAAAGGCCATTCGCGGTCGATCTGCGCGGGACCGCCGCCCTCGTCTTCGCTGTAGACCGTGAAGGTGATCCCCATCGCGCGGATCGCCACGTCCGCCGCTGCCTTGCGCTCGGCAAGCTCTTCGCTGCTGAGGCCGGCGAGCACCCGCATGACGCTGTCGGCACCGGGGCGCGCCGCGCCGTCGGGCGTCACCAGTTCATCCCACGCCCGGGTTGCGTCGTAGCGGGTCCAGTCGATGCTCATGTTGCGATCATGCAGCCGCCGCCCAATCTGCGACCAGGTCGTGGACGAAGCGCAGCTTGTCGGCAGTCGTCGCGGCCAGCGAGAAGGGGTACGGGTCCGGCAGCCCCATGCTGCGGTTCAGGCTGTTCATCACCGTTGCAAGGTCTTGCCAGTCGTCCAAGGTTCGGTCGAAGGACGCGCGGGTAGGCAGAGGGGAGGCGAACGTGCGGGCCCCGGTACCAAGGCCGGCATCATGCGCGCTCTCCAAGGTGTCGGTCATGTGCAGGTAGTGCGCCCAAGTCTCCGCGAAGTCCTCGAGCGGGTGGGAGGCGGCATAGGGCGTGACGTGGCGGCTTTGCCAATCCACGGGCGGGCCCTTGGTGTAGTGGTTGCCCAGGGCGTCGGCATAGCTCTCGCGCTCGTCGCCAAACCGATCGCGGAATCGTCCATGCACAGGGCTTCCCTCCACCAGCCGCCGCCAATAGTAGTGCCCCGATTCGTGGCGAAAATGCCCCAGCACGGTGCGGTACGGTTCGTCCATGGCCTCGCGCATCTGCTCGCGCAACTCCGGCGCGGCCTCCATGAGGTTGATGGTGATGAGGCCCTGGTCGTGGCCGGTCATTACTGGATCGTCCACCGACGCCGTCGCCTGGGCTGTGTCGAGGCGGGCGTCGGCGAGGATGCGAAAGGCGAGGCCATCGGCGCGTTCCGCCCTCCCCTCCACCGGGAGGCGCAGGCTGTGCAGCGAGAAAAGGAGCCGCCGCTTGGCCTTCTCCACTTCGTACCAGAGCTTCACCCGGCGGCCGTCGGCGGGATCGGGCACCATCTCGGTGAGAGCGCAGGCGGCGCACAGGCGGGCCTCGCCGCCGCCGACCAGCCAGTTGCAGACGTGCCATTCGTCGTAGTTGCCGCAGAGGCGGTCGCGAGAGGTGACGGGCCGCAGCGTCATTTGCGCGGGGTCGAAGCCAAGTCGACAGCCGCATTGCAGGCAGGTGTCGTTCTCGAAGTGGATGCGGTTGCCACAAGTGCAGGTGAATGTGCGCACGATGCTTCCGTCTTCAGCTTCAAGCCCTTCCGCCGACATCCACTCTCTTGGGCGTTCGCCGTCCATGGGGGCCGCGAGGCACGCATCTTGCCCATCCCGACCTTCTTAGGTGACGCGGCCGGAACGAACGTCCGCGTACTCGCTATTATCGCACCGACCAATCGGAGGCAAAGCGCACACCATGCTTGACGGAACCGTTCACCCCGACTTTGCCGATGTAGCGGCCACGCTCATCCGGCTGCTGCCCAGTTCCGGCCACGGCGGCGGGGCGGCCACCGTGTATCACCGCGGCCGTTGCGTGGCGGACATTTGGGGCGGCACCCGCGACGACGCCGGCACGCCTTGGGGCGAGGACACCATTGCGCCTTGCTTCTCCACCGGCAAGGGCATCGTCTCGACGCTCATGCATATGCTGATCGATCAGGGCAAGGCGGCATACGACGATCCGGTGGCGCAGCATTGGCCCGGGTTCGAGGCCGGTGGCAAGGAGCGCATCACGATCCGGCACGTTCTCTGCCACGAGGCGGGCCTGTATCGAATCACCGACATGATCGCCTCGCCGCGGGAGATGCTGGACTGGGATCACATGTGCCGTCGGGTGGCGGCTTCCGAACCGGCACATGAGCCTGGCACCGCACATGGCTATCACGCCTTCACCTTCGGCTGGCTGGTGGGTGGGCTCATCGAACGACTCACGGGCAAGTCCCTCGCCGAGGCCCTCACCGACGAGCTTGTGGCGCCACTCGATCTCGATGGCTGCTTCATCGGCCTGCCGGGGGAGGCCATGCCGCGGCGAGCTGAACTCGAAAATGGCATGGCGGAGCCGCCCTCCGACAAGCCGGCGTGGCGCGAGAACGCGCAAGAGTGGATCGAGACGGGGCTCGCTCGCGTCGGCGTCGACCTCGCGGAGTTCCGCAATGCGCTAACGCCGTTCAATGAACCGTTCGCCTGGAAGGCCGAGCACACCGGGCCGCCGACGATTACCGGCGCCAATGGCCAGTTCACGGCGCGCGCGCTGGCGCGCGTGTATGCGATGCTGGCGGAAGGCGGCGAGATCGACGGGGTGCGGCTCGTTTCGCGGGAACGCCTGGTGGAGTTGTCGCGGGTGGAGAACCGAGGCCGCGACCGAGTGTTGATGATCCCCATGCACTGGCGGCTCGGCTATCACCGCGCGTTCACCCTGGGCAAGACCGCACCGGATGCCTTTGGGCACTACGGCTACGGCGGCAGCGGCGCGTTCTGCGACCCTTCGCGGCGGCTTGCCGTGGCGCTGACGGTGAACACGGGCAGCGGCACTCCGGCCGGCGACTGGCGCATGCCGCGCTTGGCGAGGGCTGCGATCGGCGCCGCGGACCGCATCGCCGCCGCAGACCCGGTCGGGATGGACGACTGATGCCGCAAGCCGGAGAGCTGTACGAAGGCCTGGAGGAGCGCTTTCGCACCATCGGCCACCTGCGTCATGCCGAGTCGATGCTGTCTTGGGACGAGGCGGTGATGATGCCGAGCGGCGGCGGCAAGATGCGCGCCGACGCCTTGGCGGCACTCGCCGGAACCGTTCACTCGCTCGAAGCCGCGCCGGACATCGCGGAGTTGACCGACACGGCGCTCGCGCAGGAAGACGATCCTTGGCGATGCGCCAACCTCCGCCAGATGGCGCGGGTTTCGCGTCGGGCACGGGCGCTGCCGGAAGACCTCGTGACGGCGCTGACCCGCGCCTCCGCCGCAAGCGAGCAAATCTGGCGCACGGCGAGAGGCGCGAACGATTTCGACGCCGTCACGAAGGGGCTCGAGGAGGTGCTTGGCTTGACGCGAGAACGCGGCCACGCCCTTGCCGAGGCGGTCGGCGACGGCACCGAACCGTACGATGCGCTGCTCGACGAATACGAACCCGGCCTGACGCGGGCTGCCATTGATCCAATCTTCGGCGAACTCCGCGATGTCCTTCCGGACTTGATCGACCGTGCGATCTCCCGGCAGGTGCCGGCCGAAGCGCCGACCGGCCCCTTCTCCATCGCCGCGCAGGCGCACCTCGGTCGCACCCTCATGCGCAACATGGGCTTCGACTTCGAGCGCGGGCGGCTCGACGTGAGCCACCATCCTTTCTGCGGCGGCGAGCCGGACGATGCCCGCATCACCACGCGCTACGACGAGGGCGATTTCCTCAAGTCCATGTTCGCGGTGTTGCACGAAACCGGCCATGCGCTCTACGAACAGGGCCTGCCGCCGGCCTGGCGGGGGCAGCCCGTGGGCGTGGCGGTCGGGATGGCGCTGCACGAGAGCCAATCGCTGTTGATGGAAATGCAGGTGTGCCGGAGCGCGCCCTTCCTTGCCTTCGCTGCGCCCATCGTCCGTCGCGCCTTCGGCGTCGACGAAACCGACCCCACCTGGAGCGCCGCCAACCTCGCAAGGCTTGCCACTCGCGTTGAGCGCAGCTTCATTCGCGTGGATGCGGACGAAGCAACCTATCCTCTGCACATCGTCCTTCGCTACGAGATCGAGACGGCGCTGCTCGACGGCTCTCTCGCCGTTCGTGACATTCCGGACGCGTGGGACGAGAAGATGCAGAGCTATCTCGGCATCGGCACCGCCGGCAATTTCAAAGATGGCTGCATGCAGGATGTGCATTGGTTCGCTGGCCTGATCGGCTACTTCCCCTCCTACATCTTGGGCGCCGTCACCGCGGCGCAGCTTTGGCAGGCGGCGAGAGCAGCTTTGCCGGGGGTGGAGGACGCCATCGGCGCGGGTGATTTCGCGCCTTTGCTGCACTGGCTGCGTGACAACATCCACGGCCAAGGCCGGGTGATGGCCGGAAGCGATTTGATCGTCCGCGCCACCGGGAGGCCCTTGGGCACCGAGGCGTTCCTTAGCCACCTGCGCGCTCGCTATCTCGGCGAGGACGCGGCGTCGTGACCATCGGGCCGCAGAGGGAGCGCCCCGTGACGGGTCCGGTACCTCACGCACCGTCGGCGTCGCCTCCGCCGCAGCCACGCCGTCCACGTGGCCTCGAGACCACGCCCGCCTCGGTACAGCCGACCGCGGACGACGTAGCGAGGATCGCCGATTTCGCAGCCCGCCACGCCCCCCTGTTCGTCATCTCCGGCGCAGGATGCAGCACCGAATCCGGCATCTTCGACTACCGCGGCCGCGACGGTCAGTGGAAGCGCAAGCCGCCGGTGCAGTACGACCAGTTCATCCGCAGCGAGGCGGCCCGGCAGCGCTACTGGGCGAGGAGCCATGTCGGCTGGCGGCGCTTTCGCGCGGCGCGGCCCAATCCGGCGCATTTCGCCCTCGCGAGGTTGGAACGCGCTGCAGTCGTCGGCATCGTCGTGACGCAGAACGTCGACGGCCTGCATCAGGCGGCAGGTCACGAACGGGTGGTCGACCTGCATGGGCGGCTAGATGCCGTGACCTGTACCGCATGCGGGCACCGAACGGCTCGTGCCGACGTGGCCGCGTGGCTGGCCGGGAACAATCCAGGATTCGAGACGCCTGACCACTCCCTCGCACCAGACGGCGACGCCGATTTCGAGGGCGTGGACCTGTCTGACTTCCGCGTCCCCTATTGCGACCGTTGCGGCGGCGTCGAAGCCGGATGTGGTCTTTTTCGGCGAGAGCGTGCCGCGAGCGAGGGTGGACGCGGCATTCAACGCGCTCGCCGGCTGCAACGGCGTGCTGATCTGCGGATCGTCGGTGATGGTGCAGTCGAGCTTTCGCTTCTGCCGCCGGGCCGAGGCTCTGCACCTGCCCGTCGCGGCACTGAACGAAGGGGTGACGCGCGCCGACGCCATGCTCACCCTGAAGGTCGAGGCGCGGTGCGGCGCTGCGCTGGCAGCCGTCGCAACCAGTCTCGGCTGCTGAGTACGGCGATGCCTCCGCGGCTTTGGGAGGAGGGCGCCGCGCCCGTAAGGGCGCGCCAAGTCACTTGTGAGCCTGTGACGCGCCCCCAAGCCATGCTCTCGACCCCACGCACGGGACGCCTTCGTGCTCGGCGTCGTGAGTGCACCGCGTATTGGTGCTTCGTCATAGGTCTCTATTCGGTGGCACCGTTTTTCGGGACCGCAATGGCGGCCGAGAGCGAGGCCACGACAGCCGCGTCGAAGGCAGACCCTGCTGCGCCAGCGAATGCAGACATCGAAGCGATCCTTGCCAACCCACTCGGCAACACCGCCTATGTGAACGAGTCCCGCTGCATTCCCGGCGGCGGCTTCGGCAACGTGGAAGTCGTCGACGACCGCAACTTGGTCTTCGAGGGTCGCCGCGGCACACTTTGGTGGAACCGGCTCCGCCAACGCTGTCTGGGACTGCACAGCAACATGCGCCTGACGATGGAACGCCGCAGTTGGCGATTCTGCGCCCGCGACCGCTTCCGCGGAGTGGGCCGCAGCTCCACCGAGCTGCCGTCCACCATCTGCGAACTCGGCAACTTCGTCGAACTGGACCCGGAGTCCAGCGAACTGCTGCGCCGTGCCATCGAAGCCAGCCGCCGCAACACGGTGGTAGGCGCGACGGTACGCCGTGCCGCACGGTAGGTCGTAGGCCACGCTTACATGGAACAAACGCCTAACACGTTGATGCTTGGGCGATCTGACTCAAAGTGAGGGCCTTGGAGGGAAGGCATTCTGCCTTCCCTGCGCGTCAGCGCACCTGCTTCATTGTGGTGGTGAACAAGCGCCTATCGGCGCTTAGGGAAGGCAGGATGCCTTCCCTCCAAGGCCCTTCAAGCCTGTCCACGCGCGTCGGCGACCCGGGCGTCCGCGGCAGATGGCACTTCCACGGACCAACAACGCAACCCTATGATTCTTGAGCCGCTTTCTTCGTACGGCCCTCGCCCCGCACATACCTCGTCAACCCTCCCCGCCGCCCAGGGCCCGCTTGCTCTCGATCAAATTGGCGTATTGAGCCGCCAGCCAAGGCGCGTGTTCCGGGGGGCAAGCCTCGCGCGCCTCCGTCAGTTCGCGGCGAACTCGCTCCGTCATTGCGCGAAGGTGCGGTTCGGCTCCCTTGCCCGCGAGTTCCGCCTCAGCCCAGTGGTGGGTGGGGTACACGGCGAGATTGCCCACGATCGTTCGATCCATCGAGTCCGCGAGCGCTTCTGCCGACTCGAAGCTGCCCTCGACGGGCGGTGCGAAGTGGGCGTGGACGCGGCCCTTGAAGCCGAGGATGCCGAGTTCAATGCTGCGGAAGTCCTCATCCGGCGCCTTCGCGTAGTCGCCGTCACGGTCGCGCAGATACAGTTCCCGTGCCTTCATGGCCGCGCAAGGATCGAGCTCGTAGGAGAGCGACACCGGCACGAGGCGCAGGCGTTGCAGCCAGCCAAAGGGCGCCGCGACTTCCTTGCGCCAGGCCAGTCCCAGCATCTTCAAGAGGGCGGGATCCGTACGGTCGAAGCCGTCCTTGGTGCGGCCTTCGCGTTGGGCAATCCACACCGAGGTGCCGGATTCGAGGGTGTGACGAATGTAGGCCGAAGTGCGGCTGAGCGCCGCGTATTGCGCCCGGGCGCTGCCACCGCCACGCGGCACCAAGAAGCTCTTGTTCAGGCGCATGAGGTCGCTCTCGAACGGGCGGCCCAGCAGGTTGTCGCCCACGGCGATTTCGGCGGTCTGGTGGCCTTCGAGCCAGATCGCATAGTTGACGAGGGCCGGATCCACGGCGATGTCGCGGTGGTTGGAGACGAACAGATGCGGCACGCCGCGCTGCAAATGCTCGACGCCGGCGTAGGTGAACTCGGTCATGGTCTTGCGCACCAGCTTCTCGACATGGGTGGAGAGCAGTTGCTGCATGTCTGCCACCGAGTCGACGCCCTTGAGGCGGCGCCGCAGCAGGGCGCGAACCCAATGACGCACCAGTCCGGGCAGCAATCGATGCCATGTCGGCGCAATGCGCGCCGCCGCGAGCTCAATGAGTTCGCCAGTGTCGAGCAGCCGCGCCAGAACACCGGCAACCTCCGCATCGCGATACGGACGAATGTCCTCAAACTCGTCCAAGACGGCCAGCCCCTCGCCCTCTCTTCGGTGCCCGGCAACGCACCCGCGCAGTATCGCACGCGGGGCCATTTCTCCGCCGCACTTCGCCACTTGGCATACTTCCTCAAGCGACTCAAGGGGAGCGGCGCATGGATCTCGAACTAGGCGGCAAATCGGTCCTCGTCACAGGCAGCCACCGCGGCACAGGCTTGGTCATCGCCGCCGCGTTCCTGCACGAAGGAGCACGTGCATTCGTCCACGGCTTCGAACAGGACGAGGCCCAGTCGGCCGTGGCCGAAATCGGCGGCGGCACGGCGGTGTTTGGCGACATTCGCACCGAAGAGGGTGCCGCGGCCGTGACGGAGCAGGTCGGCGCGGCGCCGGACATTCTCGTCAACAACTACGGCGCTGCCAGCGGAGGTCGCTGGGAGGCTGCTTCCGACGCCGATTGGCTCGCCATGTACGAAACCAACGTGCTGTCGGCACAGCGCATGATTCGCCGCTTCCTGCCCGAGATGCGCGAGCGCCAGAGCGCCCGGATCATCAACCTCGGCACCGCCGGCACCCTCGCCCCGGCGGCACGCAACCCACACTACTACTCCGCCAAGGGTGCCCTCGTGACCATGACCTCGAGCCTCGCCCAGGAGGTGGCTGGCACCGGCATCCGGGTGAACCTCGTATCGCCCGGCATGATCCGCACTCCGGAAGTTGAGGCTGGCTACATGCGCCGAGCCGCTCGCGAGGGCTGGGGCGACACCTGGGAGGAGGTGGAACCCCACGTCGCTGCCCGCATCCCCATCCGCCGCATCGCCCGGCGCGAGGAAGTCGCCGACCTCGTGCTGTTCCTCGCAAGCTCGCGCGCCGATGCCATCCACGGCCAGAACATCATCATCGACGGCGGCGCGATCGCCCGCTGAGGAAGGCACACAGCAAACCACGTCTGCTATCGTGCGGCGCGCATATGGAGGAGTTCAAGATGGAGTGGCTGGCGGGGACAAGCGGCTACAGCTACAAGGAATGGAAGGGCAGTTTCTACCCCGAGAAGATCAAGCCCGATGCCATGCTTGGCTGGTATGCAACGCAGTTGCCGGCAGTGGAAATCAACAACACCTTCTACCGGATGCCGTCGAGCAAGGCTTTGGACACATGGCGTGATGCGGTGCCGGACCACTTCCGCTTCTCCATCAAGGCGCCGCGCAGCATTTCGCACAAGGCGAGGCTCCGCGACTGCGAAGACGCCACCTCGTACCTCGCGGGCAAGGTGCGGACGCTGGGCGACAAACTCGGTTGCGTGCTGTTTCAACTTCCGCCGTACGTGCGCAAGGATGCCGAGCTGCTCGATGCCTTCCTCGGCACCTGGCCGAAGGAGCTGCCCGTGGCCCTGGAGTTTCGCCACCGGTCTTGGTTTGACGAGGAGATTGCCGAGACGCTCGGAAGCCACGACGCCGCCATCTGCGTTTCCGAGGACGGCAAGTTGGACCTGCCGACCTTTTTCGCCACGACGGACTGGGCGTACTTTCGTTTGCGCAAGCAGGATTACGACGACGCAAGCTTGGCCCTCTGGCGCGAGCGGGGCGAGCAAAGCGGTGCCGGTCGGGGTCTCGCCTTCTTCAAGCATGAGGACGAAGGCGCAGGACCGGCACTCGCAAAGAGGTTTCTCGGAGTCGCGCCTGGCCCCCAAGAAGAGGGTGCGCCATGCTGACCGAGGAGCAAGTTGCCGAGTTCCATCGCGAGGGCTTCGTGCTGGTGCCTGGTTTGCTGGAACCTGCGCAACGCGAACGCTACAACGCCCGTTTCCTCGACATCGCCGCCGGCAACGCCCCGCCCGAAATGACGGTGATGCGCGACGTGATGGTCGTGAAAGGCGCCGTGACGCCGAAGACGCCAGTGCACGGCATCAACAAGATCATGAACCTGGAGACGGACCCGATCCTGTTCGACTACGCCCGCCATCCTGCGACGCTTGCCATCGCCCAGCAGCTACCAGTCTACCAGCGGCTCTACACAATCTCCACCAAACTCTTCATCAAGCCGCCCGACATTGACGGACGCCCCCCGCTGCACCCGGACATG